>DASSTF010000139.1:0-17486 GCA_035708045.1 Rhodanobacteraceae bacterium | reverse complement strand
GTGGGGCCGAAGCGGCGCTTCTGCGCGGCCACGCGACGCTCGCTGGCGCTGGGGGCGCGTACCCGCCAGTAGTGGGCCACCGCGCCGAGTACCTGCGGCACCTGGGCCAGGCATTCATCGTACTCGTCGTCTGACAGGTGCTCGATGTCGATGTCGGTGCTGAGCACGCCTTCGTCCACGGCCAGCGCCATGATCGGGCCGAGCAGTTCCATCAGCTGCGGATCTTCGGCCAGACGCTTTTCCCACAGCGCGGCGCGCAGGTCGATGCCGCGGCTGAAGCCTTCGCACCAGCCGGCGGCGGTCAGCACCGGCACGTCGGGATCGCCCATGACCTGGGTCGGGTCCAGCTCGCCCAGAATGGGTTGATACGCGTCCATGCTCAGCTCCACCGGGATGGAGTCGTTGAGCTGCGCCAGCAGGGCCAGCACGCGTTCGCCTTCCTCGGCATCGGCGAAAGGCTTGCTCAACACCTGCGGCAACCACTCGTCCGGCGCGATGGCCGTGGGGCCGATGGCCAGCGCCGTCAGCAGGCCGTGCACGCCATCGAGCATCAGGCTGTCGTCGTCGGCGCGCGCGCGCAAAAAGCGATCGAGCTCATCGAGCTCGGTATCGGCAAGCATGCGCGGCCATTCTGTGGAACGGGTACCCATGGCGTTATTGTAAGGCTTTGCAGGCGCCAGTGTTCATTCCAGTTCGAGTGTCACCGGGGTGTGGTCGGACGGGCGCTCCCAGGTACGCGGTTCGCGGTCGATGCCGGCCGCGCGCACCGACGGCTGCAGGGCCCGGCTGACCAGGATCAGGTCGATGCGCAGGCCCAGATTGCGGCGGAAACCGGCCTGGCGGTAATCCCACCAGCTGTAGTGGCCGGGCTCGTCGTTGAGCATGCGGAAGCTGTCGGCCAGACCGAGATCGGTCAGCGCCGCCAGCGCCGCGCGTTCCGGCGGCGAGCACAGGATCTTGTCGCGCCAGGCCTCCGGATCATGCACGTCGCGGTCGTCCGGGGCGATGTTGAAATCGCCCAGCACGATCAGCTGGTCGTGGCGTGTCAGCTCGTCGGCCACGAAGTCGCGCACGCGCTTGAGCCAGTCCAGCTTGTACTCGTACTTTTCGTCGCCCACGGACTTGCCGTTGACGACGTACAGGTTGATCACGCGCAGGTCGCCGATGGTGGCGGCAAGGATGCGCCGCTGCGGGTCACCGAGGTTGGGCGGGTCGGTAACCACGTCCGTCAACGGCTGCGTCGAGATGATGGCCACGCCGTTGTAGGTCTTCTGCCCGCTGAAGACGACATGGCAACCCATCGCCTCGACGGCCTCGACCGGAAACCGGTCGTCCGGCAGCTTGGTTTCCTGCAGGGCGACGATGTCCGGTTGGGCGTTGGCCATCCATGCCTGCAAATGGGGCAGGCGCACATTGAGCGAGTTGACGTTCCACGAGGCGATGCGCATGTCGATGACGGCCCGTTGTCTGAATCGGTGGCGACGAGCCGCCATTGTCGCATCACGCCCCGCGGGCCGACAGGTCAATCGGCCGGCGGATGCGCCACTTCCAGCGTGAAGTCATGCGGCGGCGTGACGCCCATCAGGTGACGCACGAAGTAGTTCCAGCGCCGCAGCATGACGTAATTGGCGTGCGGGCCGCTGTCGCCGTGCGCCATGTTCGGCACGATGAGCATGTCGAACGGCTTGTCGGCGTCCATCAGCGCGTCCACCAGGCGCATGGTCTCGGCCATGTTGACGTTGCCGTCGATGTCGCCGTGGATCAGCAGCAGGTGGCCCTTGAGGCGCTTGACCAGCGTCTCGCTGGCCTGCTCGTCGTAATCCTTGCCCACCGGATAACCCTGGAACAGCTCGTTCCAGCCGGCCTTGTCCAGACGTGCGTCGTGGTCGCCGGAGGTGGACACGCAGACCTTGTAGAAATCCGGGTACTGCAGGAACGCGCGGGTGGAACCATAACCACCGTGGGAGTAGCCGTAGATGCCGACGCGGCTCAAGTCCATCCACGGGTACTTCGCGCCCATCTGCTTGATCATGGCCACGTGGTCGCCGAACACGTTGCCGAGGTTGTGGTACGAGAAATCACGGAACTTGCGCGAGCGCCAGGCTGTGCCGCGCCCGTCGATCATCACCACCACGAAACCGAGATTGGCCATGGCCTGCAGGTTCATGGTGCCGCCGAAGGTCTTGGGCACGAAGAAGTTGTGCGGACCGGTGTAGATGTATTCGAGCACCGGGTACTTGCGCGCCGGGTCGAAATGCACGGGGCGCACGATCAGGCCGTACAGCGCGGTTTTGCCGTCGGTCGCGGTGCCCCGGAACGGGATCGGCGGCACCCAGCCCTGCCGGGTCAGCCAGCGGGTGTCGGTCTTCTCCAGTGGCATGACCACTTGGCCGTCGCTGCTGCGTCGCAGGACCACTTGTCCCGGATCATCCGGCGTGGAGTAGTTGTCGATGAAGTACTTGCCGTCCGGCGACATACGCACCTGGTGGTAGGCCTTTTCCGGCGTCAGCAAGTGCATCGCGCCGCCCTTCAGACTGACGCGGTACAGCTGCGTGTCGTACGGGTTCATGCCCTTGTGCACGCCGCTGGCCAGGAAATACACCTCGCCGCGCTTTGCATCCACATGCACGATGCGGCGCACTGCCCAGTGCCCGTGCGTGAGACGGCGGATCAGGTGACCGCTGGCGGTGTCGTACAGGTACAGCTGCATCCAGCCGCTGCGGCCGGACGTCCACAGGAAACGCTTGCCATGGTCGATGAAGCGGTGATCGGTGGTGTAGGGATCCACGTACGGGTACGGCTTGGCGTCCTCACGATAAATCACGCGCTGGTGCCCGGTCACGGCATCGATCCCGCGCAACTCCACGTATTTCTCGCCGCGACCCTTGTACAGGTAGCGGATGTGTCGATTGTCGCCGAACCAGTGGAACGTGGGGTCGCCCCAGGTCTGGATCGCCAGTGGCGGTGTCTTGACGTCGATGCGTCGCACCTTTTTGCCCAACTGGAACACGATCGGGCTGGCCAGCGGCAGCGGCTCGCCGGGCAACGGATACAGGTAGTGGAACACGCGCGGGCGCAACTGGTGCGGCGGCACGTATTGCATGCTGTCCAGATAGCCGGTGCGGCGCGTGTCCAGGCGATAGGTGACCAGCCGGGTGGAATCGGGCGACCAGAACACCTGCGGCTCCATGCGCGCATCGGCGCCGTTGGTCACGCCTTCGTCCACCATCATTTCCAGCCACGGCCAGCCGGTGGCGTAACTGTTCTTGGCCTGCCCGTTCCAGGTCAGCTGCGTGATCTGGCCGTTGTCGCGATTGCGCACGTACAGGTCGTGGCCGCGCACGAAAGCGGCCCAATGGCCATCGGGTGACACCGACACGAGGTCGGCATGCCCGCCATGGCGCTCTTGTTTCGTGCAGGTGTCGGCGGACAGCCGGCATTGCCAGCGCACGCCGTCGACCTCGAAGCGGATGGCCTGGCCGTGGTCGGTCAGGCGGAAGCTGTCGAACGGGAGCCGGTCCGGCGCATAGTCATGGCCCGCGGTCTTCGACAGTGCTGCCGCCAGACGCCTCTGGTCGAACACCGGTCCACGCGTGCCCTCGGCAGGATTCACCTCGATGAAACGCTTGCCGCCCGGGCCGTCATCGAGATACCAGAAGCGGTCGCCCGAGTCGATCCAGTGCGGTGCCACGTAGGCGAAACGGATCTTGGCGGCGAGATTGCCATCCAGGAACTGCTCGGCACGGACGTAGTCGGCCCGCGTGCCCTGAGCCTGCGCCAGGCACGGCAGGACACCCAGCAAAATGCCGGCGATCGTCAGGGTGCGCAGGGTCGAAAACATCAGGATTCTCCGGAAGCATGTCGCAAAAAGACCGGATCCGGCCACCGCGGGCCGGATCCGGGGGGAGTAGCCATCGCGCAGCTCAAAATGCGTAACGCAGATACAGCGAGGTGTAGCGTGGCGACTGCAGCGAGCTCGGCGCCATGAACCACGGTGAGCGGATGACCTGGCCGTTGGCGTCGAAATTGCCCTGGTCGCCGGTCATGTCGCGACTCAACACGCCCTGCCGGTTGGTCAGGTTGAAGATGTTGAGGCTGACGCTGAGCTTGCCGGCCTTGCCCATGTCCCAGTCGTAGCCGATGTTGAAATCCAGCTGCCAGAAGAACGGTGCGCGCCAGGCGCTGCCCTGCGGCGACAGCTTGCCGACGCAGTAGTGGAAGATCTGGCGCTCCTGGATCAGCACGGCATTGCTCGGGTCGGGATAGGAGCCGAAACAACTGTAGGCCGAACCGGTATGCGCATACAGCACGCCGCCGATGCGCAGGCCGTTGTGCCAGTAATACTCGCCGCTCAGGGTAAAGCTGTGACGCACGTCGCCGGCGAGGTTGCCGTTGCTGCCCACAGTGAGTTCCGGGAACAGGTAGTCGCCGCTTTCGCCCGGTTCCGGCGTGGTGCTTCGGGTGAGGTTGGTGTAACCATCCCAGTTGCCGTACAGGTGCGCCCACGTGTAGCTGCCGCTCAGGTACCACGGTTGCTGCGCGGTGCGCGCATGGGTGAGGCGCAGGGTCATGTCGTAGTACTTGCGCTGCGGCCGCGGAAAGCCGAGATAACTGTTCGGGATGGTGATGTCCTGCAGTTTGCCGTTGTTGTCCAGGTCGTCGCGCAGCACGATCGAACGGCTCGGATTGAACTCGGTGCAGTTGCCCACCAGACCGGCATAGTTCGGATGACCGTGCTGGTGGATGTAATCACTGATCAGGCCGGTGTCGTCGCAAACCTGGTCGACGACGTTCTTGATGATCGATGCGTCGGCCTTGGCCAGCAGCGACCACGACGGGGTCAGCTGCTGCTGCGCGTACAGCTGGAACTCGTACTGGTAGGTATTCTTGATGTTGCGGCTGGACAGGGCCTGCAATTGCGGCACCTCGCCGTTGTTCCACACCGTGGTGTGCAGCAGCGTGGGGTTGACCGGCACCTGGGTGGCCGGATCACGCTTGTCGGCCGCGTAATACCTGACGATGTAGGTCTGCGGCGAGGCGATGGTGTAGCTCAGGTTGGACGGCATCGGCAACGTGTACTTGCCGGCATTGGCGCCGATCTTGAGCGTGCTGTCGCCATGCACGTCCCAGGCCAGGCCGATGCGCGGCGACCACACGTTCATGCTCAGGTACGAACTGCCGTCGGTGGACTGGTTGGCCATCTTGTCGTAGCGCACGCCGTAGGACAGCAACCAGCGCGGCGCCACCTGCCACAGATCCTGCACGTAATAGGACTTCTGCTTGGCAGTGAAGGTCCCTCCGGTGGTGTACTGGAACGTGTAGGCGATCTGCCCGTTGGGCGGCACCACGGCGGCGCCGTCCCACAGCGTGCCCGGCGTCAGGTTGTAATAGTAGGTCCAGTTGCCGAGCGGATTGGTTTGCGGCTGGTAGTGATAGTAGTTGGTGTAGTCGTTGATGCCGGCCTTGAGCGTGTGCTCGCCCACCTCCCACACCAGCTGGCCCTGATATCCGCGCTTGGCGTACCAGAAATTGGTGGGCTCGTAGGAGCCGCCCGGACTGCCATGCAGGAGATGCGACACGCCCATGTTCCAGTCGTAGTCGGTGACGTACGGCTGGTTCATGATCGCCTGCAGGTCATTGATGTGGTCGCGCGTGTACGCGCCCATCAGCCGCAATTGCAGGTTGTCGGTCATCTGCCAGCTGTAGTTGCCGATGAACAGTTTCTGCCCGGACTTCTCGCCGGTCCATGCGCGTGAATCGGGATCGATCGACGTCGTGTAGGACTGGTTGAGCTGGTATTCGACAGTGGAATAGTTGTACCACTGCTTGGTGCCCATCAGATCCAGCGACTGCCGGTTGGTGATGTTCCAGGTCAAATTGACCAGCGCGTCCTTGTTGTCGGAACTGTAGACGTCTTTCGTGCTGCCGCCGTACGAGGTGCTGCGCGACGGGTAGGAACGCCCGAACAACGCGTAGAAGAACACCTTGTCCTTCACCACCGGCCCCGAGGCCCACACGAAGTTGTGCAGCGAAGGCCCCCAGGTGTCATGCGATTGGTAGATGTAGTACTGGCCCTGGCTGTTGTAGGTGTCGCGCCCGCGCGGGCTGGCCAGACGGGAGGTTGCCGGCGTCCAGGTGGCGGTGTAGCCGGCGTGGAAATCGTTGGTGCCCTGCTTGACCGTCGACAGGATGATGCCGCCGGTGGTGCTGGCCAGGCTCAGTGCGGCGCTGCCGGTCACCAGCTGGGTACTCTGGATGGCTTCCTGCGGCAGGGTCAGCGTGCCGTCGCCGTTGACGTCGTAGCTGGTATCGAAGTTGTTGTAGTAGTAGCGGTTTTCGCTGGGGCTGGCGCCGCCGATCTGCGGCATCGAACGCCCGGCCATGCCGGCGGTTCGCACCGCCGAATCAAGCTTGGGAATCTGGTAGATGTTGAGCTGGTTGAGTGGCAGGTCGTGCAGCAGACGTGCGTCGTAGATCGTCGACACCTCCGGCGTGGTGACATCGATGGGATTGATCACCGTGCTGAAATCGATCGGCGCGGCGGTCACTTCGATGGTGCCCAGCGAGGTCACCACCGCGGGCACCACCGCCGACATGTTGGGATTGACATTGACGGTGTAGCGGCCAAGGACCTGGCCGTCCTCGACCACCTTCACCTGGTAGTGGCCGGGCATCAGCAGATTCACGGAATACGTGCCCTGCTGGTCGACATCGACCGTCCGGGCATAGCCCGTGTCGGCACGAGTGACCGTGACCGTGGCCTTCCGCGGCGCCTTGCCGTGCAGTCCGCCGGTGACCGATTGCGCGTGGGACACGCCGATGCCGCCGGCCAGCGACAGCAGCACCGCAAGAGTGAGCGTACGCACGCGGGACGCCGCGCGCATGGATGTGGCATTCATGATTTCCCCTCCCCGGGATGGATGCAGATCGACACGAACACACACGATGAGAGAAATCCGCATAATGCAGGCAACGATCGCCCGTCCCGCAGTGAACGGGAACAGATGTGCCGGAGGATGACGAAGGATGGCTCGGGTGGTTCCCCCTGAAGGCGGCACCCCTTCCGCGCTGCCAATCAGGCAACGATTTCAAGCCCCGTCAGCCGTTTTTCCGGTACCTGCGCGAATGCTCGGTTCGTGTGTATCGCTTGTCTGTCATGCTGGCACCGGCGGCATCCGGTTTCTTGTGTTTTTTGTGAAATTTGGATGCGGAATTGAGCATAATCGCCGCCATCCGCAGCGCCGGCTCACGCCTCGCGTTCGACATACCAGATCGTCTTGGTCTCGCGGTACTGGTCGAGCGCTTCCATGCCGTTGTCGCGCCCGCCGAAACCCGACAGCTTGTAGCCGCCGAATGGCGTGGTGATATCGCCTTCGGAAAAGCCGTTGACGGAAATGGTGCCGGCCCGGATGGCGGCGGCGACGCGTCGGGCGCAATGCATGTTTTCGGTGTATACCGACGCGGCCAGGCCGTAGCCGGTGTCGTTGGCCAGTCCGACAGCTTCGGCCTCGTCGGTGAAAGCGGTGACCGTCAGCAGCGGGCCGAAGATCTCTTCCCGGAACAGGCGCGAGTCGGGTCCGACGTCGGCGTACACCGTCGGTTCCACGTACCAGCCGCTCAGGAAATCCTGACGCACCCTGCCGCCGATGACGCAACGCAGACCCTCGACCCGGGCCCGGTCGAGGAAGCTTTTCACTTTCTCGAAATGCGCGCGTTCAACCATCGGCCCCAGGCGCACGCCCGGCTTGCGCGGATCGCCCAGTTTCCAGGCCGACAGACCGGCGTGCAGTTTTTCCAGCAGCGCGTCCTTGACGTTTTCGTGCACCAGTAAGCGCGAACCGCAGCTGCAGTTTTCGCTCATGTTCCAGAAAGCGGCCGAGAGAATGTCACCGACGGCGGCATCGAGATCGGCATCGGCAAACACCACCTGCGGATTCTTGCCGCCGCACTCGAGCACGATGCGCTTCAGGTTGCTCTCGGCAGCGTACTTCAGAAAGCGGCGGCCGACCTCGGTGGAACCGGTGAACGACACCATGTCGACATCCTTGTGCCGCCCGAGCGCCTCGCCGGCCTGCTCGCCGCGACCGTTGACGACCATCAGCGCCTCGGGCGGAATGCCGGCCTGATGCGCCAGTTCGGTCATGCGCACGGCCGACAGCGGGGTCAGTTCGGCCGGCTTGACGATGACGCTGTTGCCGGTGACCAGCGCCGGACCGACCTTCCACGCATACATCTGGGCCGGAAAGTTCCACGGCAGCACCGCGCCCACCACGCCGATAGGCTCGTGCACGATCAGGCCGGTCGCGCCTTCGCCGGTGGGCGCGATGCGGCCGAAACACTTGTCGGCGGTTTCGGCGTACCAGCGCAACGTGGCGATGGTGTCGGGAATGTCGGTCGCCTCGCACTCGTCGATCGGCTTGCCCGCGTCGATGCAGTCCAGTGCCGCGATCTCTTCGGCATGCTCGTCCAGCAGATCGCACCAGGCCAGCATCGCCTGCTTGCGCTCGGCCGGGCTTTTGCGCCGCCACGTGCCGGCTTCGAAGCAGCTGCGGGCCACCTTCACCGCCGCGTCGACCTCGACCGCGTCGCCGTCACCGAGCGTGCCGATCACGCTGTCGTCGATGGGCGTGCGGTTGACCAGGCCGTCATCGTTGCCCCGGAAACCGGGGATGAGCTGAGGCGCGCGCAAGCGGCCCTGCGCGGCGCGTTCGAAGATGTCCGTCTTGCCCAGTGGCATGGTTCACCTCGCTGCAATGAGTTCGCGGAAAGCCTGTCGCGCCGTCGCATCCAGCGGCAGCAGCGGCAGTCGTACGTCGCCGACGTCCAGCGTGCCGTTCAGGCAGCCGGCCTTGGCCTTCTGGTTGTAGTCGCCCGACTCCATCGAATGCAGGGCCGGATACATGGCGCGCATCAGCGCGCGCACGCGGTCCCAGTCGCCAGCCATGGCCGCGGCGTGCAGGGCCACCTGCTCGCCCGGAAACACGTTGCCGGCGCCGGCGATCCATGCCTTCGCACCCCAGAAGAAGAAGTCGGCGGGCTGATCGTCGCAGCCGCAGATCACCTGGAAGTCGGGGAGATCGGCCTGCAGCATGCGCAACGCCTGGCTGAAGTCGCCGCTCGATTCCTTGATGCCGATGATGTTGGGATGTGCGGCCAGCGCGGCCACCGTGTCGAACGCCACGTTGACGCCGGTGCGCGCCGGGAAGTTGTAGATGATGATCGGCAGCTCGCAATGCCCGGCCGCGTGTTCGAAGTGCGCGCGGATGCCGGCCTGGTCGGGCAGGCTGTAGGGCGGCGGCGACAGCAGCAGGCTGTCGTAGCCGATGGCGGCCGCCTCGGCGGCGCGTTCGAGCGAGCGCCGCGAGGACAGGTCGCCGATGCCGGCGATCAGCCCGATGCGCCCCGCGGCGACACGATGCACCGTTTCCAGCACCTGCGTGCGCTCGGCATCGTCGAGGGCATAGTACTCGCCGGTGGTGCCGCAGGCGGCGAGCCCGGCCACGCCCTTGTCGATCATCGCCTCGACCAGGGCTTCCAGCGTGGCCGTGTCGAGCGCGCCGTCCGCATCGAAAGGCGTGACGAGGGGAACGTAGATGCCGTCGAGTTGCATGGCGGTTTTCCTTGGGTGGGATTCGATCGATGCCGCGTGGAACGGGCATGTTCCACCTTAGCGGGTCGGTCTGCGCGCGGCTTGCATCGTTTCCCTGCGTCCGATGCGGATATCGGCACATGGCATGTCACGAGGCCGGGGTCTGTCCGGGGTCGACCGCGAGTGTCTCCAGCCGGACGGGAAACAGCGGCGGCCGCGGATTTTCGGGCATGAAACGGCCGAGTTCGGCCAGGGCCGTGCCGCAGATGCGCCCCTGGCACGCCCCCATGCCGCAACGCGATGCGAGCTTCGCGGCGCGCGCGTCGTCGCAGGCATCCAGTGCGGCCATCGGCACATCCTCGCAGCGACAGATCGTGGTGTCGCGTTCAGCCAGTGAACGGATGCGTGCATCCAGCGCGAAATGGCGGTGCAGATGCGCCGCGAAGGCGCGCGCATGCCGCCGCCGGCGTTGCAGGGCCGCCCATCGGGATGTCGCCCCGATGGCCGCGCAGGCGGCGATGGCGCCTTCCAGCCAGGCGCTGTCGCGCCCGCCGATGCCGCAGGCTTCACCGGCGGCGTACACGTCGGGCCGGCTGCTGCGCTGGTGCGTATCCACGGCCACGCGCGGATGCGCGCCATCGCGTTCGAGACGGCAGCCGAGCATCTGCGCCAGGCGCACGTCGGGCACTAGGCCGTAACCCACGCCGAGGAGGTCGCAGGCCAATCGTTCACGGCCATGCGGTCCGTCGATGTCCACCTCGCGCACCTGGCCGTCGCCGCGCGCGCGCGTGACCACGCTGCCCTGGCGATAGGGCACGCCTGCCAGCCGGCCACGCAGGACGGCGGCCTGCCAGGCCTTGCCCGGCCAGCGCCACAGGCCGGCCGCGAAGCGGTGCATGGAGACAGCCTGTTCGAACACGCCGAGGACGTGCGCACCGTGACGTCGCGCGGTGGCCGCGGCCGCCAGCAGCAGCGGACCGCTGCCGGCGATCACCACGCGGCGTCCGGCCAGTGGCCAGCCCTGCTTGGCCAGGGCCTGCAGGCCGCCGGCGCCGGTCACGCCGGGCAGGGTCCAACCCGGAAACGGCAACAGCAATTCGCGCGCCCCCGTGGCCAGGATCAGGGACCCGAACGACAGCCACTGGCCGCCCTGCGGTTGTTCAAGCAGCAGCCGGTTGCCTTCGACCGCGACCACCGCGGTCCGCGCCATGAAGCGCACCCGGTCGGATTGCCGTGCCCGCGCGATGCGACGCCGGATACGTGCCGGCGTGGTGTGCTCGACATCGTGCCGCCATACCTGGCCGCCCGCGCGCTCGTTCGCATCCAGCAGCACGACGCTGGCCCCGGATCCGGCGGCCACGCCCGCCGCGGCCAGTCCAGCCGGTCCGGCACCGACGATGACGATGTCGCAGTGCACGGCATCAGCCATCGGTATCGATCCGCATGCCATCGCACACGTTCACCATGCAGGCGCGCTGGTGCGGCCGGCCGTCGATGCCGACACGGCATTCGAAACACACCCCCATGCCGCAGCACGGTGCCCGCGGCTCGCCGCGCAGCGAGCGCCGGAACGGCTGCCCGGCGCGGGCGATGGCGGCCGCCACGCTGATGCCTTCGGGCACGTGCAGGCGCCGGCCGTTGATCGAGATTTCCACGCGGGCGCTCATGCCAGCACCCGTGCCGGATCGTAGGGGCGCATGTCGAGAGCGGTTTCGCGTCCCAGCAGGCGGTCGACCAGCAACCGGGCGCTGCCTGGCGCCGTGCAGATGCCGTGGCCCTCGTGGCCGGCGGCCACCCACACGCCGCGACGCGTGGGTACCGGTCCGAGATAGGGCAGGCCGTCCACGCTGGCCGGACGCTGGCCGGTCCAGATGCGCAGGGCCTGGAGATGCCGCAGCGCCGGCACGAACGCGAACGCGCACGCCAGCATGCGCCGCACCATCGGCAGCGACACGCCGGGATCGGGACGATCGTATTCGCGCGATGAGCCGATCAGTATCTGCCCGGTCGGGCGCGGCTGCACATTGAAGGCCACGCTGTCGGTCTCGCCGTGCGCACTGTCGGCGTAATGCAGTTGCACCAGCTGGTGCCGGATCAGGCCCTGATGGCGCTCGGTGATCACCAGATGCCCCTTGCGTAGGCGCAGCGGCAGCTCGGGCAACAATTCCGGCACGGCGGCGCCGGTGGCCACCAGCACGGTGCCTTGCACGCGCTCGCCGTCATCCAGGGTCAGCGCGTGGTCGCCCAGCGCGATCGCCCGGGCACGCCGTATTTCCGCACCCAGACGGCACGCGCGGGCCAGCAACTCGCGGGCCACGGCGGGCGGATAGACGATGCCTTCGCTTGCGACCAGCAAGCCGCCGGCCAGCGACGGTGCGAGCGCCGGCTCCAGCCTGCGCAACTGCGCGGCGTCCACCGCTTCGGAAGTCACGCCAGCCGCCGCCAAACGCCCGCGCATGCCGGAAATGCGCCCCATATCCGCCTCGTCGGCGGCCACCCACAGGGTGCCGCAACGGTCGTATTCGCTGCCCGGCAGGTCACGCAGTGACTCCCACAGGGTTTCCGAGTAACCGGCCAGCGCCAGTTCGGCAGGTGCGCCGTCGACCGCCACCAGATGTCCCATGCTGGCGGCCGTCACGCCGCCACCGACCACGCCGGGTTCGACAACGAGCACCTTCATGCCCTCGCTGCTGGCCCGTTCGGCGCATGCCGCGCCGATCATGCCCGCGCCGACCACGATGAGGTCGTATGTGGACGTCACGCACCGGCTCCCCAGGCCAGCGGATCGTGCTCGTCGATGTGCAAACGGCCGCTGGCGGCAATCCAGGCCGTGCCGGTGATGCGCGGCATCACGCCGCGCGATCCCGTCTGGTAGCTGGCCTCGAACACCGTGCCGAGGATGCCGGCCTGACGCCAGATGCGCCCCGGCTCCAGCTTGCCGTCGGCGGCCAGACACGCGACCTTGGCGCTGGTGCCGGTACCGCAGGGGGAGCGGTCGTGGGTCATGCCCGGGCACAACACGAAATTGCGCGCATCGATGTCCGCGCGATCCGGCGGCGCGGAAATCTCGACGTGGTCGATCTCGGCCCCGTCGGCGCCGGTGATGCCCTGGCGCACCAGGCTGGCGCGGATGGCCTCGGTATAGGCGGTGAGGCGTTTGATGTTGGCAGGCTCCACGGCGCACGGCGCGTCTTCGGTGATGAAGAACCAGTTGCCGCCCCAGGCCACGTCGCCGCGCACCTTTCCGTGCGAAGGCACGTCGAGCGCCACGTCCCGAGCCAGTCGGTAGCTTTCGACGTTTTCCACCATGATCCGGCCATCGGCGAACAACTCGGTGTCGACCACGCCGACCACGGTTTCCAGTCGGCAGCGCCCCGGGCCGATGCGCCCCATGTGCGCGAGCGTGCGCACCACGCCGATAGTGCCGTGGCCGCACATGCCGAGATAGCCCACGTTGTTGAAATAGATCACCCCGGCGCATGCGGAGGCATCCTCCGGCGCCAGCAGCAGGGCGCCCACCAGGGCATCGGAGCCGCGCGGCTCGAGCACGGCGGCACGCCGCCAATGGTCGAATTGCGTGCGGAAGCGCCCGATCCGTTCACGCATGCTGCCCGCGCCCAGGTCGGGAAAGCCGGCGGTGATCACGCGCGTGGGTTCGCCACCGGTGTGCGAGTCGATGAAGTCGATACTGTGCATGGGCACATCCTCCACCGGACGGAGCGCGCCGTCTAGATGCGCTTGCTGGCTCCGGCTGCGGAAGTTTGCATAATGCTGGGAACGCCGACGCCTCCGCCTCCGTCCGGTGGCGTCGGTCCGGAGGTTGCATCCACCTGTCATTCGTGAAACCGGCATGCTCACACACATCTCGATCGACAACCTGACCCCGCTGTTCGACGCCCTGCCCGACGTGGTCTTTTTCACCAAGGACGTCGAGGGACGCTACACGCACGCCAACCTGACGCTGGTCCGGCGTCTGGGCCTGACGCGGCGCGAGGACGTCATCGGCAGGAGCGCGGACGAAGTGTTTCCCGCCTTCATGGGCAGGACCTACGCGGACCAAGACCGGCAGGTGCTCGGCGGCGGCGTGATCCGCGACCAGCTGGAAGTGCACATCTTCGCCAACCGCACGCCCGGCTGGTGCATCACCTACAAGCGGCCGATCCGCGCCGGCGAGGACATCCTCGGCATCATCGGCATCTCCCGCGACCTTGGCCAGCCCAACGGGCGGCATCCCACCTACGACCGCCTGCGCAAGGTGCTCGCGCACATGCAGGCGCACCACGACGAGCGCATCCACATCACCGCCATGGCCGAGCTGGCCGGCATGTCGGTGGCGCAGCTGGAACGCCATTTCCGGCATGTGTTCCAGCTCACCCCGCAGCAGGTGCTGACCAAGTTCCGCATCGATTCGGCGATGCGTCTCCTGCAAGGTGACGAGGCCATCGCCTCGATCGGCCAGGCCTGCGGCTATGTCGACCAGAGCGCCTTCGCGCGCCAGTTCAAGGCCACCGTGGGCATGGCACCGCGCGACTACCGTCGGTTGATGGGTTCCGGCAACGGCCGCCCGCCCGTGTCAGGCGACTGAACGACATCGGCGCGATCCCGGCGCCGCCTCCGCGTCAGGTCGCGGCGATGTGCACGCCGATCGCGCGCCCCGACGGATCGTCGTTGCCGGCGAACGCCTGCGACCAGCGGAAGGCCGTGGGTGTGGAGCAGGCGATGCTGGGACCGCCCGGCACCAGGCGCGCGGCGGCCTCGCCCGGATAATGCTTCTCGAAGATCGTGCGATACAGGTACGCCTCCTTGCTCCTCGGCGGGTTGTGCGCGAAGCGCCGTGCCGCCTGTGCCAGCTGTGCATCGCGGATCCGCGCCTCAGCGTGGCCCTTGAGCGCATCGATCCAGCCATAGCCGACGCCGTCGGAAAATTGCTCTTTCTGCCGCCACAGGATCGACTCGGGCAGCAGCCCCGCGCCGGCCCGGCGCAGGATGTCCTTCTCGATGCGTCCACCGCCCGGCCGCTTGGCCGCCGGCGCCAGACTCATCGCCACGTCGATGAACTCGCGGTCCAGGAACGGCACGCGCGCCTCCACGCCCCAGGCCGCCATGGCCTTGTTGGCGCGCAGGCAGTCGTACAGGTGCAGGGCGTCGAGCTTGCGCACCAGTTCGGCATGGAACTCGGCATCGTCCGGCGCCATGTGGAAATACAGGTAGCCGCCGAACAGCTCGTCCGCGCCTTCGCCGGAGAGCACCATCTTGATGCCCATGGCCTTGATGCGCCGCGCCAGCAGGTACATCGGCGTGGAGGCGCGGATGGTGGTGACGTCGCAGGTTTCGACGTGGCGGATGACGTCATCCAGCGCATCCAGGCCTTCCTGCACCGTGAAGGTGAAACCGTGGTGCACGGTGCCGATGGCTTCGGCCACGGTTTGTGCGGCGGCCAGGTCGGGCGAACCTTCCAGACCGATGGAAAAACTGTGCAGGCGAGGCCACCACGCCTCGCTGGCATCATCGTCCTCGACGCGGCGCGCGGCGCATCGCGCGGCCATGGCCGCGATCAACGAGGAATCCAGACCGCCGGACAGCAACACGCCGTAGGGCACGTCGCTCATCAGATGACGATGCACCGAGGCTTCCAGCGCCTGGCGCAGGGCCTGCGGATCGCGCGGACCATGCTCGACCGCTTCGAATGCGCGCCAATCCGGTTGGTAATAGCGCTCGGGCTTGTCCATCGACGCGCTCTGCCAGCAACCGGGCGGGAACGCCTCCACGCTGACGCACACCGGCGCCAAGGCCTTCAATTCCGACGCCACCCACAGGCGGCCTTCGGCATCGCGCCCGGTGTAGAGCGGGATGATGCCGATGGGATCGCGCGCGATCAGCCAGTCATTGCGCTCGCGATCCCACAGGACGAACGCGAACATGCCGTCGACGCGATTCAGCCAATCGGCCGGCGACTGGCCGGCATGCGCGGCGTAGAGCGGCAACAGCACCTCGCAATCGGAATCGGTACGGAAGGTGTCGGCGGCGAAATCCGCGCGCAGGTCACGATGGTTGTAGATTTCGCCGTTGACCGCCAGCACGCGCTGGCCATCGACCGACACCAGCGGTTGCGCGCCATGCAGCACGTCGACGATCGCCAGGCGCTCGTGCGCCAGGATCGCATGCGTCTCGGCATGCACGCCGCTCCAGTCCGGTCCGCGATGCCGCAACGTCCGCGCCTGCGCGAGCACGCGCGCGCGCAACGCCGACACGTCGCCATCGGGATCCAGCACCGCCACAAAACCACACATCACACACCTCCGGAATGAGGCCGATGCTGGCATGCGCCCATGACGGCGATAAATGATGCGCGCGCATATCCCGGTGAGGCCGGCGGCGCGATTGCTACACTCAAGACCCCTCACCTCCGGGCCCGCGCCATGAATCCCGATGCCATCCTCGCCTTCTGGTTCGACGAGCTGGAACCGAACCAGCACTTCGTCAAGGACACCAGGCTGGATGAGACGATTCGCAAGCGCTTCTGCCCTGTACACGCCGCGGCGGCGCGCGGCGAGCTGTTCGCATGGCGCGAGAGCGCACGCGGTCGGCTGGCCGAGATCATCGTGCTCGACCAGTTCTCGCGCAATCTGTATCGCGATGATCCGCGCGCTTTCGCCTGTGACCCGATGGCGCTGGTACTGGCCCAGGAGCTGGTCGCGCGCGGCGACGATCGCGAATTGCCGGTCCCTTGGCGCGCGTTCGCCTACATGCCCTGCATGCACAGCGAATCGTCACGCATCCACGAAGTGGCGGTGCGGCTTTTCAGCCAGCCTGGGCTGGAAGGCAACCTCCAGTTCGAGCATGCGCACAAGGCCATCATCGATCGCTTCGGGCGTTATCCGCATCGCAACGCCGTGCTGGGGCGCGCATCGAGCGAGGAGGAAATGGCCTTTCTGAAGGAACCGGGCTCGTCGTTCTGACGTCGTCCCCTGCGTTGCCCTACCGGGTACCGCCGCTGACGACCGGCTTGCCGTTCACCAGCGAGAAACGGAACACGTAGTCCTGGCTGAACGGCATGGGATCGCTTTTGACCACCTTCTGGCCGCCGTCGGGCATGGCCTTCCAGTGCTGGATGAGCAGAGGCAGAAATGTCCACTGGAGCGCGGCCGCGCGCACGGCCTGTTCGAAGGCCCGACGCACGGCGTCGGCGTGGTCGGCGTCGGCAAAGCGCACGCCGGTGACCTTGCCCTTGCTGTCGACGATGAGCTTGGCGCGCACGCTGACCGGCGGCAACCGTCGCGCGATGAGCGCCGGCGGATACACGGGCGGGTCGCGATCGCGACGCAAGGCCGGGGTGACAGCCGTTTCGCCGAAGGTCAGTTGATAATGCCTGGTGTGCTTGTCGGCCACCGCGTGGTATTGCACTTCGGTGTTCGGTGCGGGTGGCGGCGGTGCGGGCAGGCTGGCGCACGCGGTCAGGTTTGCCAGAACGAACAGCAGGCATGAATGCCGTGAGAGGATGCGCATGTTTCGGATTCCCGAGCGGCCACATTAACGATTACATTTGTAATATATAATCTCGCGCTTGACCAGTCTTGAAGATTTCCCGGCTTCCGGTCACGTCACGCCACACCGGCATGGAGAGTGGCAGCGCTCAATCGTCGTCGTCCTTCGGCGCCGGTTCGAGGTGTTCCAGCTGCGGCTTGTAGGCCTCGACAAAAGCGTTGTGCAGCACGTTGACGATGGCCTTCCAGGTGCCGATCTTGCTGTTGTCGATGCGGCCGCGGATGGGCACGCGCGTGGCGAACTGGTCGACCTTGTGGTTCTTGAAGATCCAGGTGACACCGTTCACGATCGCTTCCCAGGCCACGCGGAACGGGTTTTCCTTGTTCTCCTCGACGTCCTGTTTCCAGCTGAA
>DASSTF010000138.1:0-14590 GCA_035708045.1 Rhodanobacteraceae bacterium | reverse complement strand
TTCCGCATGCGTCCGGATCTGGTGGCCGTGGACAACGCGCGCAATCCGCGGGAGTACTTCAGGCAGCTTTATTTCGACTCCTGCGTGCACGATCCGCAGGCACTCGCCTACCTGCTGGACGTGGTCGGCCGCGACCGCGTGATGCTGGGTACCGACTACCCCTTCCCGCTGGGCGAACAGGAGCCCGGCAGCGGCATCGAGTCCCTGCATGCCACGCCCGAAGAACAGGCACGCATGTTCCACGGCACGGCGCTGGAATGGCTGGGCCTGCCCGCATCGCGTTTTCAATCCGACCGGAGTGCCGCCGATGGCGCGTCGTAGATTCCACCTTGCCCTGTTCATGCTGCTGGTCACCGCGGCGCCGGCCTGCCTGGCGGCCCATTACTCGCTCGCCAACGGCAATTTCCGGTTCTATGTACCGGATGACTGGCCGCGCATCCTGCAAACTCGGGGCGATCCGGAAATGCAGGTGTTCCAGTATCCCGATCCCTCGGCCACCAGCCAGAATGCCTTGGCCCGCGTCACCGTGACCAGCCAGCGGGTGTCCAGCATCGCCTCGTTCCAGGCGCTGATCGACGAAGAAAGCTCGCGCGCGCAAGGCCTGCCGGACTATCACCTGGACAAGCGGCTCTCCACGGCCACACGGTTCCACTACACGGCCACCGACGGCAGCGTGGCGCAAACCTACGTGGTGCATTACTACCTTCACAACGGCTACGCCATCCAGGTGCGCTGCGTGCGCCCGTCCCGATCGCAAGCCGGCGCCACCTGGGTAAAGGCATTCGACAGGGGCTGTGCCGCCATCAGCGACAGCCTGCACTGACGCCGGTTGCCTTCTGCGGAACCGGACGCGCAGGGCGGATACTGCCCGCCGAATACCGTCTGCGCATGCGCAAACCTTCCATGGCGGGCAGTGCCCGCCTTACCCGATTTTTTCATTGACCATCATGCAAGGCACACGCGACATGTCCGACTACCAAGCCTCTCCCGACTGGGCCCGTGCCCGTGATGCCGCCGATCCGCTGCGCCATTTCCGCGACGAATTCCTGATCCCGCCGCATGCCGGCGGCGATTCGCTGTACTTCTGCGGCAATTCGCTGGGACTGCAGCCGCGGGGCGTGCGCGAGGCCGTCCTCGCCGAACTCGACGACTGGAGCCGGCTGGGTGTCGAAGGCCACTTCCATGGCGAGTTGCCGTGGATGACCTACCACGAATACGTGCGCGACCATCTGGCCGAAGTGGTCGGCGCACAACCCGGCGAAGTGGTCGCCATGAACACGCTGGGCGTCAACCTGCATCTGATGATGGTGAGCTTCTACCGGCCCACCGCCGAACGCCCGGCCATCCTGATGGAAGCCGGCGCGTTTCCCACCGACCGCTACGCGCTGGCCTCGCAGATCCGCTTCCACGGATTCGATCCCGAGCGCGACCTGATCGAACTGGAAGGCGACGAGGCCGACGGCACCCTGTCCATGGCCGCCATCGAACACGCACTGGCCGAACACGGTTCGCGCGCCGCGCTGGTGATGTTGCCGGGCGTGCAATACCGCAACGGACAGGCCTTCGACCTCAAGGCCATCAGCGAACTGGCGCATCGCCACGGTTGCGTGGTCGGCTTCGACCTCGCCCACGCCGTCGGCAACCTGCCCTTGCAACTGCACGACAGCGGCGCCGATTTCGCCGTGTGGTGCAGCTACAAATACCTCAACGCCGGCCCCGGCGCCGTCGGCGGCGCATTCGTGCACGAACGCCACGCCCAGGCCGAGCTGCCGCGCTTCGCCGGCTGGTGGGGTCACGACAAGGCCACGCGTTTCCAGATGGGCCCGGAGTTTGTGCCGACTGCCGGCGCCGATGGCTGGCAGCTCTCCAACCCGCCGATCCTGGCGCTGGCGCCGTTGCGCATTTCGCTGAAACAATTCCACCGCGCCGGCATGTCGCGCCTGCGCGCCAAGTCCCTCGACCTGACCGGCTATCTGGAATGGCTGGTGGACACGCAACTGGCCGGCATCCTCGACATCGCCACGCCGCGCGACCCCGAACGGCGCGGCGCGCAATTGTCGATCCGCGTCATCGGCGGACGCGAACGCGGCCGTGCACTGTTCGACTACCTCACCGCCCACGGCATCATCGGCGACTGGCGCGAACCCGACGTCATCCGCATCGCCCCCACGCCCATGTACAACCGCTACGGCGACTGCCTGGGCCTGACCGAAGCCGTCAAGACCTGGCACGACACCATCGCCTGAAGCACTTGCTCGTAGAAGCGGACACTACCCGCAGCAAAAGGTTCGCGCACGCTCAAAGGAAACAATACCGACAGTTTGATCAAGTCGTACCTTGGGCGTGGCTCCCAAACCTCGGCCGATATGCGACCAACTCGCATCGCATCACTTGCTGCGTGATGCGCAACATGATACATTTGCCGCATGATAAAGTCCTTCCGACACAAGGGCCTTCGTCGCTTCTTCGAAACAGGCAGCGCCTCCGGCATTCAATCGAGCCACGCCAAGCGACTGCGCCTTCAGCTCTCGGCGCTCGATACAGCCCAGGTTATCGAGGACTTGGATATTTCTGGTTTCAGGCTTCACCCACTGAAGGGAGCCATGAAAGGACGCTGGTCAATTTCCGTCAATGGCAACTGGCGTCTCACCTTCGAGTTCAAGGACGGGAACGTTTACGTGTTGAACTATGAGGACTATCACTAATGAGCATGCACAATCCCCCTCACCCTGGCGAATTCATTTCCGGCGTTTACCTTGAGCCCAACAATATCAGTGGGCGGGAGCTTGCCAACAAGCTTGGGGTCGCTACTTCTACGTTGAGCCGCGTGCTTAATGGTTCCAGTCGCGTCACGCCTGAAATGGCACTGCGCCTCTCTAAGGCACTTGGTCGCAGCCCGGAAAGTTGGCTAATCATGCAGGATGCGTACGACCTGTGGATGGCCCGCCAACACGTTAATCTGCACAACGTGAGCAAGCTTCGATTAGCTGCGGCCTGACTAAACGGAACAGCTCGGGCGATTCATCACTGAATTCAGACATTGAATTACACAAGGGGAATGTAATGCGATACGGCTTGGCGATAGTTCTCGGGTGTGCCCTCTTCGCGGGTTGTTCGACCAGTCATGTTCGACAATCTGCATCTTTGGCAGTTGCATCGCGAGATGGAAGCAGCATGGTGCGGGCCGTTGTAATTCATGCCGACAGCGACGCCGCCGGGATCAAGGCCGAGGATAAATGGCTGTCCCGGCACTACCCGACCTACCACAAGGTACGGCAAGCTCTATTGATGAAAAACGGGCATTACTACGACAAAATCGAAGTTGTAAATTCTTCGGAAGATCACAAGGAGATCTACTTCGATATCACCGAGCCCTACAACTCCTTGATGCGGATATTTCAGAAATCCGGCTAACAATGCCCAACTGAATCAGGTACTTGTTCGGCTTTATCCTTCTGCCGCACGACTTTCGGGATGCCGCACTTCGCCATGCCCGCGCAACACGAAATGTTCGATGGTGAGTGCGTCGGCACCCATGGGGCCGTAGGCGTGGAGGCGGGTGGTGGAGATGCCGATTTCGGCGCCGAGGCCAAGTTCGCCGCCGTCGCTGAAGCGTGAGGAGGTGTTGACCATGACCACGGCCGAGCGCAGGGCGTGCACGAACTGGTTGGCGGTGGCGGCGTCTTCGGTAGCGATGACTTCGGTGTGGTCGGATCCGTATTGGCGGATGTGGGCGATGGCGTCGTCCACGTCGTCGACGACACGTACGGCCAGTTCCAGAGCCAGGAATTCGGTGGCGTAATCCTCATCCGTGACCGGTTTCATGTCCGGCACGATGGCGCGCGAACGTTCATCGCCGCGCAGTTCCACACCACGCTCGCGCAAGGCCTTCGTCACGCGTGGCAGGAAGGTACCGGCGACGTCGGCGTGCACCAGCAGGTTTTCGATGGAGTTGCAGGCGGCCGGGCGCGTGCATTTGCCGTCGATGGCGAGATCCACGGCCTTGTCGAGATCGGCGGCCTTGTCCACGTACAAATGACACACGCCCTTGTAGTGCTTGATGACCGGCACGCGCGCATTTTCGGTGACGAAGCGGATCAGGCCTTCGCCGCCGCGCGGGATGATGAGATCGACGATGTCGGTCAGCTGCATCAGCTCCAGCATGGCCTCGCGGCTCAGGTCTTCCATCAGCACCACGGTGTATTCGGACAAGCCGGCATCCACGAGCGCCTTGCGCAGGCAGGCGGCGATGGCCTTGTTGGAGCGGATGGCCTTGGAGCCGCCACGCAGGATGACCCCGTTGCCGGCCTTCAGGCACAGCGCGGCCGCATCGGCGGTGACGTTGGGGCGCGCCTCGTAGATCATCGAAATCACGCCCAGCGGAATGCGCACGCGTTCGATGGTGAAACCCTTGTCGGAGGTTTCGCTGTGCGTGACCTGCCCCACCGGATCGGGCAGACTGGCCACGTAGCGCAGGGCATCGGCCACGCCCTGGAGACGTTTTTCGTCCAGCGCAAGGCGGTCGAGAAAGGCTTCGTCCGTGCCGGCTTCGCGTGCCGCCTGCATGTCTTCGGCATTGGCCGCCAGCACCTTGTCGGCCTGCGCTTCCAGTTCGTCGGCCATGGCGTTGAGCAGTGTGTTCTTGGCCCGGGTGTCGAGTTCGGCCACCGCGACGGCAGCCTTCCTGCACTCGATGGCAATCTCACGCACGTTCATTGGAACTGTCTCCTTCCATCAGGTTTTCGGGGCTGTTGGTGACGGTGGCAAGGTCGTCGCGGCTCACCACCGAATCGCCATAGCTGTAACCAAGACACGCTTCGACGTCGCTGGTATGGCAGCCCTGGATGAGGTTGATTTCGGCAGCGCCGTACTGGCTGATGCCACGGGCGATGCACAGGGAATCGTCGGCGGTGACGATCTCCACCATGTCGCCGCGCTGGAACTCGCCTTCGGCGCCGACCACGCCGGTCGGCAGCAATGAAGCGCCCTCTTCGCAGATGGCGCGTGCGGCGCCGGCATCGACACGGATGCAACCAGGCACCGCCGGCATGTGCCGCAACCAGTATTTGCGCGCCTGCAACTTGGTGGACGTGCTGCGCAGGCGCGTGCCGCGCACCTTGCCGTGCGTCAGCAGACGCGCGATGTCGGCGTCGCGGCCGTTGAAAAGAATGGTGTCGATGCCTGCCTGGGCGGCCTTCTGCGCCGCTTCCAGTTTGGTGCGCATGCCGCCGGTACCGTGCACGCTTCCGGCCATGCCGGCCATGGCCATGATCTCGGGAGTCAGTTCGATGACCTCGTCGATGGGCTCGGCATTCGGGTCGATGCGCGGGTTGGCCGAATAAAGGCCTTCGATGTCGGTGGCGATCAGCAGCAGGTCGGCGTCGATCAGGCCGGCCACGATGGCGGCCAGATTGTCGTTGTCGCCGAGGGTCAATTCATCGACCGCCACGGTGTCGTTTTCATTGACGACCGGCAAGGCGCCGTGACGCAGCAGTTCCTGCAGCGTCGCGCGCGCATTGAGATAGCGGCGCCGGTTGCGCAGGTCGTCGTGGGTGAGCAGCACCTGGGCCAGCGGCTGATCGAACAGGCGTTGCCACAAGGCGATGGTCTGGGCCTGGCCCAACGCGGCCATGGCCTGGCGTTCGGCATGGCTGGCGTCGAGCTTTTCGTGCCGGTTGAGCATCAGCCTTCCGGCGGTCACGGCGCCGGAAGACACCAGAACGATCTCGCGCCCCTCGGCATGGCTGGAAGCGATGAATTGCGCCAGGCCAAGTACATGCTGCGTACTCAACTCGCCATTCTCGCCAGCCAGAAGACTGCTGCCCACTTTCAGCACCGCGCGCTGCCAGGTGGGTACTTCTTGTTCGCTGAAATTGCGTGTACGGGTCAATGCGTTTCCGTGTTATCTCGTGCCACCCTTCAAGGCCTTGAGGCGCGCACGCAGGATTTCAACCCCCGGCTGTCCGGCGCCGCCCGGCGACACGCGCTCATTCAGGCTTTGCCGGGGCGTGCGTCCGTTGCCTGCGGAGCCGATCGATTCGGCGGCCGCGCGATAGGCGTCGCGAAACGGCACACCGGCCACGGCCTGTTCGATGGCCACGTCCGTGGCGTACATGGATGGCTCGATAGCATCCTCCATGACCTGCGCATTCCAATGCATGCCGCGCAGCAGATCCGGCGTCAAGGCCAGCGCGGACAGGCCGTGCGTGAAACCGTGCCAGATCGAGCCCTTGCTGATCTGCAGATCGCGCTGATAGCCGGACGGCAGGGACAGCAGTTGTTCGATTTCCACCCGTGCGGCGGCGACTGTCGCGTAACTGGCGCGCATCAATTCCACCACGTCCGGGTTGCGCTTGTTGGGCATGATGGAACTGCCGGTGGTGTATTCGTCCGGCAGGTGCACGAAATCGAATTCGGTCGTGGTGAACAGCGACAAGTCCCAGGCCAGACGACGCAGATCGAGCAGTGCCGAAGCCAGCGCATCCAGCGCCGCCAGCTCGAACTTGCCGCGCGACAACTGCGCATACACCGGGCTGACCTGCATGCGCGAAAAACCCAGCGCCTGCGTGGTGTAGTCGCGATCCAGCGGCAGATTGACGCCATAACCCGCGGCGGTGCCGAGCGGGTTGGCGTCGATCCACGCCAGGGTATCGCGTGCGCGTTGCGCGTCGTCGATGAAGCCTTCGGCGAAACCGGCAAACCACATCGCCGTGGACGACACGACGGCGCGCTGCAGATGCGTGTAGCCCGGCAACGGCAGGGATTCGGCCGACGCATTATCAAGACACACACCGGCAATGTCGATGCAGGTCGCGACCAGCTCGGCCAACTTTTCCTTCAGCCAAAGACGCATCGCCACGAGGACCTGGTCGTTGCGGCTGCGCCCCGTATGCACGCGCCGACCGGCATCGCCAAGGCGTTCGGTCAGGCGCGCCTCGATGGCGGAATGACCGTCCTCGTAACGTTCGTCGAGCACGAAAGTGCCGCGCCGGAAATCCTCCGCCAGCGCATCCAGCTCGTGCAGCAGGGACCGCGCCTCGTCGCTGCCGATGACATCGATGCGCGCCAGCCCTTCGACGTGCGCCTTGCTGGCCGTGATGTCGTGCAGGAAGAATTCACGATCCAGCAGGACGTCGTTGCCGGCCATGAAGCGCATGATGCGGGGGTCGATGCGGGTGTCTTTCTTGTGCCAGAGTGGCTGACTCATTGGTCTTCTCCAAAAAGGGACGAGGGGCGAGTAATGAGTAGCGAGGGCGCCAGCTCGTCAGTTATGACAGGTCATACATCCTTCGCCCTCGCTACTCGTCCCTCGTCCCTGTCAATGGGATCGCCGCAAACTCATCCACCCCGATCGCCCGATTGACATTCTGCATCGCCTGCGTCGCCGCCCCTTTGAGCAAATTGTCCAGCACGGCGATCACCACCACGCGGCGGCCATCGGCGGACAGCGTGAAACCGCCGATCTCGGCATGATGCCGGCAAGCGACCTGGTTGACCCAGGGTGCCCCGTCGTCCCGCACCTTGACCAGTGGTTCGCCATCATAGGCGGCATGGAAACGTTGCTGCACGTCCGCCTGCGTGAGCAGGCGCGACAGGTACAGATTGCAGGTCACGGTCAGGCCGCGGAAATGCGGTGCCACGTGCGGCATGAATTCCACCGGCAGGCCGAGCTGGAAAGCCGCCTCGCGTTCGTGTCCGTGACCCGCAAGCGCGTAGGGTATGAGGTTGTCGCGCAATTTGTCGGGATCGTTCCTGTCCGACGGCATCGTGCCGGCGCCTGAATAACCGGACACGCCGAAGCATACCGGCGGCGCGGCCAACAAATCCTTCAGCGGCTTGACCGCCAGCTGGATGGCGGTGGCATAGCAACCGGGATTGCTGATGCGCCTCTCGCCACGCCAATGATCGCGCGTCAGTTCCGGCAGGCCGTAGTACCAGTCCTCGTCGAAACGATGGTCGGCGGAAAGATCGAGGATCAACGTCTCCGATTTCGTTGCGTCGATGGCGAACACGTATGGATCGGACTTGCCGTTGGGCAACGCCAGGATCACCACGTCGGCGCGCTTGCCGGCCACCGCTTCCGGATCCAGTCTTTCGTAGCGCAGATCGCCCGCGTAGGCATCGTTGTGGTCGGCCACACGCTGGCCGTCCAGTTCGCGCGAGGACACGAAGGCGAGTTCCAGCGCGGGATGCTTCGCGATCATGCGAATCAGCTCGGCGCCGGTGTGGCCGCGTGCGCCTACGATGCCGATGGTTTTCCTGTCGCTCATACTTCGTCGTTCCGTTCCAGTTTGAAAGCCAGATGCCGTTTCACCGCCGGCCATTCCGATTCGATGACGGAATACATCACGGTGTCGCGATAGCTGCCGTCGGGCAGGATACGATGGTTGCGCAGCACGCCTTCCTGTTTTGCGCCAAGCCGCTCGATGGCGGCACGGCTGCGCTGGTTGAGCCAATGCGTGCACCATGCCACGCGGATGCACTTGAGCGTATCGAAGGCATGGCTCAGCAAGAGCCATTTGCATTCGGTATTCACGGCCGAACGTTGCACGCTGGCGGCATACCAGGTGTAACCGATCGTGAGCTGGCGATGGGCGGCATCGGCATCATAGAGTCGCGTGCACCCCACGATGTCTCCGGAGGATTTCAGGCGCACGGCAAACGGCAGGGCCGTGCCCGCGGACTGCATGGCCAACGCCTTGTCCACGTACGCCGCCATGTCATCCGGCGTCGGTACCGAGGCATACCACAACTTCCACAGGTCGCCGTCCGCACAGGCAAGGCGCAATGCCGGCACATGTTCACGGGTCAGCGGCTCAAGCGCGACGTGCCGGCCTTCAAGCGTGACGGGAGAAAGAAAATCGCTCATGCGCTATCCGATCAAGGTGGGTTGGCGTTGCTCACAGTGTGCGACGCAACGGGCAATCGTGTCGAAATCGCCATCCAGGCCGTACCAGAACACCTTCCATCTTGGTTGTTTCAGGCAACCTTCGGACTCGGCGTCATAGAAGGCATTGACCGCGTTGCCGTGGCGCGAACGCCAGAACAGGCGCGGATTCTCCTCGCGCATGACCTGCCACACGGCACGCCCGAGGCCTTCGCCCTGCGCCTCGTCCAGCACGGCGAACTTGTCCAGGTACGGCAGGCCATCTTCCCAGGTGAGGATCATCGCAGCGCGATAGTTTTCGCTCACGTAGATCCTGTAGGGCCGGGTGCGCTCGAAGTAATCCGCCACCAGGGCACGGCCGAAACTCGATTCGATCAATGCACGCATGCGTTCGCAATCCACCTCGTCCCAGGTTTCCAGGCGCAGCACCTTTTCGCCCCGGCGCACCAGCGTGCCGGAGCCCTTGTGGGTGAACAGCTCCCTGGCCAGTTCGGACGGCCGCGTGATCGATACCGACGAGGACAGCGGCAGCTTGTCCAGCAGTTCGGCCACCTGTTCGAGTTTCAGACGCATGCCGCCGTGCAGCCAATCCTGCGCCATCAGATGGTCGTATTCGCTGCTGAGGTTGATCGAGTCGATGATCCGGCCCTCGCCATCGAGCAGGCCGCCGGTGCCGGTCAGGAACACGATCTTGTAGGGTTGCAGCGCTTGCACAAGAGCCTGCGCGGCGACGTCGCCATTGACGTTGAGAATCTGCCCGTCGACGGTTTCGCCCAGGCTGGCGATGACCGGAATCGAGGACAGGCGCAGGCTGGCATCGATCGGCGCGAGATCCACACTGTCCACCTTGCCGACCAGCCCGCAATTTTCGCGATCGACGTAACTGGCGTTGAACACGCCGGACACCACCGAGGTGGCGCGCGTATCCATGGCATGCAGCGCCTCCACCAGGCGCAGGTTTTCGCGGTGGAATACGCGTCGCGCCACATTCAGCGTTTCCGCCGTGGTGACGCGCAAACCGTTGACCGAACGCTTGCTGATGCCGGCTTCCGCCAGGGCCGCATCCAGTTGCGGGCCCGCGCCATGCACCACCACCGGCGTCAAACCCACCTGCTGCAGGAACGCCAGCGATGAGGTCAGCGCCTCCAGATCGTCGCGCAGCACCGCGCCGCCGACCTTGACGACGGCAAAACGCCGCGCATCCAGTTGTGAAAAACGCTTGAGGTATTGCTGGATTTCGCGCGCACCGCCCATGCCCGACAGCAGGCGCACGATGATCTGGCGGGTATGCCATTCCGAATGCACGTTCATGCCTGCCCTGCCTCGACCACGTAGTGGATGGATACGGCGTAATCCGCCAGTTGTTCCAGCGCCACCCATTCGCCGGCACTGTGCGCCTGGGCGATGTCGCCCGGCCCGTACACGAACGTGGCATAGCCGGCGGCGGAAAACCTGGCCGCCTCGGTCCAGAAATCGACCGCGTTGCCGATGGGAAATCCGAGTTCATCGGCCAGTGCCCTGGCTTCATGCCAGCGCGCCTCCGTTTGCGCCGGATCACCGGCAGGCAGGGCCGGACCGCGGAAGGTTTCTTCCAGATGCGTGCCCGGCAACGCCATGTCGCGGAACTGCGCCAGCAATCCGTCCGGATCCATGTCCGGCAGTGGGCGCATGTTGAAACGCAGCTCGGCTTCGGGAGCGATCACGTTGGCCTTGATACCGCCTTCGATACGGCCGATGTTGAAGCGCAAACCATGCAATCCGCCAAAAAAATGATTCGCCTGCGCAGCCACGAAACCGAGTGCGGCATGGCCCCATTCGACGGCTTGATGCAGGGCGCTGTCGCCCGGCTCCTGTTCGGCCGACGCGTGGCCGGCCGTGCCATGAAAGCGCATGCACGCGGACTGGATGCCGCGATGGGCCAGCACGGCACGCGCCCGCGTGGGCTCGGCCACGATCACCGCTTTGAAACTCCCCTCTCCCGAAGGTAGAGGGGGATGGGATTCGAGGAAAGCCTGGATGCAGCGGGCATCGTTGGCCTCTTCGTCAGTGGAGAAAAGCATGGCCATGGGCCTGTCGGTGGCTTGCGCAACGGCCAGCAAACCGGCCGCTGCGCCCTTGATGTCGCAAGCTCCAAGACCTATCGCCCGATCGTCGGTCACCAGCAATTCATGTGGATCGCGACTCCACGCCGGCGCCGCCGGCACCGTGTCCAGGTGCACGTTGAACAGCAGTCGCGGTCTGCCGCGTACCGCCAGCATCGACACCGCACCGGCTCCATGATCGGTCACGGTGATGTCGAAATCCGGCAACTGCGCGCGCAGGTAATCGAAAATGCCATCTGTCCCGATGACGCGTGGCGGATTGCGTGTATCGAAGCCAACCAGATTTTCCAGATGTTGCAGTGCGCTCCGCAGTAACGCGTTCATACTGTCGCTCCGCGCACTGGAGCCCCTCTCCCGTCGGGAGAGGGCTTGGCCTGTCCTGAGCTTGTCGAAGGAGGGTGAGGGTATGCTCGGAGCGAAAGTTTTCGGCAAACCCGAACCCTCACCCCCAGTCCCTCTGCCGACGGGAGAGGGGAGCAAAGCCGGGTGCTCATGAGTTATGGCTCCGATTCACTTCGGCCCACAGCGTCGAACTCATGCCGAACAGCTTGATGAAACCTTCGGCTTCTTCCACGCCCCAGTCGGCCGATTGCGCATACGTGGCGTCCTTGGCACGGAGAATGTGCCTGGAGTCGACGGCCACGGCATGCACTGCGCCGCCATGCGTTTCCAGCGTGACGACGCCGTTGACCATCTGCTGGCTGGAGGCGAGAAAGGCTTCGAGATCGGCCTTCAGCGGGTCGCGGAAGAAACCTTCATAAACCAGCTCCACCCACTGCCGCGCAACGGTTGGCTTGAAGCGGTTCTGCTGCTTGCTCAGCACGGCTTCTTCCAATGCACGGTGCGCGGTCAACAGCGAGACCAGGCCCGGAGCCTCGTACACGATGCGTCCCTTGAGACCGATGGTGGTATCACCGGTATACAGGCCGCGACCCACGCCGTACGGCGCGAACAGGGCATTGAGTTTCGCCAGCAACTTGTCGCCGGGCATCTTTTCGCCGTCCAACGAAATGGCTTCACCGCGCTCAAAGCTGATCGCCACGCGCAACGGTTTGGACGGCCATTCGGCTGGCGGCTTGCACCAGCCGCGTGCGCCCTCGCCCGGCGCTTGCCATTGATCGATCTCGCCGCCGGACAGCGTCACGCCGAGCAGGTTTTCGTTGATGGTGTAGCTTTGCTGCTTGCTGCGCACACCGAAGCCGCGCTCTTCCAGAAACGCCTGTTCGTAGGCACGGGTTTCGGTGTGTTCCTTCTGGATTTCGCGGATCGGCGCCACGATATGCCAGTCGCCCTGCGCCTTCACGGTCAGATCGAAACGCACCTGGTCGTTGCCCATGCCGGTGCAGCCGTGCGCGATGGCCCTGGTGCCCAATGCGGCGGCGCGTTTCAATGCGGCTTCCACGATCAGGTAGCGGTCGGACACCAGCAGCGGATACTGGCCCTGATAACCCTCGCCCGCCCACACGAATGGCTTGACGAAGTGCTGCCACAACGCCGGACCGCCATCGACGGTGACGTGGCTGGCCACGCCCAGTTCGTGCGCACGGTTTTCGATGAAGGCGCGCTCCTCGTCGTCCACGCCGCCGGTGTCGGCAAACACGGTGTGAACGGCCCAGCCCTTTTCCTTGAGCCAGGGCACGCAGAAACTGGTGTCGAGGCCGCCGGAAAAGGCGAGAACGATGTTTTTGGTGGCGGGACTCGGGGAAGCGTTCGACATGAGGGTGTTCCGGATGGATGAAGCGCGACGGGGTGTGGGTGTGGGTAAAAACGAAAAATTTCCGTTCGCACTGAGCGTAGTTTGCGCAGCAAACGGAGTCGAAGTGCTCTCCGGGGATGCCCTTCGACTTCGGCCCTGCGGGCCTACGCTCAGGGCGAACGGAGATGGCCTGATTCCATGACGATGCGCGGCTCGCAGCGCACCGGGAAATTGACGGAGTTGGCGATGAAGCAGGCATGGTGCGCGTCCTCGTGCGCGGCCAACGCCTTGTCGGGATCGCTGTCGGCGTGGATGGTGACTGTCGGACGCAGCACCACTTCGTCAAAATGACCGCCGTCGCCCTCGGTGACCATCGTGCCTTCGGCGGCATCTTCGTAGGCCGTCACCACCACGCCGGCAACGGTCGCCATGTGCAGGTAGGCCAGCATGTGACAGGACGACAACGCGGCCACCAGCATGTCTTCCGGATTGTGCCGCGCGGCATCGCCGCGGAAGGCGGCGTCGGACGAGCCGGCCAGCTCCGGTTTGCCGTCGATGCGGATGACGTGGTCGCGGGCATAGTCGCGGTAGCCGGACGTGCCGCTGCCGCGATTGCCTGTCCACGCCACGTCGACGCGATAGCGATGCTTGCGGTTCATGCGTTGGACTCCTCTTGCCGGGCCATCAGGTCGGCCAGTGCCGCATCGCCACTGCCGCCGCGCCGGTGCAGACCGGCGATCACGCCCAGACGGTTGCGTTCGGGGTGGTTCTGGCTCAGCTTGAACTTGCCCTCGATGCGCTCGATGTCGATTTCCAGCCCCACGATGGCGCGCAGCGATTTTTCGATGTGGTCTTCCGGGGCATCGGTGACTTTCCATGGTTGCGGCTCGATCGCTTCGTGGCGATCGGTGAGGCGTGCGAGCAGCGTGCGCATCCACGCGGCATCCTCGATCACTTTCAGATGACCGTGCACGTGCACCACGGCATAGTTCCAGGTGGGCACCTCGCGGCCGGTTTCGTGCTTGGTCGGGTACCAGTTCGGGCTGATGTAGCCTTGCGGGCCGCGGAAAATGACCAGCACTTCGGCGCCATCCAGTGTCGCCAGATCGTTGCCGCGCGCCACGTGGCCGTGCAGCATGCCGTCGACCAGCTCGAACGGCAGATGATTGGCATCGAGGCCCGCCGCCATCCGCGTCACCACGGTGGCAAACGGGCAGGCGCGGATCAGTCCATGCAGGGCGTCGAGATGCGTTTCCTTGAAGGCTTTGGGCAGATACATGGCGGCAATTCTCAGCGTGGTTCGAGCAAGGATGCCATCACCGCTTTCTGCACGTGCAGGCGGTTCTCGGCTTCGTCGATGGCGATGCAATACGGCGCATCCATCACCGCGTCGGTGGCCTGGATGTTGCGCCGCAATGGCAGGCAGTGGCTGAACAATCCGTGGTCGGTGAGCGCCATCTTCTGCGCATCGACGGTGAAATGCCGGTGCGCCTCGCGGATGGGCTTTTCCTCGTCCCAGCGCCCGAAGTACGGCAGCGCGCCCCAGCTCTTGGCGTAGACCACGTGGGCGCCGGCATAGGCTTCTTCGATGTCGTGGCTGACCGTGAGCGAACCGCCGCTGGCTTTTGCATTCTCGTGGCCGGCCTGCATGAAGCGCTCGTCCAGCACGAATTCGGGAGTCGGGCACAGCAGGGTCACGTCCATGCCCAGCTTGGTGGCGATCAGCAATGCGGAATTGGCCACGGCGGTGTTGAGCGGTTTCGGGTGGTACGTCCAGGTCAGCACGTATTTCCGCTTTTCGAGATCGCCAAGATGCTCCTTGAGGGCCAGCGCATGCGCCAGTTCCTGGCAGGGATGGGTGATGGTTTCCATGTTGATCACCGGCACCGTGGCATGCTCCGCGAA
>DASSTF010000137.1:0-12982 GCA_035708045.1 Rhodanobacteraceae bacterium | reverse complement strand
CGCAGCTTGTCGATGATCTTGTGCGCCTGGTTGCAGGCCGGGCAGCCGTAGGAGAACACCTCGACCACTTCCACCTTGTCGGTGTCGCTGACCTTGGGCTGCTGCGGCTCGATCACGAAGTAGTTTTTGCCCTCGACCCACTGGCCGTTGTCGACGAAATCGTGGGCGGCCTTGACCATGGAGGCCTTGGCTGCCGCGTCCATGCCGGAGGATGCGGTCTGGGTGTCGGCGGACGCGTCGGCGGTGGATGCATCGGTTGACGGGGCAGCGACGCTGGCCGGCGTGGCCGGCGTCGGGGAAGTCGTCGTGGCCGGCGCGGTCGATGCCGGCGTCGGCGCCGTCTGCGCGGTGGTGGCGGCAGCGGTGGGCGCCGCCGGCGGTGTGCCGTCGTTGCCGGAACTGCAGGCGGTCAGCGCGAGGGCCAGCGGAGCGAGGAGCAGAAGACGTTTGATCATGACGAAACCTTTTGATGCATCGATCCGCCGACGCGCCTTACTTGGAGGCGGTGGCCTCGGTGTTGGTGTGCAATCCCTCGATGTAGCTGGCCACGGCGAGGATGTCCTTCTTGGTCAGCTTCCTGGCGATCGAGGGCATGATCTGCGCATGCTTGCTGGTGCCCCAGGTGTCGCCGTCGTGCCAGGCCGTCAACACCTGCTGCACATAGTCGGCATGCTGGCCGGCGAGCTGCGGATAGGGCGCTCCCGGATTGCCGCGACCGTCCGGGCCGTGGCAGGACATGCAAGCGGGAATGCCGTGCTTGGCGTCGCCCTCGCGATACAGTGTGCCGCCGGGGCCGACCAAGGCTTCGTCGGCGACGCCCGGCGTGACCTTCTGGCTGGCGAAATAGGCGGCGATGTCGTGCATGTCCTTGACGGACAGCGGCGCGGCCATGCCCATCATGATCGGGTTCTTGCGCTGGCCGCTCTTGAAGTGTTTCAGCTGCTCGACGATGTAATGCTCGTTCTGGCCGGCCAGCTTGGGGTACTGCGCCATGCTCGAGTTGCCGTCGGACCCGTGGCAGGCGCCGCACACGGCGGCCTTGGCCTGGCCGGCCTTGGCATCGCCCGACAGTGGACCCATCTCGGCGGCCACCGCGCCGGAGGCGGCGCTGGCCGGGGCCGAAGCGGCGGGCGCGGCTTGCGCGCTGCTGGTGGCCGATGCCGGAGTCGCCGGCTGTGTCGGGGCGTCCTGCGCCATGGCTGCACCGGCGGCGAGCGCGGCGGCGAAAACTACAACACGCCGAAAACTCATACACTGTCTCCCGAAAGTGAATGCTGCGTATGCGGCACAATGCCGAATCCATCGGATTATCACTGTCCACCCACGACCGGTCAAACCGCCCATGCCCTCCAATCCCTTGCAGGGTGCACGCTTCGTGCTTGCCGCCCACCAGCTGAACCAATTGCCTCCCGACCGCGGCGCCGAGGTGGCTTTTGCCGGGCGTTCCAACGCCGGCAAGTCCAGCGCGCTCAACGCCCTGACCGGCCGCAAGGCGCTGGCGCGCACCTCGCGCACGCCGGGCCGCACCCAGCAAATGGTGGTGTTCGACCTCGGCGAAGACGCGCGGTTGGTGGATTTGCCGGGTTACGGCTATGCCAAGGTGCCGGAAAAATTGCGCGCCCACTGGCGCAGCGAAATCGATGCCTACCTGCATCAGCGACGCAGCTTGCGCGGCGTGGTGTTGATCGCCGACATCCGCCATCCGCTCAAGGAGTTCGACCGCATGATGCTGGATTTTTGCGCGTCCACCGGCCTCGCCTGCCACCTGCTTTTGACCAAGGCGGACAAATTGTCGCGGGGCCAGGCGGCGGCGGCCCTGCAGGCCGCGCGCAAGCTCTGCGCCGACGAAGGCTGGTCGGCGACGATGCAGGCTTTTTCGTCGCATGCCGGCACCGGCGTGGACGAAGCGCGTGCGGCGGTGATGGGGTTTTTGGGTGGTGAGGGATGAGGGGCGAGTAGCGAGTAACGAGGGCGCTGGTTTGGGGCCTGGGGACGGGTAGTGGGGGCGCAAAAAGCATGGGCCGAGTGATATTTGCGGGTGTCGGACAAGAGCCTGGAGCGGCATTACGCGCTGGCTTTGGAGTTATGGGGCAAGCCAGCCCGCGTTCCTGCGCCCTCGCTACTCGCCCCTCGTCCCTCGCCACTGCCCCCATGAATACCTGGCAGAGCGCTTCCATCCCGATGCGGTCGTCTTCGTCGAGGTGTCGGACAAGAGTTGGAGCGGCATTACGCGTTGGCTTTGGAGCTATGGGGCAAGCCGCAGCCCGCGTTCATGCGCCCTCGCTACTCGCCCCTCGTCCCTCGCCACTACCCCCATGAATACCTGGCAGAGCGCTTCCATCCCAATGCGGTCGTCTTCGTCGAGGTGTCGGACAAGAGCCTGGAGCGGCACGACGCGCCGGCTTTGGAGCTATGGGGCAAGTCGCAGCCCGCGTTCATGCACCCTCGCTACTCATCCCTCGTCCCTCGCCACTGCCCCCATGAATACCTGGCAGAGCGCCTCCATCCCGATGCGGTCGTCTTCGTCGAAACGCCCGGTATGCGGGCTATCCACATCCCACACACCCAGCAGCGAACCGTCGGCGCGCGTGAGCGGCACCACGATTTCCGAGCGCGAGGCGGAGTCGCAGAAGATGTGGTTGGGATGCGCATTGACGTCGGCCACCACCTGGGTTTCACGCGACTCGGCGGCGATGCCGCACACGCCCTTGCCGAGGGCGATGCGGATGCACGCGGGCTGGCCCTGGAACGGACCGACGACGAGTTCGGTGCCGTCGAACAGGTAGAAGCCGGCCCAGTTGAGATCGGGCAGGGCGTGGAACACCAGAGCGGCGAAGTTGGCGGCGTTGGCGATCAGGTCGCGCTCGCCTTCGAGCAGGGCGCGGGCCTGTGCGGCCAGTTCGGTGTAAGCGGCGGATTTGGATTCGGTGGAAAGGGCGTGGGCGTGAAACATGGCGGCATTCGTTTTGCGGAACGCTTATTATCCTCCCATGTCCGAGACAACGTCTGCCCCCATGGTAGAGGTCGCGCCGCCCCGTGAAGCCGGGACGGTCGAGCGTGAATACGACGGTCAGGGTTTTCGGATTCGTGGGGCGCAGCCGACGCGCATGGAAGCCTTCGTCGACGCGGCCTTTGCCTTTGCCGTCACCTTGCTGGTGGTATCCGTCGGCAGCATGCCGCATTCGGTGGCCGAACTCGTCGACGCCATGCGCGGAGTGCCGGCCTTTGCCGCCAGCTTCGTCGTCATCACCCTGATCTGGCAGGAACACCGGCAATGGTCGCAGCGTTTCGGGCTGGAGGATGGTTACACCATCCGCCTGAGTCTGGCGCTGGTGTTCATGGTGCTGTTGTACGTCTACCCGTTGCGCATGATGTTCGCGCTGGCCATTGACGGCTTGAGCGGCGGCGTGTTGGCGACGCATCCGCTGGTGACATTCGATGGCGTCGGCGACATCTGTGCGTTGTATGTGATCTTTGCCATCGGTTATGCCGTGACGGCGTTGATCATCGTGCAGTTGAACCGTTACGCCTTGCGCCGGGCCGATGCGCTGGCCTTGTCGGCACGGGAGCGTGTGCATACGGGCACGACCGCCCATATCTGGTTGATCATTGCCGGGGTGGCTCTGTTGTCGCTGGTGCTGGCGCTGGTTTTGTCGGTGTGGGCGCCGAGCGCCTTGACGTGGGGCATTCCCGGCGACATCTACATTCTGATCTGGCCGGCGGCGATGATCATGTCGCGGCGCGGGCGCGCGAAACTGGCCGTCTTGCAACAAGAACAGGATTGAACATGCGCAGTGTTTTCGTGGCCGGCACCGATACCGAGGTCGGCAAAACCTTCGTGTCCTGCGCATTGCTGCGCGCGTTGCGTGAAGACGGGCATCGCGCCGTCGGCATGAAGCCGGTCGCCAGCGGTTGTCTGCAAACGTCCAACGGTTTGCGCAACGAGGATGCACTGGCGTTGATCGACGCCAGCGATCCGCGTCCCGATTATGCCGATTGCAATCCCTTCGCTTTCGTCGAGGCGGTGTCGCCGCATATCGCCGCCGGGCAGATGCGGACCGAAGTGGCGATGGAGCCGATCGAGGCGGCGTACGCGCGCCTGGCGGATCAGGCCGATACCGTCGTGGTCGAAGGCGTCGGCGGCTGGCAGGCGCCGCTGTCGTCGCGGCTTTTGGCCAATGCCCTGCCGCAAACGCTGAAACTGCCGGTGATTCTGGTGGTCGGGCTCAAGCTGGGTTGTCTCAATCATGCGCAGTTGTCCGCGCGCGCCATCGTCGACGACGGCTGCGAATTGCTGGGCTGGATCGGCAACCGCATCGATCCGGCGATGCTGCGGCCGGAAGAAAACATCGACACCCTGCGCCGCCTGCTGCCCGTGCCCTGTCTGGGCATGGTCGGGCATGGCGCGTCGCCCGAGTCCGCCGCCGCGTCGTTGTCCGCGGCGGTGGACTCAATCAGAGCTTCCCGGGGCCTGTTCAAGGAGAAAACGCCATGAGCCGTCAACGCTATTATTTTTCCATCGCCGACTTTGCCGCCGCGCGTGGCAAGGATCCCGATCTTGCCTTCGAGGGGCGCAGCCCCGACGCCCTGGCCGATGCGCTGCAGCATGCCTTGCGTACGCCGGATCTGTTCGAACGCTGGCGTCTGAAGCAGGAGGATCCCGACAAGGTCGACAAAAGCCTGGCCGCCGTGGACGCGCAGGCCGAGGTCGAAGCCGCGCAGGCCGATCTCAAGGTGGACATGCAGGTGTCCACCGATCTGCCGATGCGTGTACTGCGGCAGCGCCTGGAATGGCTGATCGGCAACCACTGGCGTCTGCACGACGTGCGCTGATCCGGTTCGCATGGACTTGCCGGGAGCGTCCCTAGTACAGTGAGACCTCTTTGTCCGGCGCTGCCAGGGTGGCGCCATCCTTACCATCGAGAGGATCCTCACGATGCTTCGCACCCGCACGCTTGCCGTCATGATTGCCGCCAGCTTCACCATGGTCGCCTGTTCGTCCCAGTCGCCCGACCAGCAGGCGTCGGCGTCCCAGGCCACCGCCCCGAACGCCGCCGCGACCACGGTCGAGGCCGCGCACACCAATCCGTTCTTCACCAGGAGCACGCTGCCGTTCCAGGCGCCGCCGTTCGACAAGATCCGGGACAGCGACTATCAGCCGGCCATCGAAAAGGGCATGGCCGAGCGCCTCGCCGAAGTCGAAAAGATCGCCGACAATCCGAACCCGCCGACCTTCGAAAACACCTACGTGGCATTGGAAAAGACCGGCGCCCTGCTGGATCGGGTGATGCAGGCCTTCAACGACGTCACCAGCGCCAACACTGACGATGCGTTGCAGAAGGTGCAGAAGGACATGGCGCCGAAACTGGCGGCCAACGACGACGCCGTCTACTTGAACGACAAGTTGTTCCAGCGTCTCAAGGCCGTCTACGAGAAGCGCGACCAGCTCAAGCTCGACCCCGAATCGCTGCGTCTGGTCAACGTGGTCTACAATAACTTCGTGCGCCACGGCGCCAACCTGTCCAAGGCCGACAAGGCCAAGCTGAAACAGCTCAACCAGCAGGCCGCCTCGCTCAGCACCGCGTTCGTCAGCAAGTTGCTGGCGGCGACCAAGACCGGCGCCCTGGTGGTGGACAACAAGGCGGCGTTGGCCGGCCTGTCCGACGCCGAAATCGATGCCGCCGCGCAGGCGGCCAAGGATCGCGGCCTTTCCGGCAAGTGGGTCATCCCGCTGCAGAACACCACCCAGCAGCCGTTGCTGGCGCAGTTGAGCGACCGCGCCACGCGCAAGGCACTGTACGAGGCGTCGTGGACGCGCGCTGAAAAGGGCGACGCCAACGATACCCGCGACACCATCAAGAAGCTGGCCAAGGTGCGCGCCGAGACGGCCAAGCTGCTGGGCTTCCCCAACTGGGCGGCCTGGAAGCTGACCAACCAGATGGCCAAGACGCCGGGCAACGTCGAGGATTTCCTCGGCAAGCTGGCCCCGGCCACCGTGGCCCAGGCCAAGCGCGAGGCCACGGCCATCCAGGCCCAGATCGACAAGAGCGGCAAGCACTTCAAGCTCCAGCCCTGGGACTGGGAGTACTACGCGCAGAAAGTGAAGAAGGCCAAGTACGGCATCAACCAGGACGAGATCAAGCCGTACTTCGAACTCGACAACGTGCTCAAGAACGGCGTGTTCTACGCCGCCAACCAGCTGTACGGCCTCACCTTCAAGGAACGCCACGACATTCCCGTCTACCAGAAGGACGTGCGCGTTTTCGAGGTGTTCGACGCCGATGGCAAGCCGATGGGCTTGTTCTACTGCGACTATTTCAAGCGCGACAACAAGCAGGGCGGCGCCTGGATGGACAACCTGGTCACGCAGTCCAAACTGCTGGGCCAGAAGCCGGTCATCTACAACGTCGCCAACTTTACCAAACCCGCTCCCGGGCAGCCGGCGTTGCTGACCTGGGACGACGTGACCACCATGTTCCACGAGTTCGGTCACGCCCTGCACGGCTTCTTCGCGGACCAGCAGTACCCGACGCTTTCAGGTACCAGCACCGCGCGTGATTTCGTGGAGTTTCCGTCGCAGTTCAACGAGTACTGGGCGTCCAATCCCAAGGTGTTCGCGCACTATGCCAAGAACTACAAGACCGGCAAGCCGATGCCCGAGGAGCTGGTCAAGAAGATGCGCAAGGCCGGTTTGTTCAACGCCGGCTACAACATGGCCGAACTGGTCGAGGCGGCCGAGCTGGACATGAACTGGCACACCCTTGGCGTCGACGGGATTCCGACCGACGTCGACAAGTTCGAAGCCTCGTCGCTGGAGAAGGACGGCTTCCCGCCGCACCTGGTGCCGCCGCGCTACCGTTCCAGCTACTTCATGCATATCTGGGGCAACGGCTATTCCGCCGGCTACTACGCCTACCTGTGGACGCAGATGCTGGCCGACAACGCGCACCAGTGGTTCCTCGACCACGGCGGCCTGACCCGCGCCAACGGCGACCGTTTCCGCAAGATGGTGCTTTCGCGCGGCAATACCGAAGACCTGGCCACGATGTACAAGGCCTGGTTGGGCCACGATCCGAAGATCGGGCCGATGCTGAAGTATCGCGGTCTGGAACAGCACTGACCCTGGGCTTCATGCCCATGCAAAAGGCCCGCTTCATGGCGGGCCTTTTGTCGTTTCGGGGCGGCGCGAAACCAGCCGGTGTGTGGTGTTTCAGGCTTGGCGGCAGAGCACGTCCACCAGCACGCCTTCTTCGTCGAACAGCCACCACTCCTCGCGGGCCAGTCCGATGACCGGGACCACGGCGGCTACCTTCTTGTCGTAATCGCCAAAGTGCTCACGTACGTCTTGCGGAATGCGCGCGTCGTCGACTTCCAGTGTGCCCGGGTCGACATCGGCGGCTTGTACGTTTTGTGGTGCTGCCATGAAACACGTCCTGCGTAACGGAAGCTGGGTCGCACTATGCAATGTATCGATCGCAAAAACTGCGACAAGGTCGAACTTGCAGCGGGTCGTCCAGGCAGACAGCAGGTGGTTCGGCGGTGCGCGAAACTCGTGATGAACAAGGCAACGAAAAAACGTAGCCACACCCAGCCAGGCAACGACCAACGCGCCATCATACACGTTCGAGCGGGTTGCGGCGCAAGTGCCGGAACAGGCGGGTTTGGTCGACGTTCACCGTCAATAGGCAAACTCGCGGAACACCGGATCGATGTTGCCGTGCCAAGACCCGTGGAACAATTCCAGCTTGCGTTCGGCGGGCGTCTGGTTGACCAGGGCAAACTCCAGCAGCGGTTCCAGGTAAATGGTCTCGTCGGCGCCGTTGTCGTTCAAGCGGGCGCGGCGCTTGAGTCCGTGGCCGGCGATCTTCAGGGTTTCCAGCGCCAGCTCGCGCACCGTGGCGCCGCGGAAGGGCAGTTTCAACGCCTGCTTCGGCACGCCGTCGCGCAGGGCGTTGCGTTCTTCCATGGAAAAATCCTTGACCAGATCCCAGGCGGCGTCCAGCGCCGTGTCGTCGTACAGCAGACCTACCCACAATGCCGGCAGCGCGCACAGGCGATTCCACGGGCCGCCGTCGGCGCCGCGCATTTCCAGGAACTGCTTCAGGCGCACCTCGGGGAAGGCCGTGGTGAGATGGTCCGACCAGTCGCGCATGGTGGGCGTGACACCCGGCAGCTCCGGCAACTTGTCGGCCAGGAAATCGCGGAAACTGCGTCCGGCGACATCCACGTATTGGCCGTCGTGATAGACGAAATACATCGGCACATCGAGCATGTACTCCACCCAGCGTGCGTAACCGAAGCCGTCGGCGAACACGAAGTCGAGCATGCCGGTGCGATCCGGATCGGTGTCCGTCCACACGTGTGAGCGGTAGCTCTGGTAGCCGTTGGGTTGGCCTTCGGTGAAAGGCGAATCGGCGAACAGCGCGGTCGCGATCGGCTGCAGCGCCAGTCCGACCCGGAACTTCTTCACCATGTCCGCTTCGGACGCGTAATCCAGATTGACCTGCACCGTGCAGGTGCGCGTCATCATGTCCAGCCCCAGATTGCCGCGCGTGGGCATGTAGCGGCGCATGGTGGCGTAGCGCTCCTTCGGCATCCACGGCATCTCGTCGCGCCGCCACTTGGGCTGGAAGCCCATGCCGAGAAAGCCCATGCCCAGCGCGTCGGCCACCGAACGCACTTCTTCGAGGTGGCAGGTGACTTCGCAACAGGTCTGGTGGATGGTTTCGAGCGGCGCGCCGGAAAGCTCCAGTTGCCCGGCCGGCTCCAGCGTGATCGAGGCGCCGTTGCGTGACAGCGCCACCGGCAGCTCGCCCTGCCGCACGATGTCCCAACCATGTTTGGCGGCAATGCCTTCGAGCAATGCACGGATACCACGTTCGCCCTCATACGGCGGCGGCTTCAGGTCGTCCAGATAAAAGCCGAATTTTTCGTGCTCGGTGCCGATGCGCCAGGCTTCGCGCGGCTTTTCGCCGGCGGCGATGTTGGCGACGAGATCGTCGATACCCTTGATGGGGGTGGCCTTGGCGTGACTGGGGATGGACACCGGGCGTTCCTTGGGGATGAGGATCGTTTCACTGTGGGGCCTGTGAAGACAAATTGGAAGGGGCGATGGCTCCAGCTTGAGCCGTGGTAACTTGCCCTTTTCCGTCACGGAGCCGGGCCATGACCGATCGCAGGCAATTCATCAAGGCATCGCTGCTGGGCGCTTCCGCATTGGCCGTGGGCGATGCACTGGCAGGAACGGGGCCGTCGCGCGGCGGCGGTTCCGGAACCGCCCCGATGGCGCGCGTGGTATCCACCTGGGACTTCGGCGTGGCGGCGAATCATGCGGCCTGGTCGGTGATGAACCGGGGCGGCAGCGCGCTGGACGCCGTGGAAGCCGGCGCGCGCGTGCCCGAGGCGGATTTGAAGAACCACAGCGTGGGCAAGGGCGGTTACCCGGATCGTGACGGCAAGGTCACCCTGGACGCCAGCATCATGGACGCCGACGGCAGTTGCGGCGCGGTGGCCGCGCTGGAACATGTCACCCATGCCGTGTCGGTGGCGCGGCGGGTGATGGAGCGTACGCCGCACGTCCTGCTGGCCGGCGACGGCGCGTTGCAGTTCGCCCTGGAGCAGGGTTTCCACAAGGAAGACCTGCTGACCCCGGCGGCCGAAAAGGCGTGGCACGCGTGGATGAAGAAGGCGCATTACCAGCCGCGGATCAACAGCGAGGTGCGCGATTACGGCGCCGGCATGCCGGGCGGCGCGGACAACCACGACACCATCGGCATCCTCGCCGTGGACGCAAAAGGCCGCCTGGCCGGCGCCTGCACCACCAGCGGCATGGCCTGGAAACTGCACGGCCGCGTCGGCGACAGCCCGATCATCGGCGCGGGCCTGTACGTGGACGGCGAGGTCGGCGGCGCCACCTCCACCGGCGTGGGCGAGGAAGTGATCCGCAACGCCGGCAGTTTTCTGGTGGTCGAGCTGATGCGTCAGGGGCGTACGCCGCAGGAAGCCTGCCGCGAGGCGGTGATGCGCATCATCGGCAAGCGGCCCAAGGCGGCCAAGGAACTGCAGGTGGCGTTCCTGGCCATGAACAAGGAGGGCGAAGTGGGCGCCTGGGCCATCCAGAAGGGTTTCTCCTATGCCGTGTGCGACGCGCAGAACCAGAGCGCGTTGATTCCGTCGCACAGCGTCTACGGCGCATGAGCGACGCGATCCTGGAAGTGGCGGCCAATTCGGTGGCCTCGGCCTGCGCCGCGCAGGCCGGCGGCGCCGCGCGCGTGGAACTGTGTGCCGCGCTCGAAGTGGGTGGGCTGACGCCGTCGCACGCCATGATCGCCATGGCGCGCGAAAAACTCGATATCGCGGTGTACGTCCTGATCCGCCCGCGCGCCGGCGATTTCGTCTACAGCGAATTGGAAATCGAAACCATGCGGCGCGACATCGACATGTGCGCCGCCCTTGGTTGCGACGGCGTGGTCGTGGGAGCCTTGCATGCCGACGGCGTCGTCGATCCTGCCGCGTGCCGCATCCTGGTGGCCGCGGCGGGCAACATGGGCGTCACGTTCCATCGCGCCTTCGACCTGGTGCCCGATCAGCATGCGGCGCTCGAAGACATCGTGGCGCTGGGATGCGAGCGCATCCTGACTTCCGGCGGCCAATCCGATGCCGTCGCCGGCGCGGCCCGGATCCGCGAGCTTGTCGAGCAGGCCGGCGAACGCCTGGTGGTGATGCCCGGCGCCGGTGTCAACAGCGGCAACGTTGCCGCACTGGCCAGAGCCACCGGCGCACGCGAATTCCATGCCTCGGCCAAGCGCATGCTGCCTTCGCGCTTCCGCATCGACACGTCTTTCGTGGACATGCGTGCTGGCGAATCACGCACCGACGAAGCCGAAGTGCGCGCGTTGGTCGCGGCGCTGGAGTCGACCGAGGTCGACGGGGCTTGAACACCATCCCCACCCAAACCCTCCCCTTGAAGGGGAGGGCTTCAGAGCGCGCGTCTGCTCCTTCCCCTTCAAGCGGCCGGCTTCAGAGCGTGCGGCATCTACTCCTTCCCCTTGACGAGGAGGATTTCAGAGCGCGCGTCTGCTCCTTCCCCTTCAAGGGGAAGGCTGGGATGGGGATGGTTTTGGAAGTGCAGGGCGCAGCATGAATGACGTCAGTCATGCACCACGGCATACTTGCGCGCATCCTCGCTCCATGCAGGCGCCGCAGCGATGGCCGGCAGCACGTCGGCCGGTTCGGCCACGCGTTGCCACATGGCGGCGTGCTCGGGATTCATGAAGTGCTCGACGATGACCCGCTGCATGAAGGCGTCCAGTGGCTGGTAGAAACCGTGCGTATCCAGCAGCACGATGGGGTTGAGATAAATCCCGAGGCGCTTCAGCGTGATCGCCTCGAACAATTCCTCCAGCGTGCCGCAACCGCCGGGCAGGGCGACCACGGCATCCGAACCGGTCAGCAGGCGATGCTTGCGTTCGCGCATGTCCTCGACCAGTTCCAGATGCGTCAGCCCCGGATGTCCCCATTCCAGATCGGCCATGAAACGCGGCAGGATGCCGATCACCTCGCCGCCCTTCGACAGCGCGCCATCGGCCACCGCCCCCATCGATCCCGCCGAGCCGCCGCCGTAGACCAGCGTATGGCCGCCGTCGGCCAGCCGCTCGCCCAACTGATAGGCGGCTTCACGATAGACGGGATCGGATTGGTTGCTGGAGGCGCAGTAGACGCAGATGCGCATGGTCATCACCCTGCAGGATGGGAACAACGTTCAAGTGTAACCGCTGACGGACAGTCCAAAACCTTCGGCGATGCGCTGTCGACGAGGTTTTCAATCGGCCAGGTCGCCGATCAGCCACAGCTTGGGTTGTTGCCATACGCGCTCGACGAAAGCGTCGCTCGAGGCCATGCGTTTGGCGAATGCGGCACGCGTGTAGACGGCCGGGTTGATGTCTCTTTGCAGTTGCCTGCTGGCGGGACGCAGGGCCTTCGTGACATCGGCGGCATCGAGCTTGTTGGCGATGATCATCAGGTCGATGTCGCTGGACGCGGTGTCGGTCGAACCGCATACGAAGGCGGCGAGAATTTCTTTGGAAAAAGGCGTGAGGGCTTCACGCAAGGTGTCCGCCAGGCCGACGGTTTTCCGCACGATGGAAACGAGTTCGGCGTGGATCGGGGAGTCGGGATTGGCCTGGTGGCGTTTCTGGTTGCCGACGCGTTCCACCGTCAGCAGGCCGCTCGCGGTGAGCTTGGCCAGTTCGCGTTGCACGGCGCCGGAACCGGAGCCGGTGAGGGCGATCAATTCGCTGATGTTGAAACTGGCCTTGGGGCGTCCGTACAGCACACCCAGAACGCGCTGCTGCGTCGTGGTGAACAGGGCGCAGGCAAGGTCATGGGTGGCGAGTGCCTGGCTGGCAGGGTAGAGAGCCTGCATGTCGCCGACTGCCTTGGCTGTCTTGCCTTGGACGGGACGTTTGGAGTTACCCATGCGAGGCACCTTAATGCCTGTATTGGGTAAATGAAAGGGGTGCGAATTTTTCGTTGCCGCCGTGACCGGATCGGAAACGGAAAAAGCCGGTGCGCATGCGACCGGCTTTTTCCGTGGACGGATGTGAGCGTTTTACCGCTTCATCGAATTGAAGAACTCGTCGTTGGTCTTGGTGTTCTTCATCTTGTCGAGCATGAACTCGATCGCGGCCAGCTCGTCCATCGGATGCAGCAACTTGCGCAGGATCCAGATCTTCTGCAGCAGATCCGGCGGGATCAGCAGATCCTCGCGGCGGGTGCCGGAGCGGTTGATGTCGATGGCGGGATAGACGCGTTTTTCGCTGATGCGGCGGTTCAGGTGCACTTCCATGTTGCCGGTGCCCTTGAACTCCTCGTAGATCACCTCGTCCATCTTGGAGCCGGTGTCGATCAGGGCGGTGGCGACGATGGTCAGGCTGCCGCCTTCCTCGACGTTGCGCGCGGCGCCGAAGAAGCGCTTCGGACG
>DASSTF010000136.1:0-15454 GCA_035708045.1 Rhodanobacteraceae bacterium | reverse complement strand
GCCAATGCCGTCGGCTGCAAAGTAATCGGCCTGCACGCGGCCAGCAATCCGGATCGATCCGGACCGTATTCCGACCGCCGCTGGTGCGTGAATCGCTACGACGATGCCGCGCGCACGTTTCTGGGCAAGTCGGCGGCCGAGTTGCCCTGGGGCAAGAAGATCGAGCAGCCGGGGGTGATGGCGTTGATCGCGGTGGATGACGTCGTCGAGCGGTTGGAGGCGTTGTGCCGGGAGCAAGGCGTCGTTTGACGCGCAAGAGCCGGCGGGCAGTGCCCGCCCTACGCATTCTTCAACCTTTGACGTAGGTCGGGCACTGCCCGACAAAGATTTTGTCGATCTCGGCAGCATCGAGCTGACGCCATTGCCCCGCTTCCAGCTCACCCAAGGTCAGCCCACCCACGGCCACGCGATGCAGGGTTTCGACCCGATTGCCCGTCGCCGCGAACATGCGCCTGACCTGGTGGTAGCGCCCCTCGGTCACGCTCAAGCGCACACGAGTCGGCGTCAGCACCTCGAGTCCGGCCGGCGCCAAGGGCCGGGTTTCGGAACGCAACATCAACGTGCCGCTGGCAAACAATTCACCCTCGTCGCCACGCAGCGGTTCGGCCAGCGTGGCTTCATACACCTTGGTCACGTGCGCGCGCGGCGAGATGATCCGGTGCAGCAGGGCGCCGTCGTCGGTCAGCAGGAGCAGCCCGCTGGTATCGCGATCCAGCCGTCCGATGCTGGACAACGCCGGTTTGCGCGTCAGCCAGCGCGATGGCAGAAGTTGATAGATCACGCGCCCGGCGTCGGCATGCGAGCAGGTGTAGCCGACCGGCTTGTGCAGCATCAGCGCCATGCCCGGCGGTGGATCCAGCGCCTCGCCATCGACACGCGCGTCGGCATGCGCGGCGACATCGTCGGGATGCAGAACCTGGCCCGCGGCATCCGTCACCCGGCCATCGCGGAACAGGGACTGGACATCGCGCCGGCTGCCATAGCCGAGGTTGGCGAGGTATCGGAGCAGTTTCAACGTCGCGCCTCGAAAACCTTGAAACCGTCGTGCTCGGCGAGCAGGCGCGACTCGGCAAAATGCTCACGCAACGTGGCCTCATAGGCCAGATGTCGATTGGCCACCATCAGGAATCGCCCGCCCGGACGCAATGCCGCCGCCGCTGCCGCAATGAAGGCCCGCCCCAGTTGCGGCAGGTCGGCATGGCCCTGATGAAAAGGTGGATTGCTGACGATGGCGTCGAAGCGTTCGGGCAAGCCGGCCACCACATCGTGCCAATGCACGGCGAAGGACGGCGCCTGCGCGCGACCTTCGCACGCGGCCTGCATGTTGGCGCGCGCCGCCGGCAGAGCGCGCGCATCGGCCTCATAAAGATCGACGTGGCGCACTTGCGGGCAACGACGCACCAGTTGCATCGAGAGATATCCCGCTCCCGCGCCGAGATCGGCCACGCGGCCCGCAAGATCCTCCGGCAGATGTTCGGCCAGCAATGCCGAAGCCGGGTCGATGCGATCCCATGCAAACAATCCCGGACGGCTGACCATGCCGTCCACGGTCGGACGCAACGCACCATGCTCACGCCAGGCACGACACAAGGCGTCATCCACCGAGGCCGGTTCCGGCGTCGCCCAGAACACGCGGCATTTGTGTTTGGACAGCACCTGCGGCGTACCCACGAGCTTCGCCATGTCGTCCTGTGCCGAACGCGCGCCATCGTGATTGGCCACGCTGGCGACGATCACGCCGCCGGGAGCACAGTGGTCGAGCGCCCGCGCCAGTACCGCGCGGCGCTCGTCGCGCTGGCGCGGCAGCAAAAGCAGCACGCAGGCGAATTGCTCGTCCGGCGCCGGTTCGCCCGTTTTCAGACCGGCACGCTGCAATGCATCGGCAAACGGCTTGAGGTTTTGCTGGCAAAGCCACGCGGGCGATGCCCAGTGCTGCAACGGCTCGCCTGCGCGCGCGCCCAGAAACAGCACGCGATTGTCCGCCGGCCAACCCAGCGAACCGAGTTCAAAAGGGACGAACAGCGCGCGCAGGGCATCGTCGCGGCCGGCAAGGTCTGCAGCACTCATGGGTTACCTCGAAGCATCGGCGCCATTGTACGCAACCGGCGCATTCGACCCACCGGCGTGGGTGTGGATAATGGAGCAAAGGCTGACGGGAATCGATGATGACGCAACGTCTGGCAAGCTGGTTCACGCGCATCGTTTGCATCGCGCTGGCGCTGACCGGCGGCACGTTGATGGCCATGGCCGAAACCGCCTCGCCGTCGGCCGGTGCGGGATTCGTGGCACAGATCAATCTGGATGGCGCCATCGGTCCGGCCGCCGCCGAATATGTCGAGGGCGCCAGTCGACAGGCCGTGAAGGACGGCGCACGCGCCATCGTGCTGCGACTGGATACGCCCGGCGGTTTGTCCAGCTCGATGCACGACATCATCGCCGACATCATCGCCTCCCCCGTTCCGGTGCTCGCCTACGTGGCCCCCGGCGGTGCGCGCGCCGCCTCGGCCGGCACCTACATTTTCTACGCCTGCCACGTGGCCGCGATGGCGCCGGCCACGCATCTTGGCGCGGCCACGCCGGTGTCCCTGGGCGGTGGCACGCCGATGCCCGCGCCCGCTTCATCCGCGCCGGCCAAGGGCACATCCCCCCATCCCGCCAGCGACAACAAAGGTGGCGCCGAACAGCGCAAGGTGCTCAACGACGCCATCGCCTACATCCGCTCGCTGGCGCAATTGCGCCATCGCAATGCCGACTGGGCCGAACAGGCCGTACGCGGCGCGGCCACGCTGACCGCGCGCGAGGCGGTCAAGCGCCATGTCGCCGACTTCATGGCCAACGACGTGGCCGGACTGCTGACGCAGGCCAGCGGTCGCACCGTCAATGTCAACGGCAAGATGGCCACGATGCAGCTTGCCGGCCTGCCGGTGCGCATCTATGCGCCCGACTGGCGTGCACAATTTCTCGGCATCATCACCAATCCGACCATTGCCTACATCCTGCTGTTGGCGGGGATCTGGGGCATCATTCTGGAAGTGTTCCATCCCGGCATCCTGTGGCCCGGCATCACCGGCGCCATCTGTCTGCTGATCGGGCTTTACGCGCTGCAGATGTTGCCGGTCAATTACGCGGGCCTGGCGCTGATGGCGCTGGGCGTGGGGTTGCTGATCGCCGAGGTGATGGTGCCCAGTTTCGGCGCGCTAGGCATCGGCGGCGTCATTGCCTTCGTGGTGGGATCGATCATGTTGCTCAATACCGGCGTTCCCGGCTATGCGGTCAATCTGGGCATCATCGGCGGCATCGCCTTCTGCGGCATCGTGCTGCTGGGGTTGTTGCTGTGGGTGGTGATGCGGGCGCGGCGTGCGCATGTGGTCAGCGGCGACCAGCAGATGCTCGATGCCGTCGGCGAACTGCTGGAGGATGTCCGTGCCGGCGGCGAAGCCTGGGCGCGCGTGTACGGTGAACGCTGGCGCGTGCGCAGTGACAGCGACCTGACCGCCGGCGCCAGCGTTCGCGTCACCCGGCGCGACGGGCTGCTACTCTGGGTGGCGCCGGCACGATCGCCTCAACACGATCCTCAACACGACTGATTCGGCTGCAGGAGAACACATCATGTACGGGTTCATCGGTGTCATTGTCGTCATCGTCGTCTTCTTCCTGTTTTCGGCGATCAAGATTCTTCCCGAATACCAGCGCGGCGTGGTGCTGACGCTGGGCCGCTACACCAGCACCAAGGGGCCGGGGCTGATCCTGCTGATCCCGGTCGTGCAGCGCATCATCCGCGTGGATCTGCGCGTGAACGTGATGGACGTGCCGCCGCAGGACGTCATCACCTATGACAACGTGTCGATCCGGGTCAACGCGGTGGTGTATTTCCGCGTGGTCGACTCGGACAAGTCGGTGCTGCAGGTGGCCGATTTCTACGCCGCCACCAGCCAGCTGGCGCAGACCCGGTTGCGCTCGGTGCTGGGCCAGCACGAGCTGGACGAGATCCTGGCCAAGCGCGACGCCATCAACAAGGTGCTGCAGGAAACGCTGGACGAGGCCACCGACCCGTGGGGCATCAAGATTTCCGACGTCGAAATCAAGGACGTGGACATCAACGAATCGATGGTGCGCGCCATCGCCCGTCAGGCCGAGGCCGAGCGCGAACGCCGCGCCAAGGTCATCCACGCCGAGGGCGAAATGCAGGCCGCCGAGAAACTGCGCGACGCCGCGGCCATGCTGTCGCAGGAACCGCAGGCCCTGCAGCTGCGTTATCTGCAGACCACGCTGGACATGACCAACAACGGCAAGGCGTCGACCATCGTGTTTCCGCTGCCGATCGACCTGATCAAGCCGTTGACGGATTTGTTGCATCGGCCGCCGGATGGTGGGGCGTCCTGACTTTTGCGCAGACACCCGGAATCATGGCATTCAAGGCACATGGGGTTGGGGTTGTGTAGCGTGGGCGCGAACAATCCAGAGTAGAGGCGATACAACAAGGCGTCGGACAACGGCATGTCGTGCATGCCGAAAGCCCCAGCCATACGCCCCCGCTACCCATCCCACACCCCCTGCCGAATCAGGCGATAAACCCTGATCCACCCTTCGCCTCTCTGCGAACCATCAAACACTCACCTTCACTCACGGAGTCCCCCATGCGCCGCTGGTTGATCCCCGTCTTCGCCCTGCTCACCCTCGCCGCCTGCAGCCAGAAAGCGCCCGAGCCTTACCAGGGCGGCCATGTGACCAAATTGACCACCAGGGACATCAAGGTCGGCACCGGCCCGGTTGCCCAGCCCGGCATGGTGGTATCGGTGCTCTACACCGGCTGGCTCTATGACGAGCACGCCAAGGACAAACACGGCAAGGAATTCGACTCGACCAGCAAGCACGGTGACACGCCGTTCCGCTTCACGTTGGGCATCGGCCAGGTCATCAAGGGCTGGGATCAGGGCGTGGCCGGCATGCGTGTCGGCGGCGTGCGCGAACTCTTCATTCCACCCGATCTCGCCTACGGCAGCCGTGGCGCGGGCGGCGTCATCCCACCCAATGCCTCGCTGGTGTTCCGGGTCAAGCTGGTGGATGCAAAAACCCCGTAGGTCGCAGGGCGGACAATGTCGCCCTGCACGCTATTGGCGCCACCATGCCTTCTTGCACAGTCGCCGGCGCGACAGCCGCGCTAGGCTGAACGGCTGTTGCTTCCAACTGGGGAAAACATCGTGCGCAGATTCCTGAAAACCGCCGCCGTGGCAGGCCTGGTGCTGGCGCTCGGCCAGGCGCCCCTGGCCCTGGCCGCCCAATCGCACACGGCCGACACTTCGCAGAAAGCCGCCGGCAAGGATTTCAACCTGCCGCCTTTCCCGAAGGCTGCCAGTGTCATGCAGACCACCCACGTGGACGGCAAGACCTTGCATTACAAGGTCACCGTGGGTTGGCTGCCGGTGCTCGACGCCAAGGGCAAGATGACCGGCCAGGTCATGTATACCGCCTTCACCGTGCCCGGCAAGCATCGCCCGGTCACCTTCGCACTGAATGGCGGTCCCGGCGCGTCCTCGGTGTATCTCGACTTCGGCGCCATCGGACCGAAGATCGTCAGCTTCGGCGTCAACGGCGACTACCCATCCGAAACGCCGACGCTGCACGACAACCCCGGCACCTGGCTGGATTTCACCGACCTGGTGTTCATCGATCCCATCGGCACCGGCTACAGCCGCGCGCTGGTGGACGACAAGCAGGCCACCAGGCTGTTCTACAGCACCGACGCCGACATCCATTACCTCTCGCGCATCATCTACGACTGGCTGGTGCACAACGGCCGCATGGATTCGCGCAAGTACCTCGTGGGCGAAAGTTACGGCGGCTTCCGCGGCCCGCGCATCACCGACTACCTGCAAACCCAACTGGGCGTGGCCATGAACGGCGTGGTGCTGTTCTCGCCGTATCTGGATCAGAACGGCTACGTCAACCGCTTCCAGTCGCCGGTGCAGTGGATGACGACGCTGCCTTCGATCGCGGCCGCGCACCTGGAGCGCGAGGGCAAGCTGACCGACGCGGCCATGCAGCCGATCATCCACTACACCCTGACCACCTACGCCACCACGCTGATGCAGGGTCGCACCAACCCGGCCGCCTATCAGGCCATGATCCAGAAGGTGACCGAACTGACCGGTCTGGATCCGACCTTCGTCAAGCATTCGGGCGGACGCATCTCCACCGGCGCCTATCTGCGCGAAGTGCATCGCAGCCAGGGCAAGCTCGGCAGCGTCTACGACTCCAACGTCACCTCGTGGGATCCGTTCCCCTACGCACCGCGCCAGATGGCCGGCGACCCGCTGCTGACCAGCATCATCGCGCCGACCACCCAGGCCATGGTGCATTTCATCACCCAGACCGTGGGCTGGAAATACTACGGTCGCTACAACGCGCTCAGCTATCAGGTGAACCGCCTGTGGCACGAGGACGATGACGCGCGCGCGGGTTCGGTGAAACAACTGCGCCAGTCGGTCGCCAACGATCCGCACCTGCGCGTGCTGATCGCCCACGGCTGGAACGACCTGTCCTGCCCGTTCATGGGTTCGGTGCTGATCGTCAACCAGATACCGCAGATGGGCGACCCGGCCCGCGTCCAGGTCAAGGAATACCCCGGCGGCCACATGTTTTACGCACGCAAGGACAGCCGCATGGCGCTGCGCAAGGACGTGATGAAGCTGTTCCAGGCCACCGCACAGTAAGTTCTACCGCGCCACGCCTCGCAGAAACGGGGCGTGGCGCAACACCGTGGCCGGTCATGCGATAGTGTGTTCCGCACACGGGAACCGCGAACATGGCCATTCACATCCCTGCCCGGAGCGCCTGCCTGTCGAAAATGGATTCGGCAGGCGAAAGGCGTTTCTCCGAGCGCCTCGTGCAGAAGCTCGAGGACGACTACATCGTCTGGTACAACGTGCCCCTCGGCTTGCGCCGTGACCACCCTGACTTCGTGGTGTTCCATCCACGCCGCGGCCTGCTGGTGCTGGAGGTCAAGGATTGGAAGCCGGATCACATCCGCGACGCCAATCCATTGTGCTTCCAGGTCATCTGTTCCACCAAACTGGTCAAGATGGCCAACCCGCTCGATCAGGCCAGGCGCTGCGCCATCGCTGCCGTTTCCGTACTGGAAAACGATCCGGCACTGCTTCATCCCGAGAGCCACCACCATGCCGGCAAGCTCGTCATGCCATGGGCTTACGGCGTGGTGCTGACCAACATCACGCGCAAGCAGTTCGACGCGGGCCGGCTCGATGAAGTCATCCCCGGACATCTGGCCATCTGTCAGGACGAGATGTACGAATCGGTGGATGCCGAGGCATTCCAGCAACGCCTGTGGGCGATGTTTCCGCGCGTGTTCCCCACCGCGCTGACGCTGCCGCAGATCGACCGCATCCGCTGGCACCTGTTCCCAGAAATCCGCGTGGAACCGGGCAACGGCCAGTTCGGCTTGTTCGATGGCAACGATGGCGACTCCAAGGAGGCCGCCATTCCCGACCTCGTCAAGGTCATGGACGCCCAGCAGGAGCAACTGGCGCGTTCGATGGGCAGCGGACATCGCATCATCCACGGCGTCGCCGGCTCCGGCAAGACGATGATTCTCGGCTTCCGCGCCACGCATCTGGCGCAGGCGCTCAACAAGCCGATCCTAGTGCTGTGCTTCAACCGCACGCTGGCCACGCGACTGGAAGAGTTGATGGCCTCGCGCAGACTTTCACGCAAGGTGCAGGTGTACAACTTCCACCGCTGGTGCCGACACATGCTGGTGAGCTATCACGTCGCATTGCCGCCGAATGACAACGACGACTTTTTTCCGCAGCTGGTGGAACGTGTGATCCACGGCGTCGACCGGAACCAGATTCCGCGTTTCCAATACGGCGCCGTCCTCATCGACGAAGGCCACGATTTCGAGCCGGACTGGTACAAGCTCATCGTGCAGATGGTCGACCCTCATACCAACTCGCTGTTGGTGCTTTACGACGATGCGCAGAACATTTACGGCAAGGCCGACCGACGCAAGGTCACCTGGAAAAGCCTCGGCATCGAAGCTCAAGGCCACACCACTATTCTCAAACTCAACTACCGCAACACGCTGGAAATCCTGTCCGTTGCGCGCAGCTTCGCCCACGACCTCTTGGCCGAACGCAAGGACGACGACATTCCACTGGTGGCCCCGGAAAGCGCCGGTCGGCGTGGGCCGACGCCGGAACTGGCGCGCTTCGCCAACCACTGGAAACAGGCCGATGCACTTGTCGGCATCCTGCACGACGAGCATGAGCGCGGTCGCGCCTGGTCGGACATGGCCATCATCCATTACTACCAGAACGACCGCTTTCGCTGGGCGCGCGAGTTGAAAAAATGCAACATTCCGCACACGCTTGCGACGGAAAAAGGCCGGGAACGATCATTCGCCTCGGCTGACGGCGTCAAGCTCGTCACGATGCATTCCAGCAAAGGGCTGGAGTTTCCGTTTGTCGTCATCCCCGACCTCGGCTCCTTGCCGCATACCCATGAAAGCGAGACATCCGATGCGCGGCTGCTCTACGTGGCCATGACCCGCGCCACCGAACAGCTGCTGTTGATGCACCACACCGAGTCGGTATTCACCCGGCGCATCCGCGCCTCGATCAATCGCGTGCAGGAAGAACTCACGCCATCGCCCGACCCGGCTCGCTTGCCAGGGTAGGTGCGAGCGTGCTCACGATGGTCATATAAAACATCGCACGCAGGCGCGCTCTACACTTGGACCTCGCACCAGTCAAGCGGCGTCAGAATGAGAAACATGCCAAGCTTGTGTGTTTTGCGGTTGAGCTTGAGCAACGCCTTGTCTTTGGTGATAAGAGCGCTGGCCCCCGACTCCAGGGCCAATTCGAGAAACTTCTGATCGTCCGGATCGCTGCAGCGTGGCAAGTTGGCGGCAGCCATCGTCGGTTCCGCCGCAGAGGGTGAAAGCGGCCGCAACCATGTGTCGTAGGCCGCGCAAGCTTCACGGTATTGCACCTCATCCGTCTCGATCTGCGGATAGCGCAATACACGCAGCCATTCGTCGCGGCAATCCGTGCGCGTGATTCCGGCGACATGGCCTTTTTGCAGCGCATGCATCAACGGCAATGATGCCGGATCACGGTAGATGAAAAGATCCAGGCACACGTTGGTGTCGATCACCACACGCCCGTTCGGCGCCCTCATCAGTCGACTGCAGGCGGTGCCGTACGGAAGCGATAGATGAACTGGTCGGTATGACCGCGGATCGACTTGTCGAATACCGTCGCGGTGTGCGGATCGTTCGGGTTGTGCAATGCATCGCTGGAGCCGTCGAGATAAAACCCTGCCGACTCGATTTCCTTTTTCACCGCCGCCGGATCGATGCGATGCAACGTATCGGTATCGCTGGTGCCGGAACCCGCCGGAGCCACGTGGTCGATGACGACGAACGCGCCGCCGGGCTTGAGTGCGTCGTGCACGCTCTTGTCGAACGCGGCGATATCGATGCCCATGTTGTGGTAGTCGTGATAATTCTGCGAAGTGAACACGACGTCGGCCTTGACCGGCACGGTCAGCGTCTGCGCCGGCTCCACCTGCACGCTCACGTTGGCATAGTGCGGCGTAGCCGCGAGCTGCTTCCATTTGGCCAGGCTCTTTTTCGAGTACTTGAGCATCTGTTTCGGCCAGATGGTGTACACATGCCCCTTGGGGCCGACGATCTGGCTGAACACGCGCGTCCAGTAGCCGCTGCCGGGCGCCAGTTCGACCACGGTATCGCCGGGCTTGACGCCGGTGAAGGTCATGACGGCAGCCATCTTGCGACGCGCATCGTCCGCCTTGTCGGCCTTGCGCGCCGGATCGTTGATCGCGGCCGTCACATAGGCCGGTACGGCATGCGTCGAACCCGCCGAAGCCGGGGCGGTGTGCGCCCGCGCCGCCAGTGGCAAAGCCATGGCCGCCAAGGGCAAAATCAGGAGGGAAATGCGCATGGTCGATCTCCGAAACACCGATGGGACTCCGATTGTGCGCCATCGGGCCACATGCTGCACGCTGTCCGGATCGCCACGCTCATGTTCCATCCAGTGGCCAGCGACCCAGTTCGCGGTAGTCGGTTTCTCCCGGCACGCTGTGCAGCAGCACGAACGAACGCACCGGAAACGCCACCGCCGGCACCGTCCTTGCCGTCACGGCGCGATCACGGCCATAGCCCAGGGTGACGTGCGGCAGGTAGCGGCGCCGATCGGACACGCTCACGCCCTGTTGGGCCAAGGCCTCGATCAAGGTCTGGTGCAGATGTTGCAATGACGCATCGGTCGCATCTTTCCGCAACACGCAAGGCGGTCGCGCCGCACGAAAACCGGCCACGCGATCGGGACGCCAGACGAAAGCCTCCACATGCACACGGGACGCGGCCTGTCTGGCCTGCTCGATGAACGACGCATCGAAGCCTTCACGCGCGCCGAGGAAACACAACGTCAAGTGATAACGCGACGGGCGGATCCAGCGCGCCAGGCAATCCTGTTTCAGCTGCCCGACCAATGCCGCCAGCCGCGTCCGTGTCGATGCATCGGGCCATGCGGCAAAAAACAGGCGTTGCGTGGCGTGAACGGGCATGAAAAGGCTCCGCAAGACATACAGGCCCCGTGTTGCGTCATCCTAACGCCAGGGCCATCATCAGGCTTCACCTTCGGGAGCCGGATCATGCACGCACAAGCTCGACCGCCCCGCCAGGGACATTACGGATTCGACGCTCCCTACGCGGTCATCGGCATGCTGATCGGGGGCATCATCTGCATCCTCATGGCCGCGGGCTGGGCCACCGGCCCGGTGCCGCCGGAGTATGGCCCGCTGTGGCTGGGCCTGTACGGACTGGCACTTCTGGGGATGGCCGGCAGCTTCATCTACACCACGCGGCGCGGCAAGTTCGAGGTGTGGACGGAACTGATCGATACCTTGCATCTCGACGGTGACGAGCGGGTGCTGGACATGGGTTGCGGGCGCGGTCTGGTGCTGCTGGAAGTGGCGCGCCACCTCGACGGCGGCAAGGCGGTGGGCATCGATCTGTGGCGCTCGCTCGACCAGTCCGGCAATGACGAAGCCGTCACACTGGCCAACGCACGCGCCGAGGGTGTGGCCGATCGCGTGGAACTCCATACCGGCGACATGAGCGCCTTGCCCTTCGGCGATGCCGGTTTCGATCTGGTGGTTTCCAGCCTGGCGCTGCACAACATCCGCAAGGTGCCGGACCGCGAGAAAGCCATCGACGAGGCGGTGCGCGTTCTGCGTCCCGGCGGACGGCTCCTGATCGCCGATTTTCGCCACACCGACAGCTACGCCGAACGCCTGCGCGAGCTTGGCATGAGCGACGTCACGCGCACGGATCTGGGCTGGCGCTTCTGGTACGGCGGCCCGCCGTGGGCCACGTATCTGGTGTCCGCCACCAAGCCGATGTGACTTGTTATTCGCTGGATGACGTCGCCGGCCCGTGTTCGCCGGTCACCGCGGCACGGATGGCACGCAGCTTCTGCTTGATCAGCTTCTCGTTGGCCGGCCCCACGCGCACCATCATCTTCTGTCCAACCGACAGGCCTTCCAGCGACGGATCGGCAAACACGTAGCCCTTGTCGGTTTTCTCCAGCGCGATCGGCCCCCGCGGCTCGGGCGCCTTGAGCAGGTGATTGATCACGGCCACCAGCCGGTCGTTGAAATAGCCGTGGGGATAACCCAGTCCACGGTAGGCCTCCTGGAACAACGGGTAAGCGTGCACGTACCACGCCACCAACTGGGACACGTCGGCCTGACGCACCCACTTCATGTAGGGGTCGTAGCGCGCAAAGTCGGACGGAGCCAGGGTCAGCTGCCCATCGACGGTGGCCGTGGCGACATCGCCTGCCGGTGGATTCAGCGGCAGGATGTTGTTGCCCAGTTCGCGCCGTGGCAGCGCATCTATGGTGGCCACGATGCGCTGGATGATGTGCCCTTTGGCCAGCAATTTGCCGACCGAGGCGCCACCTCCCAGGCGGGCCAGCGCCGCCGTCACACTGCTGTCGCTCTGGTCCAGCGTCGGCAATGGCGCGCTGGACGCCGGCGCCGGGGTGGACGCGGCCATGGCGATGGGATGCTGGATGGCCGGCGCGGATGCCGTCGTAGCCGTCGTGGCGGCTGGCGCCGGGTGGGTTGCCGGCGGATGGGCTCCGTGACGCATGAACCACGCGCCGATGATGATGAGGGCAATCACCACGACGGCCACTACCCATGCCACGATGCTGGTCTTCGATTTCATGGCCGACTCGCTTTCCGACTGTCTGCTTGGACTGATGGTAACCCCATTCGTTCACCTTCCCTCCAAAGCACGGCAGATTCAAGAGGCCCATCGGCATTTGACAGACACATGAATCATCATTGAACCTGCCCCATTCGTGTCGACTTCCGGGATCTCCGATGCCTGCCACACCCGCCACCGCCGAACGCACCTTTCTGGGCCATCCGGTCGGACTGACTACCCTGTTTTTCACAGAGATGTGGGAACGCTTCAGCTTCTACGGCATGCGCGCCCTGCTGGTGCTGTTCATGGTGGCGACCCTCGACAAGGGCGGCATGGGTCTGGGCGACAAGACCGCCACGGCCATCTACGGCCTGTACATGGCCGGCGTGTACCTGACCTCCCTGCCCGGCGGCTGGATCGCCGACCGCCTGATCGGCCAGCAGCGCGCCGTGTGGTACGGCGGCATCATCATCGCCCTCGGCCATTTCACGCTGGCCATTCCCAGCCATTCATCATTCTTCATCGGCCTGGTGTTGATCGTGGTCGGTACCGGCTTGCTCAAGCCCAACACTGCCGCCATGGTCGGCGACCTGTATCCCGAAGGCGGCTCGCGTCGCGACGCCGGGTTTTCGCTTTATTACATGGGCATCAACGTTGGCGGTTTCGCGGGACCGCTGGTCTGTGGCTGGTTGGGCCAGAAGGTCGACTGGCACTACGGCTTCGCCGCGGCCGGAATCGGCATGGTGCTAGGTCTGGCCATGTATCGGCTCACGCAAAAGCACCTAGGCAGCGCTGGCATCAAGGCCAACCCTGCTTACACGGAACCGGCCCGGCAACAGGCCTTTGTCCGCAAATCGTGGCAAAGCCTGTGGCTTGGTGTGGCGATCATCGTGGTACTGGTCGCCTTGGGCTATACCGGCGTGATCATCTACAACCCGGTCACCATCTCGGTATGGATGTCCGTCACCATCCTGTTGGTGGGCCTGGGCTTTATGGCCTGGGTGTTCTTCTATGGGCATCTTGATGAAAAGGAAAAGAAGCACCTGATCGCCCTCGCCATCCTGTTTCTGGTGCAGGCACTTTTCTGGGCCGGCTACGAGCAGGCCGGCTCCAACTTCAACCTGTTTGCCGAGCGCTATACTCAACTGAGCGTGTTCGGTTGGAGCTTTCCGGCATCCTGGTTCCAAAGTGAAAACTCGCTGCTGATCATCTTCCTGATGGCGCCGTTTTTCGCGTGGCTGTGGATCTGGCTGGGCCGACGCAACCTCGACCCCAGCACGCCTTTCAAATTCGCACTGGGCATGGTCTTCATCGGCTTCGGCTTTCTGGTGATGATGGGCGCCGCGTGGATCGTCATCACCGGCACCAAGGTGCTGCCCACCTGGCTGGCCTTGACCTATCTTTTGCACACGATCGGCGAGATGTGCCTGAGCCCGGTGGGATTGTCCGCCACGACGAAATTGGCGCCGCGACGATACGGCGGACGCATGATGGGCACGTGGTATCTGTTCACGGCGTTGGGCGAAATCCTGGCAGGACTGATTGCCGGTCGTTTCAGCGCCAAGGATGTCAGCGACATGCCACACATTTACGCCACCATCGCCATCGTGGCCATAGCCGTGGGCGTTTTGCTGGCACTGTTCAGCAAACCGATGCAGCGTCGCCTGATCGGGCGCGAGATACATTGATTGCTGGGGGCAAGTAGCGAGGGCGCGTTGATTGGGATGCGAGGCTCGTTGTGCAGGGGGTCGGGTGTGTGTGGTGGGGCGCGTGGCTGAAGCTTCCGGCTTACGCGTGATGTCCCAGTGTCACTGTCCGACGCCTTGAACATTCCCTCTGCCTCCGATTTTTGCGCCCCCGCTACCCGCCCCTCGTCCCTAACCCCTTCAAAATCCCGTCACGGCTGCGACGTATCCATCAACCGATTCTTGTAAATCACCCCACCCTTCATCACGAACGGCACGTGTTCGATGGCACTGATGTCTTGTGTGGGATCGCCTTTCACCGCGATGATGTCGGCATACAGACCCGGACGGATCTGGCCGAAATGGTCTTGCTGGCGCAGGATCTTCGCGTCCACGGCGGTCGCCGCGAGCAGCGCCTGGGTCGGGGTCATGCCGTCACGCACCATCCACTCCAGTTCCTTGTAGTTGGTGCCGTGCGTGAACACGCCGACGTCGCTGCCGCAGCCGATGGTGACGCCCACTTCCATGGCCAGCTTGAACGCATGCGCGGCCCGTTTCATGGCGGCGGTCGGCGGCTTGCCCGGTTGCCAGCCGTGAAAGTACTGCGCATAGGCCGCCTCCGCCTCCAGGGTGGGCAGGTAGGCCACGTGATGTTGCTTCATCAACTCGAATACCTTGCGCGTGCCGCCGAAGCCGTGTTCGACGGTGTCGACTCCGGCCAGTATTGCGCGGCGCATGCCTTCGGCTGTGGTTGCATGCGTGGATACCGGCAAGCCGAGGGAATGGGCGGTTTCCACCGCCGCCTTCAGCTCGTCCTCGGAAAACGTGGGCACGGCGCCCTTGCTCTTGCCGCAGGAGTAATCGGCATACACCTTGATCCAGTCCGCGCCATGCCCGGCCTGTTTGCGCACGGCCGCGATCATCTGGGCGCGTCCGCTGACCGGGATGCCGCCCTGCGGCAATTCGAGATCATCGCGAAAACCGAGAGGCCCGGGGCCATAGCAATCGCTGGCCACGGTGGCGCGGGTGGCAACGAACAGACGCGGGCCGGGAATCATGCCTTCGTTGATGGCACGTTGCACCGACACGTCGGCATAGCCCGCGCCTTCGGTGCCGAGGTCGCGCAAGGTGGTGAAGCCGGCCATCAGCGTGGCCTTCACGTGCTGCACCGCCTCGATGGTGCGATACGGCACCGGCTCTTTCAGCACCTGATCGTCCCAGAGCGTTTCGTTGTAGGGATGCAGGAAAATATGCGAGTGCGCATCGATCAGACCGGGCAGCAACGTCATGCCGGGCATCGCGATGCGCACGGCATTGGCGGGCACCTTGATCGTGTCGGCCGGCCCCACCGCGGCAATGTGCTGGCCGCGCACCAGCACCACCCAGCCCGCATGGGTATGGCTGCTGCGTGCATCGAACACGCGCGCCGGCTGCAACAGGTACGTGTGCTGGTCGTTCGAATGACTGGTGCCGGTCGTACCGACGGTCTGCGCCGCGCAAGGCGTCAGCG
>DASSTF010000135.1:0-21877 GCA_035708045.1 Rhodanobacteraceae bacterium | reverse complement strand
TACGGCGTCGGCCTGTTCGACCCCGGCCAGGTCATCACCCTGCGCTACATCCTCAGCCGCCGCTGGTATTTCGAGGCCGAGCAGGCCACCGATTTCAGCCGGGCCAGTTTCAATTATCGGATTGAGAGATAGGGGTGAGGGACGAGGGGGCGAGTAGCGAGGGCGGCTGACGGGAAGGTTCCAGTCATGAGCGTCCTCGCTACTCGTCCCTCCCACGCATAGGCCAAAAGTCATGCACACAAGCACCCCCCATCGCGTTATCGTGGATGGTCTCATCCACCCGGAGCCAAGCCATGCAACACCATCGCTGGATTCTTGCCACCGCCATCGTGTGCGCCCTGGGCGCGTGCTCGGCGCAGTCCAACAACATGCCCGCCAGTGCGTCTACCGCTGCCGGGGCCGTCAGTTCGGCGCCGGCTTCGGCTTCCACAGCCCCCGTCATCGGCGTGGACATGGCCGCCATCGACCATTCGGTCAAGCCGGGCGACAACTTCTTCATGTACGCCAACGGCACCTGGTACAAGAACGCCAAAATTCCGGCCGACCGTTCCAGCGTGGGCACCTTCCTGACCGTCTACAAGCGCACGCAGAAGCGCATCACCGACATCATTCAGCAGACGGCGGCCAGCCACCCGGCGCCGGGCACCAACGAGGCGAAAATCGCCGACTACTACGCCGCCTTCATGGACACCCAGGCCATCGAGAAGCACGGCCTGGCGCCACTCAAACCCGAACTTGACGCCATCGACGACATCCACTCGCGCGCCGACCTTGCCAAAGTGCTCGGCAGCCGCCTGCGCCAGGACGTCGACCCGATCAACGCTACCGACTTCCACACCAGCAACCTGTTCGGCCTGTTCGTGGCCCAGGGCCTGACCGACTCCTCGCACAACATCGCCTACCTGCTGCAGGGCGGCTTGAGCATGCCCAGCCGCGACTACTACTTGTCCGACGACAAGACCATGGCCGGCTACCGCGACAAGTACAAGGCCTACATCCAGGACATCCTCCAGCAGGCCGGCGTCAAACATGCCGATGCCGCGGCCAAGCGCGTGTTCGATTTGGAAATGAAGATCGCCAAGGCCCAGGCCAGCCTCATCGACAGCCAGGACGTGCACAACGCCAACAACCTTTGGTCGCTGGCCGATTTCGACAAGAAGGCGCCGGGTCTGGATTGGAATGCGTATTTCAAGGCCGCCGGCCTGTCCGACCAGAAGGTGATCGACGCCTGGCAGCCCAAAGCCATCACCAACCTGTCCAAACTGGTGGCCGACGCGCCGCTCGAATCCTGGAAGGATCTGCTCACCTTCCACACCCTGGATCAGTACGCCTCGCTGCTGCCCAAGAAGTTCGCCGACCTGTCCTTCCAGTTCCACAGCCACACCCTGGCCGGCGTGCCGCAGCAACGCGAGCGCAGCAAGCGCGCCGTGGCCGCCACCGGCACGGCCCTGGGCTTTGCGGTCGGCAAGCTCTACGTCGACAAATACTTCTCGCCCGAAGCCAAGCAGCAAGTCCAGCAACTGGTGCAGAACCTCATCGCCGCTTTCCACACGCGCCTGAAGACGCTGTCGTGGATGACGCCTGAAACCCGTCAGAAAGCCGCCGCCAAGCTGGACACGCTCAAGGTCAAGGTCGGCTATCCGGACCATTGGCCGTCCTACGATGGGCTCAAGATCACCGCCGACGATCCGCTCACCAACGCCATCAACGTGTCGAAGTTCCATTACCGGCAACGCCTGGATGTGCTCGGCAAGCCGGTCAACCACGACCACTGGTGGATGACGCCGCAGCTCGTGAACGCCATCAACCTGCCGCTGGAAAACGAACTGCAGTTCCCGGCCGCAATCCTGCAACCGCCGTTCTTCAACCCCAACGCCGACGCCGCGCACAACTACGGCGCCATCGGCGCAGTGATCGGGCACGAAATCAGCCACAGCTTCGACAACATGGGTTCGCAATTCGACGCCCAGGGCCGCATGCACAACTGGTGGACGCCGTCCGACGCCAAGCAGTTCAAGGAAAAGACTGACAAGCTGATCGAGCAATTCAACCAGTACGTCGCCCTGCCCGGCCTGCACATCAGCGGCAAGCAGACACTGGGCGAGAACATCGCCGACGTGTCCGGGCTGACCATCGCCTACGTGGCTTATCACAAGTCGCTCAACGGCAAGCCCGCGCCGGTCATCGACGGCCTCACCGGCGACCAGCGCTTCTTCCTGTCGTTCGCCCAGACCTGGCAATCCAAGATGCGTGACGCCACCCTGCGCCAACGCGTCAAGACCGACGTGCACGCCCCCGGCCAATTCCGCGCCGAAACCGTGCGCAACCTCGACGCCTGGTACAAGGCCTTCAACATTCAGCCCGACGCCAAGCTCTACCTGAAGCCCGATCAGCGCGTGCAGATCTGGTAATCGCCAAACCGCGATACAACAACGCAAACGGGTGGCCCGGGAATGAGCCACCCGTTTTTATATGGGCGGGGCGAGTAAGGTGGGCCTTCGCCCACCCTACGAAAAAGCGAAAGCCCATGCCGAATGATGATCGCACCAGGGTGATTCCCAGACGAACGCCGGAATCGGCGGCCATGTTGGCGAACGTCAGGCGCGCCATGGCGATCACTGCCGAACTCAATCGTCTGACGTTCAACGATGCGGATGAAGTGCGCGCCTTGTTCGGCAAGCTCATCGGCAAGGAAGTCGACGAGAGCTTCCTTTTGATCCCGCCGTTCTACACGACCGGCGGGCCCGATATCCGTGTCGGACGCCATGTGTTCGTCAATCAGAACTGCACTTTTTACGACCTGGGCGGACTCGACATTGGCGACGACGTGATGATCGGGCCGAACGTGAGCATCATCACTTCCGGCCATCCACTCGATCCATCCCGGCGACGCGATTTCGTGGTGGCAAAGCCCATCGTGATTGAAAACAATGTGTGGATTGCCGCCGGCGCCACTATCATCGGTGGCGTCACGGTGGGTGAAGGCTCCGTCGTTGCGGCCGGCGCCGTCGTGACCAAGGATGTGCCTCCGAATACGCTTGTCGGTGGAAATCCGGCGCACATGATCCGCTCGATTGGAAAGGAACCATCAACATGATTCAGTGTCCGCATTGCCAGCATCCCGCCATGTCCTACGTCAGGAAGTCCTGTCTTGGCCCTGCCTTATCTGTGGCTTGCAAGCACTGCGGCAAGCAGGTCTCGGTTTCCTGGTTTGCCGTATTCGCATTCATCCCTTTCCTCGTTTGCATGCTGCTCGCGGAGCATGTCGGTCATTGGTGGCCTGCGGCACTCATCCTGCTTGCAGGTTTTGGAGTGACACTGGTCGTCCATGAATGGCTTGTTCCATTGGTGCCGCGCGGCGTCTGAGTTTTCGTTGCAGGAGGTGCAAAAGCCTCCCGTGTCGTTTGACAGGGATCAGATCGCATGGGCCTCGTCGTTGTCGCTTGTCCGCAATCGGAATCGGAACTTGCCGTCATGCAATGCGCGCTCGAAGCCAGGGGCGTGCACTTTTTTGTCCAGGGCGGCGGCTTCGGCTCGCTGTGGCCGGGCCCGCAGATCTCGGCCTACAACGCGCGCCGCATCATGGTTCCATCATCCGAAGTGTCCGTGGCGCGAGAGGCGCTTGCTCCACTGATCCAGCCGGAGCCCGATGTCCCCTATCACCGGCCCGGCTTTCTCGGCATATTGCGCATGATCGTCGAGTTTTTCTTGTTCGGCTGGTTCGTGCCCGGCAAGCGCAAACGCAAGGATGAAAAATCCGACGATGCATCCGGGCGGACGACGCGATGACAGCCGCTTGATTCAGGTACCGGATGGCGCGAAGCTGCCCGGGCCGCTTCCGGTGGAGAGATTCCATGCCAGCTTATTTGGCCGTCCTGACGCTCGTGCTGATGATGGGAATGGTGCTGACCCGCGTCGCCATGCTGAAACGCAGAGGCATCAAGGCGATGAAATTCGGGCAGCTCGACAGGACGGATTTCCTGATCCCGCCCTTCGCATTGTTCTATTTCTATCTCGTTTGCGCTGCGGCTTTCCATTGGTCAACCGTCAGTACGCAGACATTCTTCTCGTCCGACATCGTCGCCTGGATCGGCGTGGCGCTCTGTCTGACGGGCCTGTCGTTGCTGGCGTGGAGTCTGGTTTCGTTCGGGTCGAGTTTCCGGGTGGGAATCGATGCGGACCATCCCGACCGGCTCGTCACGACGGGCATCTTCGCGTTTAGCCGCAATCCCATCTACATGTCGTTCGGATTGATCCTGTGCGGGCAGTTCCTGATATTTCCGAACTGGATATTGCTGGTCTATCTCGGCGCGGGCACATGGCTGTTCCATCGCCAGGTTTTGCGTGAGGAGGCGTTCTCGAAGCAGCATTACGGCGAAGCCTATGCCGCGTATTGCCGCCGGGTGAGAAGGTATGTCTGAGCGTGCCATCGCGCACCATCCCGGCGCTCATCTCTTGTCCTGATCCGGCCAGATCGGCATGCGCTCCAGAAGCTCCGGATGCTGCTTGCGGATCACGCAGAAGGCATTGCCCGATGGATCCTGCATCACCTGCCAGGTCTTGATCTTGTACTTGCGTCGCGCACCGGCGGCTTCCATGCGTGCGGATTCCTTCACCACCGAGTCGGTCTCGAAATCCAGATGGATGCCCGGATCGCGCTCGACCATCTGCAACAGCACCTCGGGATCGCCCGGGCGGGTCTTGAGCGTGACGTAGCGTTGTCCTGCCCGCAGCCTGCGCGGCATGGGAGCGCCGAAAGCCTTGGCCCAGAAGGCGACGCATGGCTCGAAGTGCTCTTCCAGGCAATCGATGACGAGATTGGAAAGCCGACTGCGATGCATGGCGCATCCTCCGTTGTAACCAGTAAAATATGATTTACAGGTTATGAAGGCTAATACCGCCATACCAACCTGTCAACAGACTTATACTGGTTACATGAAGCAGAAGGCACCGGACACATCATGGCTGGATCGCATCGAAATCGTGGGCGGGCATCCCGCCATCGATTTCATCAACACTGTGCATTCGTACACGGAAGACAAGCCACGGGATTATCTGGAAAGCGCCGGGCACGTCATCGGCTGGCATCTGCACCAGGGGCTGATCGATGCCACACAGGCGCGCCGACTGTCCTCTCTTTCCGCGGTCAGGCGCGACAAACTGCTGACCGAATCGCGAGCATTGCGCGCCACATTGCATGCCGTATTCGCCAGCCGTCTGGATGGCCGTCCCGCCACCGCCGCCGTTGCCCGACTGAATCGTGAACTGGAAAGGCTCGCCCGCTGGCGAACACTGGAACAGGAACGGGATGGCTTCACCTGGCGCTACCAAATCACTCCGACTCACCCGCACAGCCTGTTTGCACCCCTCGTCTTTGCCGCAGCCGAACTGTTGCGTTCCGACGATCTTGCGCGCCTGAAGGCTTGCCCGCCTCCGGAGGGTTGCGGCTGGCTGTTCATCGACCGCTCGCGCAACGGCAGTCGCACCTGGTGCAACATGAAAACCTGCGGCAATCTCGCCAAGCAGCACCGGCATCGTGCACGGCAATCGAAACGGCATGATCACCGGACACCGTCAACGGAATCCTTCAAATAGACGCATGAAGATTGAACGCCTCGATCATTTGGTCCTGACCGTGCGAAACGTGGAAGTCACCGTGGCTTTTTACGAGCGTGTACTCGGCATGCAAGCAATCACCTTCGGCAACGGCCGCCGCGCACTGACTTTTGGTCGGCAGAAGATCAACTTGCACCCTGCCGACACGCCACTCGAACCGCATGCCGCACGACCGACACCGGGTTCTGCGGACTTGTGTCTCATTACCGACACGCCCATCGACACGGTCGTGTCCGAATTGACACAAGCCGGCGTGACCGTCGAGGAAGGCCCGGTGCCTCGCACCGGTGCAACGAGGCCTATCACTTCGGTGTATTTCCGCGATCCGGACGGGAATCTGATCGAGGTGTCCCGGTACACCGGATAACCGGTGTGAATGAGGTAGGGCGGGCACTGCCCGCCAAGGAAGGCTCATGCATGCGCAGGCCTTGTTCGGCGGGCAGTGCCCGCCCTACTTTCGCAAGGATACTCAGGCAATACCGAGGTCCGGGATGTTTCCCAATGTTTCGCCGTCGAATCCGGCGAGATTGGCGAAATGTCGTCCGCGTTCGGTGTAGTCGTGGAACTGGTCGAAGCTAGGCGCGCCGGGGGACAGGACGATGCTGTCCCCGGGTTGGCTGATGGCGCGGGCGACGACGATGGCGGCGTCGAGGTTCGCGGCTTCGTGCAGCAGGTCGCCCTCGCCCGCCGCACGCATGGCGGCGGCAATGCGCGGGCCGTTGGCGCCCTGGGTGATGACGCGCAGGTGGGCGTGCTGCGCGATGGCTTCCACGAAGTCCGACCAGTCCAGGCCGCGATCGTGACCGCCGAGGATGAGGGTGATGTCGTGTCCGGCGAGGCTGTCCAGGGCGACCAGGGCGGCTTGCGGGGTGGTGCTGATGGAGTCGTTGATCCAGTCGAAGCCGTCACGCTGGCCGAGGTGTTGCAGGCGATGCGGGAGCGGCCGGAAGGTGGCGAGTGCCGGGATGGCCGCGCGACCATCGATGCCGACCTGCTCCAGCGCCGTCAGGGCCGCGCAGGCATTCAAGGCATTGTGTCGACCCGGAATGGACAGGGATGCCAAAGGCATCAGCGATTGCTTGCCATGGAGAACGGCTTCGACATCCGCAAAGGCGCCGACATGCCAGCCGTCTGGATGGCCGAACGGGACGCGCCGCGGGTGGTTGGCTGTCAGCTCCAGAAGACGCGGCTGCGTGGCGTTGACGACCAGGGTGCGCGAGGCGTCGGCCAGTTTCAGCTTGTCGGCGACATAGCGTTCGCGTGTGCCGTGCCAGTCGAGGTGTTCCTCGTACAGGCTGGTGACGACGCCGACATCCAGCCCACCGGCTTCACCGGTCTGGAAGCTGGACAGTTCGATGACCCACAGGTCGGCCTGCTGGCCATCCAGCTCCAGCAGCGGCAGGCCGATGTTGCCGGCCAGTGCGGTGCGTACACCAGTGGCGCGCGCGAGGTGGGCGGTCAATGCGGCGGTGGTGCTTTTGCCCTTGGTGCCGGTGATGCCGATGACGCGCGCATCCGGGTTTTCGCCGAACCACAGCGCGGTGCCGGAGGTGAATACCGTGCCCTGTGATTGCGCGGCCACGATTTCCGGTTTGTAGATGGAAATACCCGGCGACTTGATGACGACATCGAACGCCGACAGGGCCTCCGCATCGGGCGCTTCGGTGCGCACGTCGATGCCTGCTGCAATCGTCGGTGACGCGGCTTCCTGCGCATTGCAGAACAGCGTGACCGATTGATTGGGCAAGCGCCGATGCAGTGCCGCCAAGGCGGCACGGCCTTCGCGACCGAGTCCCCAGACCGCGACACGACGGCCTTCAAGCGTGGCGAATTTCATCGAGTGCCTTGTGCAAGCGCGGCGGAACGTGGTGTTCGGTCGACGGCGTCAGCCAGGGCTCCAGCGCCAGACCGGCGGTATCCAGCTGCGGCAGGATCTCGCGGCGGAAACGTTTCACCAGCGCATCTTCGGCCCACTCCGGACGTGCGGCGAGCGTGGCCATGGCCGCGCGGGCTTCGCTGCCTTCGCCGACGCACTCGAACGGTTTGTGATCGTGGTATTCCATCAATGCATCGAAACCGGCGGCTTGGCTTTCGTCGTCCAGCAGGTTGCGACCGAAGATCGCCAGCAGTTTCGGCTTGGGCATGAACGGCGCCAGCGCCAGAAACACGAAATGGCATTTGGGGCATTGTCCGCACCAACGGTCGGCGGGCTTGGGGCCGAGAATGCGGAAGTTGCGGTTGCAACTGGAAAACACATCGCCGTACTCGTTGCCGAGGCGCGCAAAAGCCGCCGTCACCGCCAGTTCGGAAAACGGGCGCAGCAGCGAGCAATAGTGGAGATCCGTCGCCACGTGCGTGTGCAGCCAGTCGGCGAAGGCGCGCTCGAAGGCCAGTCCCTTGCTCCACTGGTGGTTGACCTCCTGGCCTTCGTATTCCAGCGTGGCGACCGAGGCCGAACGTTCGTTGGCGAAGGCGATGGTGTCGTGCCCATACAGCAGCGCGGCCAGCACCAGGATCGCCGAATTGACGGCGGTCACCGGGATATGGCCGTTCCAGGCGCCCATGCGGTTGTAGTCGAACAGGACAGGCGAAAGTTCACGACCGATGTTGAGGGTCGACAGCCCGGTGCGTTCGGCGCAGGCCGCGATCAGCGGCGAGTGTCCGACCCAGGCCACCGTGCCCGTGCCGCCCGAACGCTTGATGGCTTCGATGACGACCAATGAATCCTTGCCGCCGCCGATGGGGATCAGCGTGCGTTGCGGCAGGTCGAGGTCGTGTGCCACGTCCTTCGACTCCGGCCCTGCGGGCTTGTGCCCAGAGCCTGTCCCGGACTTGATCCGGGGACGAACGGTGGATGGAAAGCGAATGCGCTCGCGCAGATCGAGCTTGTTGCGGTAGGCGAATTCGGCCAGGCCGTGCAGGTACAGGTTGTCGAGCAGCTCTGCGGTGGTCGCGTCCGGAGCGCCGTCATCGACTTCGATGCGCGGTGGCACGCCAGCTTTGTAGTAGCTGACGCCTGCCGCCAGATGCAGCCATTTCAAGGCGGCGGCGAAGGCTTTGGCACGCTCGGGCAGCAGTGCCGGTGCCTCCGGAAACGTGATGCGCTCGATGAGTTCCGGACCGTCGTCGAAGGCATATACCAGCTCGACCACGCCGTCGGCGTAGTTTGCGCACACGAAGCGGAAGGCTTGTGCCTGGCGTGGGTCGTTCAAGGCCATGCGGGCGCCTCTTGCTGCTTGGGTGGCCCTGGATATACGCGGGTGCGGAGTTGAACCATCGGCGATACGGGAACCTTGGGGTCGCCCTTCAATAGGCGGAGCATACCCTGTGCTGAGCTTGTCGAAGCATCAGGGCGAACGGGTTTGGGTGGACTCGACCACGATCTCGTCGGCGTCGTCGCGCAGATTGTAGTGCGAAGCCATGCTGGCGCCATACGCGCCGGCCTGGGCCAGAAGCATCACGTCGCCGCCCTGCGCTTCCGGCAGGCGACGGTCGATGCCGAGCACGTCGCCGGTTTCGCAGATCGGGCCGACCACCTGGTACAGCACCGAAGGGGGCTCGTCGAGGCGGCTCAGGTTGGCGATTTCGTGCCAGGCGTCGTAGAGCGCGGGGCGGATCAGGTTGTGCATGCCTGCATCCACACCGAGGTAATGCTGGCTGCCCTTGTGCTTCAACTGGGTCACGCGTGCCAGCAGCACGCCGGCCTCGGCAACAAGGTAGCGGCCCGGCTCGATCCACAGCTGATAGTGCGGATAGGCACGCCGGACTTCCTGCAGGGCCGCATCCATGGCATCCAGGTCAAGCGGCTGTTCGCCGGGGTGCATGGGCACGCCCAGTCCGCCGCCGATGTTGAGTACTTCGATACTGCCGATGCGTTCGGCCAGTGCCGCCAGTTGCGCGGCCACTTCGCCCCAATGCGCGGCATCGAGAATGCCCGACCCCAGATGCGCGTGCAGACCGGTCACGCGCACGTCGTGCACGGAGGCCAGCTCCAGGAAGGCATGCAGCTGATCCAGCGGCAGCCCGAATTTGCTGCCATCGCCGCCGGTACGGACTTTTTCGTGGTGGCCGAGACCGCGTCCCAGATCGACGCGCAGCAAAATCTCGCGCCCCGCGAACAGGTCGCCCCAATGCTCAAGCGGATACAAGGCATCGACGGTGACCTGCGCGCCGACGTCGAAAGCGGCGGCAAAGTCGCCACGCCGGGCGAAGTTGGGCGTGAACAGGCGCGGCGCATCGGGTGCGGCCCGGGCGACGGCCTCGAGTTCGCCGGGCGACACGCATTCCAGACCGAAACCTTCGTCCGCGACGGCCTGCATGATCGCCGGATGCGTGTTGGCCTTGACTGCATACCAGCGCCGGTCGATGCTCTGGAGCGCATTCAACCGACGTGCGCGTTCGCGAACCGTGGGCAGGTGATAGACGTAACGCGGCGTGCGCTCGGCGGCCAGTTCGATCAATCTGGCGCGCATGGCCTCGTCACGCCACCACGCGGGGATCGCGGGCGCTTCGCCGCTGCCGTACAGCACCTGCCAGCTCGAACCGAACAGCTCGGCATCGTCGCCGCGAAGGCTGCCCGAGCGCACCAGCAATTCGTGCAGATGCGGCACCACGTCGTCGACCACGCCCTCGTCGACGACGAAGGTCAGGTTGAGGTTGTTGGACGATTGCGAAATCAGATGCACGCGCATCTGTCCGAATTCGGCCAGCACCGCAGACAACTGGTGCAGCATGGCGCGCATGCCGCGCCCGACCAGCGTGACCGCCGCGCACGGCGCGATCACCTTGACCCGGCACACCTTGGCCAGATCGGCCGCCAGCGCGGCCACGGCGTCGGAGTCGAGCAGGTTCTCGGTGGGGTCGAGCGACACCGTGACGTTGGTTTCGGCCGAACCGATCAAGTCCACCGACAAACCGTGACGCTTGAACGCGTCGAACACGTCGGACAAAAAACCCACCTGCTGCCACATGCCCACCGATTCCATCGACACCAGGGTGATGCCCTTGCGCGTGGAGATGGCCTTGACGCTGGGCATGCCGTCGCGCTCGCGCGGGCCGATCACGGTACCGTCCAGTTCGGGGCGGTGGGTGTCCTTGATCGACAGTGGCACGCGCGGCTCGCGCAACGGCGACAGGCAGCGCGGGTGCAGCACCTTGGCGCCGGTGGTGGCGATTTCCTGCGCCTCTTCGTAATCCAGCCGCCTGAGCAGACGCGCGGCGGGCACCTGGCGCGGGTTGGCGCTGAACATGCCGGCCACGTCGGTCCAGATTTCCACGCGGTCGGCGCGCAGCAGCGCGCCGAAATAGGCCGCCGAGGTATCCGAGCCGCCGCGTCCGAGCAGGACGGTGCAGCCGCCTTCGTCGCGCGCGATGAAACCCTGGGCGATGAACACGTCGCCACGCGCGGCCAGCGATGCGGCCAGTACCGCATCCGGCTGCGCATCGACCATCGCCGAAAGCAGACGCGTGCGCGCATTCTGGTTGGGCAAGGCGATCGCCTTGAGGCACTCGCGCGAATCCACCCAGACGGTTTCCAGCCCGGACGCGGTCAAAAAGGCCGCGCCCAGCGTGCTGGACATCAATTCGCCGTGCGATTGCACCTCGGCCTTCCAGGCAAGCGCCTCGCCGTTGGCCCCGCCTGTGGCCAATTCCCGCAGGCGCGCGAAATGCCCTTCCAGTGGCGCCGGCGCTGGCAGTTTCATGTGCGCCAGCAAGGCCTGGTGCTGTTCGATGATGTCGCGTGCCTGCGCCTGCCGCGCGTCGGCGCCTTCCATGTCGCACAGGGCTTTCAGCCTGTCGGTCACACCCGACAGCGCGGACACCACCAACAGCACCCTGACGCCTTCCTCATGGCGCGAGCGCGCCAGTTGCAAAATGGTCTGCCAGCGTTCGACCGTGGCGACACTGGTGCCGCCAAACTTCATGACAACCCAGGGGGCGTTGGCAGCAAGCGATGATGCGGATACGGTGGCGTTCACTAGGCGGATCAGGCCGGCGATTGGGATAGCCCGTCAGTCTCATGCCAGTGAAAGCAAAACGCAATCGGCCGGGATATGGCTTTTGACCATGAATAAGGGGCGAGGGACAAGGGGTGAGTAGCAAGGGCGTGGGTAGCGGGGGCGCAAGTACGGAAGCTTCGAAGTTCCAACCTGGAAATGCGCATCCATGGCACAAGCCGAAAAACCGCCTGACCAACCGTTCAGGCAACGGCTCCCCATCCGGCGCCCGGCTTTGCGAGAATGGGCGGATTGAGTGGAGAACCTCATGCCGCAGGCACAACAGACACCGCCCGACACCATCACGCCGGTCGCCCCGCGCAAGGGCGTCAGGCTGACCATCAACGGCGAGCCTTACCTGCACACGGGCGACCCGGACATGCCGCTGATCTGGTACCTGCGCGACATCCTGCGCCTGACCGGCTGCAAGTACGGGTGCGACAAGGGCGAGTGCGGCGCCTGCACGGTGCTCATCGACCGACGGCGCGCACTGGCCTGCCAGCAGCCCATGCACAAACTGGAAGGCCGCGCAGTCGTCACCGTCGAAGGCCTGGCCGGCAACGATGGCCAACTGCATCCGCTGCAACGCGCCTGGGTCGCCGAAGACGCCATCCTCTGCGGCTACTGCCAGAGCGGTTGGCTGATGGCGGCGGCGGATCTGCTCGATCGCAAAAAACGTCCGTCGGATGCCGACATCGACGCCCTGCCCAACCTGTGCCGCTGCGGCAGCCAGCCACGCATTCGTGCAGCCATCAAGCGTGCGGCGGCCGACCTGCAGCGCAAGGACAAGGCTCCATGAGCAGCATCGTGCGCCTGTCGCGGCGTCGCTTCCTGCAAATCATGGCCGGTGCCACCGGCGCGCTGGTCGTCGGCGTCCGTACTTTGCACGCGCAGGATGCCGACGTCCCGCTGGCGCTGCTCGGCGACGATTTCACGCAACTCGGCCCCTACCTGCGCATCGAGCCGGACGGCCGCACCATCATCGGCGCGCGCGATCCCGACTGCGGCGAAGGCACACACACTTCATTGCCGTTGATCATTGCCGACGAACTGGATGCGGACTGGAGCAAGGTCACCGTGCTGTCGCTGGGACCGGAAGTGACCCGCGACAACAACGTCGCACACTGGCGTTACGGCCACCAGCGCAGCGGCAATGCCACGTCCATCCCCGCCGCCTGGGACGATCTGCGCCAGGCCGGCGCGCTGGCGCGCTGGTTGCTGGTGCAAACGGCGGCGCGGATCAGCAAGGTGCCCGCCAACCGCCTGCGCTGCGAGAACGGACATGTCGTCACGCCCAACGGCACACGCCTGGATTACGGCACGCTGGCCGCCGACGCCGCCAAACAATCGCCGCCTTCGGCGCCGCCCGCGCTCAAGACGCCCGACCAGTACCGCCTCATCGGCCACGGAGCCGGCGACGTCGATGCCGAAGCCATGGTGCAAGGCCTGACCCGCTACGCCATCGACCACTATCCGGATGAAGCGCTGACCGCCGTCGTCGTGCATTGTCCGTGGCCCGGCGGCAGCCTTGCATCCATCGACACCCACGCCGCGCTCAAGGTGCCCGGTGTGGAACACGTGCTGCAGATCAAGCCCGAACAGGGACAGCCATTGGGCACCACTCCCATCGCCGTCGGCGTCGCCGTGCTGGCAAAAAGCACCTGGGCCGCGCTCAAGGGACGCGACCAGCTCAAGCTGACCTGGAAGCCCGGCGCCCATGCCGACGCCGATACCGACGCACTACTGAAATCGGCCAGGGATCTGCTCGACAGCAAATCCGTGCCCACCACGCACGTGCGCATCGACGGCGACGTGGAGAAGGCGGAAAAACAAGCCCGCCATCATGTCGAAGCCGTCTACACGCAGCCCTTCGTGGCCCACGTCACCGCCGAACCCGTCAACTGCACCGCGCGCATCGACGACCGCAGCGCCAGCCTCGTCGTGCCCACCCAGGATCCGCAACAGGCGTTGGCCCTGGTGCAACGCCTGACGGGATTGCCGGCCGAGCGTATCGACATCACGGTGCCGCGCGTCGGCGGTGGCCTCGGGCGACGGCTCGACCACGACTTCGTGGCCGAGGCGGTGATGCTGTCCAAGGCAGCGGGCAAACCGGTCAAGCTGATGTGGACGCGCGGGGAGGGTCTTGCCCACGATTACTACCGCCCGCTGGCGGTGCACAAGCTCCAGGCCTCGCTGGATCGCCACGGTCGCCTGGTCAGCTGGCGACAGCACATGGCCAGCCCGTCGGCGCTATGGCATCGCGGCGCTTCCGACGACCACCTCTGGGCGTCCGAGGCCGATCCCGACGCCCTGCCCGCCGGGCTCGTCGACAACTTCGAATCCACCTGGTACAGCCTGGAAAGCGTGCTGCCGCGCGGCGCCATGCGCGGCGGCAGCAACGTCACCAATGCGTTCGTCGTGGAAGGCTTCATCGACGAGATCGCCAAGGCCATCAAACACGATCCGCTGGACGTGCGCCATGAGCTGCTGGGCGAACCCCGTCAGATCCCGCTCAAGCGTGGCGGCACCCTGGACACCGGCCGCCTGCGCGCCGTGCTGGATCTGGCCGCCGCGCGCATCGACTGGAAAAAGCCGCGCCACAACGGCCACGGCCTGGGCATCGCCTGCCACGCCAGCTATGGCGGCTACTGCGCGCACGCCTTCGAAGTATCCGTGCGCGGCGAACGCCTGATCCTGCATCGTGCCGTGTGCGCCATCGACGTCGGCCGCGTGGTCAATCCCATCGGTCTGGAAGCCCAGGCCATCGGCGGCACCCTGTTCGGCATCGGCACCGCGCTGGGCCAGGCCATCACCGTCAAGGACGGGCAGATCGAGCAACATGACCTGCGCGACTACCCGCTGGCCGGCATGGCGCAACTGCCGCACAAGGTCGAGGTCTACAGTGTCGAATCGGACGCCCCGCCCGGCGGCGCCAGCCCGGTCGCCGTGTCCTCCGCCGTACCGGCACTGGCCAACGCCGTGCATGCCGCAACCACCGTGCGCATCCGTCGCCTGCCGCTGATGCCGGAGTTGCTCAGGCTGCTTTGAGAGCGGACACACGCATCGCCGCACCATCGATAAACCGCCCGGCGACGATGCTCATCACTTCCACTGATCCGACTGCGATGGTTTGACCGGCGCGCCGGGGCAACCTGGCGGTGGCGGGCCGCCGGCGACCCGCGCCACGGCACACTTGGCATCGTTGTCGAACAGTATGGTCGGAGCGGTCGAAGGCCGTGCCGGTGTCGACGAGCCCAGACCAGGCGCCAGCGGACGCGCCGGCGCCATGTTCAGGCGCGGGTCGTTGCTCTTGGATGGCTTGGGCCGTGGACCATCGGCGCCGCCGCATGCCAGGAATATCGCCATCGGCCCCAGCGCGCACTTCACGCGCACGCCGGGCGCCAGATGGAAGGTGTGAACGACTGTCAATTTCTCGATGAAGCGCCGCAGGAAAGTGTCCAGAATGCTTTCGTTGTCCGGCGCCCAGTACTGGTCGAAAATGGTCGGCTTGTAGCCAAGACGGTCGCTGCTGCGGGTCATCACGTCGGAATTGCCGCGCGGCATCAGCTGCACGGTTCCCATCGGTTTCGATCCCCGGCGCTTCGCTCCCCCTTGCTCGCCATGCCGGCCGCTGATCGGCTTGAACTGGTCATTGGCCGGGGCCCACGATTTGGACGCGGCGACCTGCGGCGCCGGCGCCTTGTGGACCGAGCTTGCCGGAGCCGGCTGATTGACGGTTTCGACTGTGGCAGGCGGCATCTCGACGTGCACGGACGGCGCCTGCACATCCGGCGCCTGGGGCTCGGGCACTTGCGCCATCGGCAAATCCAGCGCCGGCGTCACCTGCGTGGTGTCCGGCGTCTGCGGGATCGGCGCCAGTTCGGCCGTTGGCGCATGCACGGCATGAAGCGTGACCTGCGGCGCGCTGATGGACGGCTGCGCCAGCGGCGTCGCCGTGATTTGAACGGTGGTCGGCGGTGTGTCGACGGCCGGCACTTCCGGCATGGCCGCCTCGACTTTGACCGACAACGTCGTCACGCCCTGCACTTCCCCCGGCTGCACGGTCGCCAGCGCGGGATTGCCCAGCTTGACGGTGGGCGCCGTATGCATGGTCGGTACCGGTTGCAAGGCGGGCGACGGCACGTTGACCGGAGCCATTTGCGTGTCGGACAGCTCCGGTGGCGGCACGGCCATCTTCGACTTTTCCAGCACCACCTTGGGCGGCGTCGGCGACAACTCCACTTGCGGCATCGGCGTCGGCACCTGCGGGCTGGCCGCCGCCTGCTGCACCGGTTGCGACTGCGGCTTGGGCGGAGCAATGGCCGGTTTTGTCGGCGTCAACTTGATCGCCGGCTTGGCCACTGCCACCCGAGGCACCGGCGGCATGGCCGCCACTGGCGCGCGCTTGACGTGCACGGGCACGTGCCGAACCGTTTTTTTCACGTGCCGCCTGGGCAACTTGATCGGCGGTGGCGGCGGCGGCGGCTTGGGCTGGGAAATCAGGCGCACGTCGAGGGTGGTCACCTCGGGCGATCCTTCCGGCGGCAGATAGCCGGGCGGCTGCACCGCCAGCATCAGAAACAGCAGGAACAGATGGACCAGCACCACCATCACGCAGGCGACGATGCGCAGGCCGTACTCCGGAGGCCGCCTGCGCCAACGGATTTCGTTCAGGAACAGACGCGTCTCATACAGGAACAGCCGCGCCCCCTGGCTGCCGAAGCGCACGTCATCGGCTATCAGCGATCGCCGCGAATGCGGTTGCCACTCGTGATGGCCCACGTTGGGAGCGCCGACGGCGCCGTAAAAATGCGGCATGGGTATGAAAGTGTCCTGGGGGTTCAGGCTGGTCATGCAAACGACCGCCTGACACTGTAACGGTTCCGTGACGACTTCGAACAAATGTACGGGACATCGCCCGCTTTCCCGAAAGCGGCTGCATATTCCGTTCAGGTTTCGGCAGGATGCCCCGCCCGGTCGGCTTGACCCGCCTGCGGAAAGAGGCAAGTCTATGCACACCCGCTTTTCGCCATGACCGCCCGCCCGAGCGCACCTGCCCGGCGGCCCGCGCGCTCCCGCGGACGACCATGACCATGCACCCGCAAAGGAGGCAAGTCATGCCCGGCAGTGTCTATTCCATCCGCAACATCGCCCTGGCAGGCCATGCCGGCGCCGGCAAAACCACACTTTTTGAAGCCCTGCTGCAGGCCGGCGGCGCGATTCCCGTGGCAGGCGACATCGAGCACGGCAGCACCGTGTCGGACTTCGATCCGCAGGAAAAACAGCGCGGCCATTCCATCGACACCGCCATCGCCGGCGTCACGCACGACGGCTGCCGCATCACCCTGATCGACACTCCTGGCTACGCCGATTTCCGCGGCCCCACGCTGGCCGCGCTGAATGCCGTGGAAACCGTGGCCGTGGTGGTCAACCCCGCCAACGGCATCGAGCGCGGTACCCGGCGTCTGATGCACTACGCCAAACAGCGCGGTCTGGCGCGTCTGCTGGTCGTCAACCGCATCGACACGGAGGGCGTGGACCTGACGGCCCTGCTGGACGACCTGCGCGAGGAACTCGGCAGCGAATGTTTGCCCGTGAACCTGCCGGCGGAAAATGGCGGCAAGATACGCGACTGCTTTTTCCACACCGAAGGCGACACCGACATCATGCCTTTGGCCGAAGCCCACCAGCGCATCCTCGACCAGGTGGTCGAGATCAACGAATCGGTCATGGAGCATTACCTGGACACCGGCGAGGAAGCGCTCGGACGCCAGGAATTGCACGACGCTTTCGAACAATGCCTGCGCGAAGGCCACCTGGTGCCGATCTGCTTCGTGTCCGCGCGCACCGGTGTCGGCGCGGCGGAGTTGCTGGATCTGGCGGTGCGTCTGCTGCCGCACCCCGGCGAGCGCAATCCGCCGCCTTTCGTGCGCGGCCGAGGCAAGGATGCCGTCGCGATCGCCGTGGAACCCGACCCCGACAAGCACGTCATCGCCAACGTGTTCAAGATCATCAACGACCCCTTCGTCGGCAAGCTCGGCGTATTCCGCATCTATCAGGGCACGGTACGCAAGGATTCGCAGTTGTTCATCGACGACGGCCGCAAGCCTTTCAAGGTGGGACACCTGTTCGCGCTGCAGGGCAGGGATCACCGCGACATCGGGCAGGCCGGTCCGGGCGACATTGCCGCGGTGGCCAAGGTGGAGGCGATCCATTTCAACGCCGTGCTGCACGACAGCCACGACGAGGACACCATCAGCCTGGCGCCACTGGATTTCCCCTCGCCGATGTTCGGCCTGGCCGTGGAACCGGCGCACAAGGGACAGGAGCAGAAACTGTCCGATGCCATGGGCCGGCTCGTCGAGGAAGATCCCTGCCTGCACGTCGAACACCACAAGGAGCTCAACGAGACCGTGCTGCACGGCCTCGGCGAATTGCATCTGAAGGTGGCGCTCGAACGCATGGCCCAGCGTTACGACGTCAAGGTGGATACCCGTCTGCCGCGCATCGCCTACCGCGAAACCATCAGTGGCAGCGCCGAGGGCCACCATCGCCACAAGAAGCAGACCGGCGGCGCCGGCCAGTTCGGCGAAGTGTTCCTGCGTGTGGATCCGCTGCCGCGAGGTGGCGGCTTCGAGTTTGTCGATGCGGTCAAAGGCGGCACCATTCCCGGCCAGTTCCTGCCGGCCGTGGAAAAAGGCGTGCTGCAGGCCATGCAGTCGGGCGCGATCGCCGGTTACGCCATGCAGGACATCCGCGTCACCGTGCACGACGGCAAGCATCATCCGGTCGATTCCAAGGAGATCGCTTTCGTCGCCGCCGGACGCAAGGCCTTCCTCGAAGCCATCGCCAAGGCGCGGCCATTGGTGCTCGAACCAATCGTCAACGTCGACATCAGCATTCCCGAATCGCACGTGGGCGATGTTACCGGCAGCCTGGCCAGCCGCCGGGGACGCATCATGGGTACCGACGCGCGCCGCGACGGATCACTCGTCATCAATGCCCAGGTGCCGCTGGCCGAACTGGCCGACTACCAGACCGAGCTGAAATCCCTCACCGGCGGCGAAGGCCGCTTCGCCATGGACATGAGCCACTACGACCCCGTACCCGAACCGATGCAGAAGAAACTCCGCGAGGCCTGGAAGCCGCATGCCGAGGAAGATTGACCTCTCCACATGGCGGGCACTGCCCGCCATGAAGTTCCACGCAACCTTGTTCGGCGGGCAGTGCCCGCCCTACTTTTTGGATTGCAGCAGACACGAATCAAACACGATACGAAGCCGGGAATTGTAGGGCGGGCACTGCCCGCCGAACGATCTCGCGTGGAACGGGGCATTCGCCATGCGCGAGACAGGCGCTTTGGACACGGATCAACGCCGATGAACGCAGATGAAGAACAGCTTTTATATCCGCGTTCATCGGCATTGATCCGCGTCAAAAATCAAACGCGATGCGAAGCCGGAAACTCCGGCGGGCAGTGCCCGCCCCACTTTTTGGGCTGCAGCAGACACGAATCAACACGATGCGAAGCCGGGAATTGTAGGGCGGGCACTGCCCGCCGAACGATCTCGCGTGGAACGGGGTATCCGCCATGAACGAAGCAGGCGCTTTGGACACGGATCAACACCGATGGACGCAGATGAAGAGCAGCTTTTATATCCGTGTCCATGGGCATTGATCCGCGTCAAAAATCAAACGCGATGCGAAGCCGGAAACTCCGGCGGGCAGTGCCCGCCCTACTTTTTGGGTTGCAGCAGCGTACCGGTGCACTTGGGCGAACCGCAGCGGCAGGCCCAAAGTTTTTTCATGCGCGGCGTGTGCGGCACGTCCAGCACGATGCCGTAGTTGTAGGTCAGCTCCTCGCCGGGAGCGATGTTGCGCAGCGCCTCGATCAACACCTTGTCGTGGCGCGGGTCGCCGTCGTCCGCCTCCTCGATCAACGCTTCGCAGTTGGGCTCGCAGCTGTGGTTGATCCAGCGCGCAGTGTTGCCGCCGGTGTTGGCATCGACAATGTACTTGTCGTTCAAGGTGAACAGGAACGTGTGCCCGGTATCGGCGCCGTCGCCATATTCCCGGTCGGCCTGGGCGTGCGTGATGAGCCGTCCCTTGTAATAGATGACGGTTTCGCCCTTGGCGATAGGGGCGACGGCAAAAACGCCATTGCCATGGATGGGTGAACGGCGGGCAACGATGCGACGTGGCATGCAGGCGACTCGTGTGGAAAGCGCCCATGATGCCGCGTCGGGCCCGTCATGGGAATCACCCGCACGCAGGCGCGGGAGGTTAGAATCTAGACCTCTGCGAACGTCACGTTTGGAGCCGACTCATGAAACGCCTGCTGTCGTGGATTATTCCGGCCATGCTGCTGGTCGTATTGACGGGCTGCTCGTCAACGCCACGCAGGAGCATGTTTCCGCCGACCCTCAGCATCCAGCAATTGCATGTCCAGCCGAACGGCCAATGGCACATGCAGGTGCGCATCCTCAACAACAGCTACGGCTCGATGGAGTTTCGCGCACTGCACCTGACGATGCTCATCAACAACCAGCCGGCGACGCAAATCGACACCCGCTTCAAACTCGACATCCCGGCCCTGTCCGCCGACGTCACCGAAGTGGACATCGCGCCCAGCGCCGCGGCGCGCGCCGCCCTGGCCGCCATAGCCGACAAGGGCAGTTCCAGCGCCCTGGCCTACACACTGAAGGGCAAGGCAAGCGCCATCCCGGAACATCAAGACTCGCCGCGGGACTACGACGTGGACAGCCACGACTGGTTGTCCGCGGTGCCCGGCATCGCCGACACCTACCGCTGACCTCCCTTTCATCCGCACGGACAAGAGCGTAGAACTTCCCGTCCCCCGCGATCGCACGACGACAACACATGAGCGACGACACCTACCTGATCCGCATGGCCGAGGTCGACGACGACGACTTCATTCTCGGCCTGGTACCCCGCTTCACCGATTTTCCGTTGCCTCCATGGCGACGGCGCAACGAATGCATCGGCGGCATCCGCGAGGATCTGGCACGCCATCTCGGCGACCAGCCCGCCGGCAGTTTCATGTTCATTGCCGAAGATCGCGAAAGCGGCCATGCCGTCGGCTTCGTGCATCTGAAAAAGGTGCAGGATTTCTTCAACGGGCGCACCAACTGCCACATTTCCGACCTGGCCGTCGCGCCGGGCCAGGAAGGCCGGGGCATTGGCCGCAGCCTGCTTGAGCATGCCGAACAATGGGCCACCGAACACCACTGCCACATGCTTTCGCTGGCGGTGTTCCCCGGCAACGAGCGCGCACGCAGGCTCTACACCGAGAACGGTTTCGACGTGGATCTGCTGCGCATGGCCAAGCCGCTCAAAAACGGCCCATAAAAACGCCGGAGCCATTGGCATGGCCCCGGCGTCTTGCATCGCGATGCGCAGCGCGGACGTGATCCGCGCTGGTTGCCTTGGCAGGCTTACGCGGCCGCCTTGCGACGGTCGATGCGCATCTTCAGGCGGTCGATGTTGGACAGCGACAGCAGGTGGGCATAGATCCAGCCCATGCTGCCGTCGGCCAGCAGCTCGTGCGCCACTTTTTCGTCCAGCTGACGCAGCTTTTCCTCGTTGACGAGGAACAGGCCGTTGATGACCATGGTGTTCTCGCCATCCTTGATCTGCGCCGAACGCGGCTCCAGCAGATCCAGCTCGCGCAGGCGCCTGGTGAAGGCGTGGGTACGCTTGACGTGCTCCTGGAACTCGCCCAGGAAGCGCACGGCGTTCTTCAGCGTGTCGGTGTCGCTGCCGTCCTCGTTGAACAGGCGCTCGCCTTCCTCGGTGCCGAAGCCGGCATAGTCCTCGTCCAGGAACACGGTGAAATCGTCGCCCTCGGCGCCTTCGGGCTTTTCCGCCAGCACGAACGGATAGCGGCGGATGAAGGCCGGGACGTAGGCGCCCGCTTCCCACTGGCCGTTCGCGTCGACGAAGGCGTTTTCGGACTGGTTGAGGCCAAGCATGGCCAACGGGCCGGCTTCCTCAAGGCTGTTGCCGCCGAACAGGATGGGAAAATCCCGCGCCGCCGGACCGAATTCGGCCACGGTCAGGGGCACCGAATGGGCCTTGGCCGCAAAGGCCACGTTGTTGATGGGTTTGATACGCAGATCCTTGTGACCCTCACGATTCAGGGGCACCGGACGCTCATAGAAAAGTACTTCAGCCACGTTGTTTGATCCTCGTTGCCGCCGTGGAACACCCCTCCGGTGCTCCGAAACCCCGGCAGCTGGTTTGTG
>DASSTF010000134.1:0-5523 GCA_035708045.1 Rhodanobacteraceae bacterium | reverse complement strand
GCCTCGTCCATCGGCGTCAGCGAAATCGCGGCTTCAGACAGGTCTTCGACCGCTTCGCCTTCCGACGTGGCGGGTTCGTCATACAGCGGATGCGCCATCTGCGGCTCGGGCAGATCGTCGCGCAGCTTTTCGATGCGGCTGGCCAGCGCGGAAGCGTCGGGCAGCATGGGGCGGGCCGCGTCGAACTGCGAGGCCACCTGTTCGATCAGATCCGCCGATTGCACCAAAGCGTCGACGTGATCGACGGGCACATGGCGGTTCAAGGCACGCAGGCGCTTGAGCCAGCTTTCCAGGGGCGACAGGACGCTGGAAAGCGACGGGATGTCGACCATGGCGATGGCGCCATGCAGGGTATGCACGGCACGCAACAGGGGTTCGTCGGTGCCCACCTCGCCGCCGTGGGCGGATTCCACGCTGGCGCGGATGTTCTTGAGGTGCTGCGCCACTTCGCTGCGCAGGATGTCCACCAGCACGGGATCCATCGGCGGCAGGGACGGCATGTCCAGGGTCTGGCCGGAATCGGTAATGGTGGGTTCGGCTGTCGTCGTGTCGCCCAACGCATCTTCCGGTGTCGTGGCGATGCCAGCCAATGTCGCCTTCGGCGGCTCCTGTACGGGCGCCTCCAGACCACGCGGCACACGTTTCTTGACGATCCGCTTGACCGTCTGCATCTGTGGTTTCGCCGCCTGCTCCAGTCTGGCGTCATGGTCGCCCGCCGCCAGCCGATCGGCCACGTCGATGATGGCCATGAGTGGCGCGTCGGGCGTACCTTCATCCTTGAGCGCCATCAGCAGGCCGGGCAGCGCGGCCACGGCATGTCCGACCAGCGCCTGCACGCCTTCATGCGGCTCGATGGTGCCATCGAGCACGCGGTTGAGCATGTTCTCGATTTTCCAGCTGAATTCGCCGAGCACTTCCGCTCCGACCAGACGGCCGGAACCTTTCAGCGTGTGGAACGCGCGGCGGATCGGCGTCAGGCGGTCGGCATCGTTCGGCTGCTCAAGCCAGGAACCCATCTGTGTCTGAATGGCCTCGATTTCTTCCTGCACTTCCTCCAGGAAGACTTCGCGGATCTCGAGGTCGATTTCATCGCTCGTGCCTTGGAAGCCGGCACGGGCAGCCATGGCGTCGGGTACCGGCGCCTGCTCCTCGACTTCTTCCTCGATTTCGACCCAGTCTTCGTCGGCGCCCTCGTCCGCGGAAGATGCGTCGCTTTCCGTCTCGGCCAGACGCAGGCCGCCGACTTCGGTGCCTTCGGGCAGCGTCTGGCCGCTTTCGCCCACCATCAGATCGCTGACGTCCGTGCCCTTGGCCACGCTGACCGGCTCGACCAGTTCAAGCGACTCCGCAAGGCTCGTGTCAGCCGCGGGAGTTTCCGCCCTGGCGACATCGTCCACTTGCTCGTCGACGGGCATCGGTTCCGACCGGATGGCTTCACGGGCCGGCGGCATGGGCCAGTAGCCCAGTTGCTCCAGGCTCTGTTCGGTGACGTCGAGAATATGTCCCAACCCGCCACGATGTTCGCGCGCCGCCTCCATGTAGTACTCGATGGAAGCCAGCGCATCGGCCAGCTTGTCCATCTGGTCGGCGGTGGGAATGCGTGCGTCGACCACCAGTTCGTTGTGGATGAAACGACCGATGCCTTGCACCAGGCTTACCGGGCGTCCGGCATCGACCATGCCGAGCGCGCCGCAGACTTCTTCCAGCAACGCGGGGGCACCGGCCACCTGGGCGTGATCCCATGGTGACTCGATGAAGGCCACCAGCATGTCCTTGACCTTGTCGATGTTGCCGACCGCCTCGCGCATCAGTGCCGCCATGACCTGACGCGCTTCGCTGCGCGGCAGGGCATTTTCGTCTTCTTCCTCGGTGCCGTGGACGCCCAGACGTTCGATGTGATCGTCGAGCGAGGCTTCCACGTACAGCAATGCGCCGGCCACATCCAGCAACACGTCCTCGTCGACTGGCCGGGTCTTGGAAGCCATGTCCTGAATGACGCCGCGCTGCTCGCCGACGATGCGGCGCGGCACGTTCAAGCCCAGCATGCCCAGGGTGTCGCCGACGCGATCCAGCACGTCCGACTGCTCGGCCAGTTGCGCCGGGTCGCCATCGGCCTGGTGCAGGAACAGATCCAGCGCATCCTTGACGCTCAGCAGATCGTCCTTGATGGCCTGGGCCACGGTGTCGAGCAACTCGCGATTGTGGCCGGCCATGGAGCTGCGCGCGTGCTCGACTTCGACGGCGTCGGGCAGCAGTTGATCGAGGCGATAAGTATGGCGCACTTCCTGCAGGCGTGCGCTGCCGGCCTGGGCGCGCGCGGCGTAATACAAGAGTTTGTGTTCAAGCTCGATGGGCTCGCCTTCGGCCAGCGCCGCTTCACCCTGCTCGATGAGGGTGCGGATGCAGCGATCCACCCGGCCGATGAGCTGCTTGACCTCGTTGCCATGGGCATCCAGTGTGCCTTGCGCAAGTCCGTCGAGAACTCCCGCGGCGATCCACCACAGACGCCGACCGGCAAGGGTGTGGCAATGGGCGGCCAGCAAATCCAGCGTGTCGCGCATGCGCGTCATCGCGGCCGCGCCGCCCTGGCCGCGGAACCAGGCCAGCAGGGGTTGCTGGAAGCGCGGACGCAAGGCTATCACCTCGCGCCGCTGTTCGTCGGGCGACAGGGGCGCCGGCGCACCCGGCGCCTGCGGAGGCAAGGGCGATTCCAGGTTGGGCTGGAACAGTTCCGATTCGTGCAGCGCCTCGGCGCCGCGGCAGGTGCGCAGGTCGTTGAGCAGGGGCAGCAGCACGACCGGAATGTCGCGGTAGCCGCTTTGCAGACGCTCCAGATAATCGGGCATCTGCATCAGGCCGCGCATCAGCGCCGCATAGGCATCGTCACGCTTGGGTACCTGATCCTCCAGCAGGGCGGCCACCAGGCGCTCCATCTCCTGCACCACCATGGCCGCGCCATACAGCTCGACCATGCGCAAGGTGCCCTGCACCTGGTGCAAACCAGCCGCACAGGCATGCATGGGGCCGGCGTTGTCGGGGGCTTCGACATAGTCCTCCAACGCCTGGCGCGCACGTGTCAGGGCCTCGTCCAGCTCGGGCTTGACCCAGTTCAACGTGGTGAAATCGATGTCGTCTTCCAGTCTCATGCGCCGTCGCGCCCCCTTGGAGAGGCTTCGAACTTGTTCGAAGCGCCATATTGCAACTTCATAACTACTACCTGTCTCCAAACCCCTGTGGAGCGTGGCCCGGACAAACGTGAATCATGGTGATCGCCGGGTCATGGAGTGTGCCTGATACCTGTCGTCTCTCCTCTACCGCCACCTCAGCCAGGCAGCTTGAAGTCGGCCACGGAGCGCCGCAGGTCGTTGGCCAGCTGCGCCAGGTTGCCGATGGATTCGGCAGTCTGGCTGGCGCCCAGCGACGTCTGCGAGGTGATCTCCTGAATCGAGTTCATGGTGGTGGTGATGTTGGTGGCCGCGGTCGACTGCTGTCGTGCCGCGGTGGAAATGCTCTGAATCAGTCCGGCCAGGTTGTTCGACACGTTTTCGATGTCGCCCAGCGCGGTACCGGCGTCCTCGGCCAGACGCGCACCGTGCACCACCTCGGCGGTGGTCTGTTCCATGGAACTGACCGCCTCATTGGTATCGGACTGAATGGTCTGCACCAGAGTTTCAATACGTTTGGTGGCGTTGGCGGAGCGTTCAGCCAGTCGCTGCACTTCATCGGCCACGACCGCGAAACCGCGGCCCGCCTCCCCCGCCGATGCCGCCTGGATGGCGGCGTTCAGGGCCAGAATGTTGGTCTGTTCGGCAATGTCGTTGATCAGTTCCACGATCGAGCCGATTTCCTGTGAGGATTCACCCAGCCGCTTGATGCGCTTGGAGGTTTCCTGAATCTGGTCGCGAATGGAATCCATGCCCTGGATCGTCTCGCGCACCACGTCGGCGCCGTGCGAAGCGATCTGCACCGACCGTTGCGCCACCTCGGCGGACTCGGCCGAGTTCTTCGACACCTGATCGATGGACACGGCCATGTCGCTGATGGCCGCCGAAGCGGACGTGATCTGCTGCGCCTGATGCTTGGCCGCGTCGGCCAGATGCATGGCGGTGGCCTGGGTTTCCTGGGCGGCCGCCGATACCTGCACGGCGGTCTCGTTGATGGTGGTCACCAGGGATCGCAAGGCTTCCACGGCGAAGTTCACGGAATCCGCGATGGCGCCGGTGATGTCCTCGGTCACGGTGGCCTTCACCGTCAAGTCGCCTTCGGCCAGCGAGCCCATCTCGTCCAGCAGGCGCATGATGGCCTCCTGGTTGCGCTGGTTGAGGTCGTTGGTGGCCAGCAGACGCCTGCGCTGGTCGCGCACCAGGGCAATGACCAGCCACAGGGCGAAGATGACCGCCAGCACGGCGCCGATCACGCCCCACCACACATTGGGAAAAATGCGCTGCACCGGCAGCTTGCCGATCTGGTTGGCGAGGTCGTTGGCGCGCAGCAACACGGTCTGCGAATCCAGCGAGGCCTGGTTGCCGGCGTTTTTCACTTCCTGCAGGGTGGGCGAGGCGGCGATCAGGGTCTTGACGGGATCATCCAGCGACGTCCATTTTTTCTGCATGCCCGCCAGAATCTTCTGGGCGTTGTTGTCGTCGAGCGCCTGGATGCCGACGTCCTTGTTGCCATGGATCAGGCCATCCAGCACCTGGCCATACAACTGCGCATCGCGTGACAGGCCGTCGGCCGCAGGCTGCGCGCCTTCACCGCCCTGCAGGATCTGCTGCACGCGGCGGATCATGCGGTCGGCCAGCACCTCCTGGCGCGCCGAGGTGAACACCTGGGCCTTGGTGCCGTTGTGCTGCTGCAGGATGTTGTTGACCTGCTCCATGGAGGAGTTGAGCACGGGAATCTGCTCGGACAGCGTACCCGCGTCCTGCGACGACTCGATGACCAGGCTCTTGTTGGACAGGATCTTGCCGATGTCCGCATCCAGCTGGTTCCAGGCCGTGTTGAGCGCTTTCACGCCCGGCCCGGTGATCGGATTGCCGGTGTACGCCGGCATCTTGGTCTTGGTATTGCCCTTGGTCAGGCGATCCACGGCCGAGTCGATGGTATTGCGCGTACTGGCCAGTTCCTTGAACGAATCGATGTTGCCGCCCGCCGCCTCCAGGGCGAACTTGGCCGTCTGCTGCGACAACACCTGGATCTGGGTGGTCAGGCCGACCGCCTGACGATCCTCGCTGTTTTTCTGGTTCAGCAGGAAGAAATCCACTACCGCGAACGCGATGGCCAGCAATAGCAAAACCACGAGCCACGTGTAGCCACGTTCCCTGCCGATGCCCCCCGATGTCGTACTCATACCGCTTTACCTCGCCAATGACCCAGAAGACGCATTTACAGCGCCGCCTGCAAAAAATCCGGTGCTCGCGCCAGCCGGCTCATGCTGAACAGGCCGATGCGCCGCCCGTCCAGCGTGACTACTTCGTCGACAAAGCGCTTCAGGCGCTCGTCCCCCTCCGCCTCGGCCGCATG
>DASSTF010000133.1:0-27869 GCA_035708045.1 Rhodanobacteraceae bacterium | reverse complement strand
ACAGACGTTCCACGCTGTCCATGACCCAGGCGACATTGCGCACACAAGCGATGACTTTGGCTTTCGGAAACAGGTCGACCACCGCCGGAAGGCGCGCGCACCACTGGCGATTGGAGTCGAACACCACGGCCTTGTCGTCGTGATCGGCGTAATAGCTGTCGAACAGGCCGCGCAGCAAGCGGCGACGGGTGTCGCGGTCGACGACCGGCCCGAACTCGCTGCCGGCGCCGAACTGGTTGAGCATGCCGGTGAACAGGGAGCCCACCGGGCTGGTCATACCGGCGTGGAAACGGGGGTTCTGGCGCAGAATCGCCGCCAGCAGCGTCGAGCCGGAACGTGGCAAACCGGAGATGAAATGGAAACGCTGTGCCACGCTGCCTGTCCCCTCAAGCAAACCATTCGAACCCCGATCGCATCGTAAGCAATTCTGGGTACGCAAACAATCAAAATTTGACGAGGGCATGCCCATCCGCATCAGAAATCTCGAATCCACTTGCAGGGGAGATGAAAGCTCCATCTGTTACAAGGAAATCCTTTCCACAGGTGTGGTTGGGCGCCTGCAATGATGTTTGGCTGAACATCGGATTGATGAAGTCATCACCGGAATCACATGCAGCCACGGCATGACAATCCTCCGGTCCATTCTTTTTGCTGCAACAGGCGCTGTTATAAAGTGAGTCCTTTCGATTGATGGAACTCTCGCCCATGCCGGACGCACGCCGCTATTTCGACCTGCCCTCGCCATTCGGCATGAAGCGCGGTGGCGCGCTCGAGGGCGCTCGCGTGGCTTATGAAACCTGGGGCACGCTCAATGCGGAGCGCGACAATGCCATCCTGATCCTGCCGGGGCTGTCGCCAAGCGCGCATGCCGCTTCCCACGCCGAGGATCCGTCACCGGGCTGGTGGGAGGCCATGATCGGCGCAGGCAAGCCGATCGACACGGATCGCTTTTTCGTCGTTTGCGTCAACTCGCTCGGCAGCGACAAGGGCTCCACGGGGCCGGCCTCGATACCGCCTGGAGCGAGCGAGCCGTACCGACTGGATTTCCCGCCGCTGACGCTGGAGGACGTGGCCAACGCCGCGTACGCCGTGGTTCATGACGGCCTCGGTATCGAACGGCTGGATTGCCTGATCGGCTGCTCGATGGGCGGCATGGGCGCGCTGGCCTACATGCTGCTGCACCCCGGCAGCGTGCGCGCGCACATCAGCGTGGATACCGCGCCGCAGGCGCAACCCTTCGCCATTGCCATCCGCTCGCTGCAGCGCGAGGCCATCCGCCTGGATCGGCACTGGAACGACGGCCGCTACGATGCCGACTGCTACCCCGTGCACGGCATGAACATCGCCCGCAAACTGGGCGTCATCACCTACCGTTCTGCGGTGGAATGGAATGGCCGTTTTGCGCGCATTCGCCTGGATCCGGAGGAGCGCGAGGACGAGCCGTTCGGCTTCGAGTTTCAGGTCGAGTCCTACCTCGACGCCCACGCACGCCGCTTCACCGGCAGTTTCGATCCCAACTGTTACCTGTACCTCTCGCGCGCCAGCGACTGGTTCGACGTGGCCGAATACGGCGGCGGCGACGTGCTGGCCGGCTTGCGGAAAATCGCCATCGAACGGGCCCTGGTGATCGGCGTCAGCACCGACATCCTGTTTCCGCTGGAGCAGCAGGAGCAGATTGCCGAGGGCTTGCGCCTGGCCGGCGCCGATGTGGAATTCGTGGCGCTGGACTCGCCACAAGGCCACGATGCCTTCCTGGTCGACACCGACAATTACGGGCGTGCCATCGGCGGTTTCCTGGCAGCCATCTCGTAGGGCGGGCACTGCCCGCCGGCAAATTGCCCAAGACAGCCTCACGTTTTCTACTCATCAGGAAGATCGGCGGGCAGTGCCCGCCCTACGCTTTTCGCATGAATGGAGCGCCAAAGGAGGCATGTCGCATCCTCGCAAAGGCACTGTTAGACTGGTTGCCACATTCCGCGACAGCATATGTTTATTCCATGCTTGCAATTGAATTCCCCGGCAGCCACGAATTGATCGACGCGCTCGACCTGGCGCTCGAACAGCCCACCACGCCGGACATCACCAACGCCGTGCGTCATGCGCTGTGCCGCCTGATGCAGCAAGGCAGCGTCAAGCTGCCGCCCTGCGTGTTCGAATTCAACAACGAGCACTACTCCCGTCGCGAGTTGTACCGCAGTGAAAAGCACGGTTATTCGGTGACCGCCATGACCTGGGCGCCCGGCCAGGGCACGCCCATCCACGACCATCACGGCATGTGGTGCGTGGAAGGCGTCTGGCACGGCGCCCTGGAAATCACCCAATACGAGCTGCTGGAACAATCCAGCGACCGTTTTCATTTCAACTCCGTCAGCTCCATCCAGGCCGGCACCGGCTCGGCCGGAAGCCTGATTCCGCCGCACGAGTACCACGCCATCCGCAACCCCAGCACCCAGTCGCCAGCCGTCAGTCTGCATGTCTATTCGGCGCCGATGACCTGCTGTTCGGTGTTCAATCCGCTGGAGGCTGCCTGGTATCAGCGTTGCGAGCGCAAATTGTCACTCGACCAAGTGCACTGAATCAGGCATACTCGCCACCCGCGCCGAAGTGGCGGAATTGGTAGACGCAGCGGATTCAAAATCCGCCGCCCTTAAAAGCGTGAGGGTTCGAGTCCCTCCTTCGGCACCACGAGCCCCGCAACGATTGCGGGGTTTTTGTTGGCTGTAGGTTTTTTCCTACACGAAGTCACGCCGGACGCCGACAGACGCGCACCGTGGGAATGCCTATAGTTTCACCCATGGACTCGCGTACGTCGGCGCATCCCTCGGGAGAAGGGATAGATACGGAAGTCGACCGATGTGCGTCTTGATCTTCCCGGAGTGGCGCATCGCACGGTGCGCCACTTTTTTCATGTCCGCCGATGATGCGTCGTCGGCAGCCTAAAACTCGCGGACAATACGGAAGCCCACCCGACCGCTGCGCGTGGTGGCCGTGACGCCGCGACGCCATGCCGAACGCACCTGATCCGGGGCGCTGCCCCACGAGCCGCCGCGTAACACCCGATCCACACACCCCGGATTGACCCAGGCACTGCCGTCATTCGGCGCCCGGGTGTAGTTGCCATGCCAGCAGTCGCGCACCCACTCGGACACGTTGCCGCCCATGTCGTACAACCCGAACGGATTGGGCGCGAAACTCTGGATCGGAGCCGGTCCCCAGTAGCCGTCGCGGTACCCTTGGAAGGCATGCGTCCAGCGCCGACCACGACGCGAGGAATCACCGGTTCCCGTGACATTTTCCACCTTTCGCGAAGGCGTGCCATTGCCCCACCAGTAACGCGTGGTGGTGCCGGCACGCAGCGCATAGGCGAACTGGGCCTCGCTGGGAAGCTGGTAATGCTTGCCGGTGCGGCTGGACAACCACTGCACGTAGGCATGCGCGTCATTCCAGGACACGTTGACCACCGGCAGCGTGTCCTTGGCGGAACGGCCGGCGTAGTCGTCCTCCCAGGTGGCATGGTCGTCGTTGCGCATCACGCCACTGCGACCGTCGTAGACGCTGGAACCGCCGAGACGCACGGAATCCGGCACATAGCCGCTGGCCTGCACGAACTCGCGGAACTGCCCCACCGTGATCTCGCTGCGGCTGATGGCAAAGCCGTTGGCTATACGCACCTCGTGCAGTGGGGATTCCTCGGGCTGGTGGTCGGGCGCATCGTTGGCCGAGCCCATCATGAAATGGCCGACCGGCAAGACCACCATGGCCGGTCCCCTGCCCCGGATATCCAGGAACTGGTCGCTGAAAACCTGCCCTGGCCGATACCCGGCATAGAGCATGGCGTTGCTCATGTGCTGGTTGAACTCGTCCAGGCCTTGCACGTCGGGACTGATGGCCAACGCCTTGTTTTTCAACTGGTCGGCCAGCTTGAGGTTGCCCGAATCCAGCGCGGTTCGCGCCTGTGCCAGCACGCTGGCCGCACGTTGCTGGCGAATGCCCTCGATGCGCCCGCGCGTGTCCTGCAGGGCCTGTGAACCGGGCAGGATCTGGGTCGCCTGCGCCAGTGCGGCATCGGCAGTCGCGAAATCATCCGCCGCCACGGCGCCGAGCGCCTTGTCCAACACCTGGCGTTGGATGTGCTCGATGCCCTGCTCCGCCACCGAGTTGTCGGCATCGATGGCTTGCACTTGCCGATAAAGCGCCAAGGCATTGTTGTCCTTGCCGGCTGGTTTCAGCGCCTTGCCTTGTCGCAGCAGATCGGCGGCGCGCGCAAGCAATGGCCGCACCTGGCGCAGGGAAGCCAGATTCTGACGGAGCCGCTTCACATCCGCCTGCGTGCCGGGAAGCTCCTGCAGCCGCTGCAAGTCATTTTCCGCGGCATCCAGCTCGTCATTATCCAGATGCTGCTCGATATTCATCACCAGTTGCACATGCACGCGCGCCAAACCATTGGCGGCGCGCCGGCTGTCGGATTTGGCACGCAACGCCTGGGTGTACAGTGCCGCGGCACTGTTGCTGTCACCGGCGAGATCACCCGCCTTGAAAGCCTTGTCCGCGCGATCGAGCATGTCCACCACTTCCGGACTCGGCGGCGTCGACGAGCTGCCGGCAGACGCCGCCACCGCGGCCAGCGCCTCGGCAACCCGCTTCTGCGCGCGCCGTTCCAGCACCGCACGCGGAGCAAGTGCGACAGGCGGTCCGGCGTCGATTTCCGAATGGCTGCGTCGGGGGCGGCGCTCGAAGCCCATGGGCGCCGACGTCCTGTCGGTCGTCATCGCGACATTCGGCGGCTGCGCATGCGGAGACACGTGCAGCAGGTTGGGGAAAAAGTGATAAGTCAGCGCAAACAGCAGCAACACGACGCCCGCAAGACCGCCCAAAGTGCGCTGCCTGATGGCAAATCGGGAGCTGGGCATGGGGCGGGTTCCTGACAGGGGCCAAACACAAAATGGCTAGCACTGCTATCGTGCACCGATACCTTAGCAAAGCCGCTCATGACACAACATACGTTCCCGTCACCGGATGACTGCCCCGAAGCCGTCTGGATCACCCGTCGAGACGATCTCGACCAATGGTTGCAACAAGTCCCCGACGGCGACGCCGTGGGCATGGACACCGAGTTCACCCGGCGCAACACCTTCTATTCGCAACTGTCGCTGCTGCAACTGGGCCATCGCGGCCGTTTCGCCCTTGTCGATCCGCTGGCCTTCGAGCTTGACGACGTGCTGGAAAAGCATCTCGGCCAGCGATCCCTGACCTGCATCATGCACAGCGCCGGCGAAGATCTCGAAACCCTCGCCCCTTGGCTGCCGCACGGCCCGGCCATCCTGTTCGACACCCAGATCGCCGCCGCCTTCACCGATGGCGACCTCGGCCTCGGCTATCGCAAGCTGGTGGCGCAATATTGCGGCGTGGAACTGGACAAGGGCGAAACCCGCTCGGACTGGAACCGCCGTCCGCTGAGCGATTCGCAGAAATGCTATGCCACCCTCGACGTGGTGTACCTCGAAGCCCTGCACGCCGCCCTTGCCGCCAAACTGCAGCAGCAAGACCGCGTGGACTGGTTCAACGCCGACTGCGAAAACCTCAAGCAGCGCGCCCAGCCCGATGTCCTGCCCGACCAGCCCCAACGCGACCTGCGCGCCGCCGCCGACTGGCCGCCAGAGGAGCAGGCGCTGCTGCGCCGCCTGCTCCTCTGGCGCGAACACACCGCCCGCACCATCGACACGCCGCGCACCTGGTTGATCGACAACACCCAGGCTCTCGACCTGGCCCGTCATCCGCCCGCCGACATGAATCAGCTGATGCAGGCCACCCGCGGCCAGCGCGCCCTGCGCGGCCCACAGCGCCGCGAACTGCTGGAACTGCTGCAATCACCCGTCAATGCCGACGAAATCGCCGCCACGGCTGCCATCCCCGCACGTCCGCACGGGGACGACAAGGACACCCTGCGCCGGATGAAACAGGTCATCGACGAACTGGCGAAATCACTCGGCCTGCCCCCCGGCCTGCTGTGCCCGCGCAAGACCATGGAAACCCTCATCGACACCCGCCGGTGGCCAGCCAGCTTCGATGGTTGGCGCAAGGAACTGCTCGAAAAGCCCCTCGCAAGCCTGCTCCCGGACACGGCAAATACTTGACGAACCAGCCGTGCGCTGCGATCATGCCCCGCTCGCGTGGGGCGGTAGCTCAGCTGGGAGAGCGTCGCGTTCGCAATGCGAAGGTCGGGAGTTCGATCCTCCTCCGCTCCACCACGCCATCATCGAGAAGGCCGCTCATCAGAGCGGCCTTTTTCGTGCACGCCACACCAACTTCCTGCCCTTCGACTTTAGCCCTTCGGGCTTATGCTCAGGGTGAACGGAAGATACATGGCTTTACGCTCAGAGTGAATGGAAGATACATGGCTTGATGATTTTCCCGTGCGCCCTGAGCGCAGCTCACCAAGGGCAAGCGAAACTGAGATCGCCTTGGAAGCCTGCCTGCACGCTGGCTCCCGTGATGAAGATTCAATCGGCTGCCGCCAACCGTTGCATGGCATCGACCGCGCGAGCCAGACTGTCGGCTGGCGCCACATCCTTTGTCTTGAAGATCCGCGCCAGTTCACCGTAGTACCAGAGCGTGCCCTCGCGGCCCGCCTTGAAACGCTCGAACACCACGACGCCCACATCGTGCAGATCGCTGACGATGGCGCGGGCGTTGTGCAACTTGTCGCATGCCGACACCAGCAACGACGGTGTTGCCGCGGGCTTGGCCTCAAGGTGTTTCAGGTAAGCCAGCTTGCGCGCTTTCCATGCGGCACGCTTGTCTTCCGGCGTGGTCGCCACCGCCTTGGCTTCGGCCGTGCCATCGGTACAATCGCGCACGATTTCCAGCACGTCCATGCCGAAGGCTTCGCCGATGCGGTTGTCGTAATCCGCCCCGCCATCCTCGATGGCATCGTGCAGCAGCGCGGCCATGGCCTGAGTTTCGGTACCGCCGTACTCCAGCACCAGCGACGCCACCGCCATGGGGTGCGCGATATAGGGAATGTCGGTGCCCTTGCGTTTCTGCGCGCAATGGGCGTCGTGGGCCAGCGCCAGTGCGGCGCCCAGACGGTCTTCATTCAGCATCATGCGATCCCTTCTGTCATGCCCGGCCGGGATGGCCGGCGCGAAGAGAAGCGTCGCACGGGCTTGTCGCAAGGACTGCGACTGCTCAGGTTCGTATCTCGCGCTGGCCCAGCCGGCCGCGATCGTGCGATGCGTCGAAATCGGGTACCGGGCCGATGGAGACGATACCGTACGGGTTGATGGTCGGATGGCTGCCAAAGTAATGCCGGCGAATGTGACCCATGTGCACCGTGTCGGCCACGCCCGGCATCTGGTAGATGTCGCACAGCAGGCCGTGCAGATTCGGATAATCGACGATGCGCTTGCGGTCGCACTTGAAATGCGTGGCATACACCGCGTCGAAGCGCACCAGGGTCGTCCACAGGCGCAGGTCGGTCTCGGTCAGCGTGTTGCCGACCAGGTAGCGACTCCCGCCGAGCCGGCGCTCGAGATCTTCCAGCGTCTCGAACAGCGCTGTCACGGCCTCATCGTAAGCTTCCTGCGTAGTGGCGAAACCGGCCTTGTACACCCCGTTGTTGACGCGGTCGTAGACGGTCGTGTTGATCGCGTCGATCTGCCTGCGCAGGTCTTCCGGATAATAATCGCCGGGACGCGCTCCGATACCGTCGAAGGCGCTGCCGAGCATGCGGATGATCTCGGCCGACTCGTTGTTGACGATGGTTTCCCGCTCCCGGTCCCACAGCACGGGCACCGTGACATGGCCGGTGTAGCTCGCGTCGGCCTTGAGATAAAGCTCGTACAGCTTGTTCAGGCCATACAGGCGATCACCGGTGGCCGCGTCGAAGTCGGTGCGGAACTCCCAGCCGTTTTCCAGCATCAGCGGATGCACCACCGACACGCCGATGTGCGACTCCAGCCCTTTCCACGCCCGCATCACCAGCGTGCGATGCGCCCACGGGCAGGCGTAGGAGACATACAGGTGATACCGTCCGCTCTCGGCCTTGAAACCGCCTTCGCCCTCCGGCCCGGGCGAACCGTCGGCGGTCACCCAATGGCGGAACCGGCTGGCCTGGCGCTCGAAGCGCCCGCCGGTGGAATCGGTGTCGTACCACTTGTCCTGCCATTGGCCATCGACCAGCAAGCCCATGTCTGCCTCCGCGAATGCATCGTGCCGGGAAGCTCCACACTAGCGAATCCGCACGGCGGCATGTACCGCGAAAGCATGAACCATGGGTTTGATGCCAGTTCCTGGCTCCGACGCGGACCGGACTCTCGCGTACAAGATATCATTTATAAAAATCATTTATTATCAATAAGTTATATGCAGTTGTATTAATTTTATACTAATTGATTTATATTTTAGTAGAAAATTGACAGGTCATCTCAATGAAGCTGCCCACTGCCCCGCCCGACTGGGAAACACTGTTCAAGCGCAATGCACGGCACTTGGCAACGCTCCCGCCCACGCAGCTCAACCCCGAAGTGCATGGCATCTACGAGCACTGGGATCACTTGCGCCACCTGACCCCACCGGAGGGTCTCACTCTCGAACAATGGTGGTTCGGCATCAAACTGGCGCGCCTGACTCAGCGGCGCCAGTTGCCCCTATGCGACAAACACGGGCATGCCTTCACGTTGACGCTCTGCGACAGCGTCCAGCGGCGCCTGTTTCTGGTGGCCCGCGATGCGGCCGGCGCCTTGCGCGGCGAGCATCAAGTCCAGTCCGCCGCCATGCGCGAACGCTACCTGGTGCGCTCGTTGATGAAGGAAGCCATGACCTCCTCGCAATTGGAAGGCGCTGCCACAACCACGCAAGTGGCCAAGGACATGCTGCGCAGCGGCCGCCAGCCACGCGACTATGGCGAACGCATGATCTTCAACAACTACGCCACCATGCGTGAACTCAAACGCTGGCGCGATCAGCCCCTGACGCCCGAGGCCATCTTCGAGATCCATCGCATGCTCACCGACGGCACCTTGGACAGCGACCAGGCCGGTCGTTTCCGCCGCCCCGACGAGGACATCGTCATCGAGGATGAAACCGGCAACGTACTGCATGTGCCACCCCGTGCGGCGGAACTTCCCGAACGCCTGCAGACACTGTGCGACTTCGCCAACCAGGGCGACGACGACGAACAGTTCATCCACCCGGTCGTGCGCGCCATCCTCATCCACTTCCAGATCGGCTACGACCACCCGTTCTGCGACGGCAACGGCCGTACCGCACGTACGCTGTTCTACTGGTCGATGTTGCGCTCGGGCTTCTGGATGGCCGAATACCTGTCGATCTCACACATCCTCAAGCAGGCACCGGCGCAATACATGCGCTCGTACCCGCTGACCGAAACCGACGACAGTGACACGACCTACTTCGTCTCGCACCAGCTCGACGTGCTGCTCAAGGCCATCGCCGGCGTGCACGATTACATCGCCCGCAAGCAACGCGAACAGCACAGCGCGCAAACCCTGCTCAAGCCGGGCAGCAAACTGGCACGCCGGCTCAACCACCGCCAGCGCGAGCTACTGCTCAATGCACTGAAAAATCCCGACAAACCCTTCACCATCGAGACCCACCGGCGCAGCCACGACATCGTCTACCAGACCGCTCGCACCGACCTTCTCGGCCTGGTCGAAGCCGGCCTGATGAAGCAATACCAGCAGGGCAAGGCTTACGTGTTCGTGGCGCGCCCCGATCTGGCCGAGCGTCTGCGTCGCTGAGGCGTGATGTCGGACAGGACACACGTCAGCAAGGCCGTGACTCATCATCCAGATGAGCAGTTTGGTCAAGCCTTCAGGCGATCTCTAAGCAGATCGAGCGGGTTGTGCCAAGGCGAGTTGAAGCGCGCATCGCGTCCCAACGACGGGTGCTGGAACAGGCCGTTCGCCCAACCTTCACACGCTGCATCGGCCAGTGACAAGCCGCCATGCTCGAAGCTGTGCCAAGCCTCGCTCTTGCGTTGGTTGAGCGAGGCCAGCAGGCTGCGGTCGCGGGTGCGGCCAAATGCAAAGCCCACATCAAAGCCATGCAGTTCGGCATCCACACGCGGCCCTCGCACGTCGAAGTACTCGCACAGCGAGGCAAATTGCGCGCCGGCGCGCTCGTCCAGGCGGCGCAGCATATCCGCCTTGCCGTTCAATATCATCACCGCGCCGGTGGCGCCATTGAGCATCACCACGAACGGCTTGCGCCGCCAGAAGTCGATGTCCGCATACCACTCGCCCAGCGGGTTGGCTTGCGGCTCGGGTTCTGGCGGCTTGGCCGGTTGCTTCAGGCGTTTGAGCAGCTTGGCGGTGCAGCGCAGGACGGTCATGATTCCGCAACCGCCAACTTGGCGCCTGACACGGATGCGCGGTCAGTTCTCATTGTAGCTGCGCTCCAACAACGGCAACGCGCGCTCCAGGTCGGCGCGGTTGCGAAGGGTGAGTTCCAGATCGCCCGTGCCCCACTTGCCGATGTCGCGGACATTGCGGCTGAAACCCGCGTCCAGCGTTACCGTGTCCGGATCGAGCTTCAGCATGAGCAGCAGCTTGTCGCGATATGGGACGACACAGACGAAATTCTTCAAGCGCCGGAATGCGACGTACAACTTCAGGTGCTTTTCCTGCACGTCGTCGCCGAGCGTAAGCAGGTGGTTCGAGACGGCCTCGTACAATACGCGAATCTCCGGTCGCGCTCCCGCCAATTGCTCCTCCGCCGTCTTGTCCTTGCCGGCTGGCCGTGGCTTCGCCGACCCAGAGGCAGCAGCCGGCCCTGTCCCACCTTTTGCCGATACCGCGTCGCTCACGCTTACCGCGTTCACGAGATCCAGCAACAACAAATCGTCGCCGAAAAGTTTGTAGCGAATCAGTTCCACATTGCGCGGAATCTGCTGCACCGCATGCTCGTCGTAACGAGTGAAATCGGCAGCAATGCACAACAACCGCGTTCCGGCCCAGTCGATTTCATCCGCCACCTCGTTGCCGAGCTTCTGCATGACCAGCAATTGGAACTCCGCGCGATGGTCCAGCAACCAATCCAGGTAGAACAGACCCTGGTTGATCACGTTTTCGTTGCTGTGGCGCTTGTACTCGATGATGACCGGGCAATTGTTCTCGTCCAGGCCCAGCGAGTCGATGCGCCCGCGATGCGTCTTGCCTGTGGCGTACTCGGTGGCCAGAAAGCGCACGCCGAGAAAAGTCTGCATCTGCGACTCGATCAGGTTTTGCAGGTGCTTTTCGATGCTGGCCGCGCGACCAGGCAGTTCCGTCGCACAGCTGCCCGCGAGACGAAACAACTGGATGTCACTCATGATTTCCCCTTTCCATCATCGCCAGCCAATGGCCATGGCGGGCAATGTCGAAGTCTACCCTGATCCACTCTCCCACACGTTCAAGAGATCGAGCACGGGCGGAAATATGGCAGGCGATTCGCCTCGGCTTTTCAGCATCTCGCCCCATGAGACGGTCTTGTGGTTTAAAGTTTCCCCGTTGCATTGCCTTTCATTCACAGGGGAAAACCATGAAGTTCCTGCTTCGCGGCCTCGTTGCCTGTTTTCTGCTCGCGCTCGTTTCCGGTTGTGCCGTCACACGCAGCGAAATGCGCCTTGACGTACCCTCACCGAGTTACGCCATCACTGGTGGCGGCAGACCCTTGGTGATCGATGCCATACACGACGTACGCACCTTTGAGGTCGACCCGGATGATCCCAGCACACCTTCGCTCAAGGAAGGTCAGGAATATGCTCTGTCCGTCGAAGGCCGCAAGCAGGCCATTGCGCGCAAACGCGGCGGCTTTGGCATGGCCATGGGCGACATCCTTCTGAAACCGGGTCAGAACGTCGAAACCATTACTCGCCAACTGCTGGTCAACGCCTTCAGCAAACAGGGCTACGATGTGGTCGACGCCAACTCGGCACCCGAAGGTGCCACGCACGTCCGCGCCGACATCCGCCAGTTCTGGGCATGGTTCACACCAGGCATGTGGGTGGCCGACATCGACGCGCGCATCGAGACGCTGCTGACCGTGACCGGACCGCAAGGACAAAAGCAATTGAATGTCATCGGCCACGGCAACAACCCCATCGAGTTCGGCACCCTGGAAAACTGGCAGATTGCCTACCAGCGCGCCTTCGAGGACTACCTGAAGCAACTCGGCAGCGCCATTAGGCACGCGGGCCTCTCGTTGCAGCCGGCAGCACCCGGGCCACAGGGCGAACAAGCCATGCCGTGATCTGGCAAGGCACCCCTGCCCGACCTTGTGCCAAACCGGTTCGGCGGCGAAACTGTGTGATGCGCCATCCCGGCTGAAAACCGACAACCAACCAAGGCTTGCAACGTGGACAAAACCAAAGAAGCCCAGCGCGCGGAGCTGCACAAGACCATCTGGCGCATCGCCAACGACCTGCGCGGCAGCGTGGACGGCTGGGACTTCAAGAGCTACGTGCTCGGCATGCTGTTCTACCGCTTCGTCTCGGAAAACCTCACCGCCTACCTCAACACGCAGGAACGCAAGGCGGGCGGCCCGGATTTCGACTACACCGCAATCTCCGATGCCGACGCCGAACAGGCACGCGTCGAAGTGGTGCAGGAGAAAGGCTTCTACATCCTGCCCTCGCACCTGTTCGCCAACGTGCGCCGCCATGCACGCCATAACGTCGAACGGCTCAACGAAATCCTGTCGCGCGTGTTCAAGGACATCGAGGGCTCGGCCATCGGCACCGACAGCGAGGACGATCTCAAGGGGTTGTTCGACGATTTGGACGTCAACAGCAGCAAGCTCGGCCCGACGGTCATCAAACGCAACGAAAAGCTCGTCAAACTGCTCGATGCCATCGGCGACCTGCCCTTGGGCAGCTTCACCGACAACACCATCGACCTGTTTGGCGACGCCTACGAATACCTGATGCAGATGTACGCCTCGTCCGCCGGCAAATCCGGCGGCGAGTTCTACACACCGCAGGAAGTGTCCGAACTGCTGGCGCGCATCACCGTGGTCGGCAAGACCGAAGTCAACAAGGTTTACGACCCGGCCTGCGGCTCCGGCTCGTTGCTGCTCAAATTCGCCAAGGTGCTGGGTGCGGACAAGGTACGGCAAGGCTTCTTCGGCCAGGAAATCAACCTGACCACCTACAACCTGTGCCGGATCAACATGTTCCTGCACGACGTGAACTACGAAAAGTTCGACATTGCCCACGGCGACACGCTCATCGACCCGGCGCACTGGGACGACGAACCGTTCGAGGCCATCGTTTCCAATCCACCGTATTCGATCAAGTGGGCAGGCAAGGACAACCCGCTGCTGATCAACGACCCGCGCTTCGCGCCCGCGGGCGTGCTCGCTCCCAAGAGCAAGGCGGATCTCGCCTTCACCATGCACATGCTGAGCTGGCTGGCGACCAGCGGCACGGCGGCCATCGTCGAGTTTCCCGGGGTGCTGTATCGCGGTGGTGCGGAACGGAAAATTCGCCAGTACCTCATCGACAACAACTACATCGACACCGTCATCCAGTTGCCACCCGACCTGTTCTTCGGCACCACCATTGCCACCTGCATCATCGTGCTGAAGAAATCCAAGCACGACAACGCCACCCTGTTCATCGACGCCAGCGCCGAATTCGTGCGCAACGGCAACAAGAACAAACTCACCGAGGCCAACCGACAGAAAGTCCTCGATGCCTTCACCGAGCGCAAGGATTTGGCGCACTTTGCGAAGCTGGTCGAAAACGCCGACATTGCCGACAACGACTACAACATTGCCGTCTCCTCCTACGTGGAACAGGAAGACACGCGCGAAGTGGTGGACATCGAGGCGCTCAACGCCAAGATTGCCGGCATTGTGGCCAGGCAGGCGAAACTGCGCACGCAAATCGATACCATCGTGGCTGAATTGGAAGGTGAAAAGGTATGAGCCGAATTGATAACCTCATTGCCAAACATTGCCCGAACGGCATTGCGTTCGAACCCCTGTCAAATATAGGAGTGTGGTATGGCGGCGGGACGCCTTCCAAGAGTCGAATTGACTACTGGCAAGAAGGAACGATTCCTTGGGTATCGCCGAAAGATATGGGCAAGCCCACCCTCACGGCCACCGAGGATTACATCACCGAAGCAGCTGTTAAAGGTTCCGCCACAAAGCTTGTCCCAGCCAATTCCGTGGCAGTTGTGGTTCGCTCTAGCATTCTTGATCGTATTTTACCGACCGCACTAATCCCTATTCCCGTAGCGCTCAATCAAGACATGAAAGCCGTCGTTCCTTACGACGGAATTCTCTCTGGATATGTTGCGCACATGCTACGTTCGCGTGGCCCTGAAATTCTCCGTGTAGCTCGAAAGGCCGGCGGCTCGGTAGCATCCATTGAAAGCAAAAAACTGTTCTCGTTTCACATACCACTGCCACCTCTCGAAATCCAACGCGAAATCGTGGAAGTACTTGACACTTTCACCAAGCTGGAGGCGGAACTGGAGGCGGAGCTGGAGGCGCGTCGGCGGCAGTACAAGTACTACCGCGACGCACTTTTGACGTTCGGCGAACGTACGGATAGCGCAGGCAGGCAGGCAGGCAGGCAGGCAGGCAGGCAGGCAGGCAGGCAGGCAGGCAGGCAGGCAGGCAGGCAATTATACCGACAAGGTGGACGACGTTGGGTGACATCGGCAACTTCGTTCGCGGCACTGGCATACAAAAATCGGACTTCACCGAGTCCGGTGTCGGTTGCGTTCACTACGGCCAGATACACACGCACTACGGTACATGGACGAGTAAAACCAAGTCCTTCGTCAGTCCAAACCTTGCAGTACGCTTGCGGAAGGCTCATACGGGCGACTTGATCATTGCCACAACGAGCGAAGATGACGCCGCTGTCGCAAAAGCTGTCGCATGGTTGGGCAATGAGGATGTAGCCGTCAGTGGTGATGCTTACATCTTCCAGCACACACTCAACCCGAAGTACGTTTCGTACTTCTTCCAGACAGAGCTCTTCCAGTCGCAAAAAAGGCCACACATCACTGGGGCCAAGGTCCGACGCATCTCTGGCAAGAGCCTGGCAAAAATTCGCATTCCCGTTCCTTCGCTCGAAGAACAGGAGCGCATCGTTGCCATCCTCGACAAATTCGACGCACTGGTAAACGACCTCTCCTCCGGCCTGCCGGCCGAGATCAGGGCCCGCCGCCAGCAATACGAGTACTACCGTGATCGCCTGCTCACCTTCAAGGAAGCCGCGTGACCGAGGCCTCTGCCCCCAGCCGCTACGAACCGATCGCACTTTCCAGCGAAAGCACCGTCGTCGCGGAATTCGTGCGCGAAAACGAAGTGCGCGAGGAGCGCTACCAGAGCGAAGCGGCCCTCGAGAAAGACCTCATCGACCGCTTGCAGGTCCAGGCCTATGAATACCTCGACATCACCAGCGAAGCCGATCTCATCGCCAATCTGCGCCGTCAGTTGGAGACATTGAACAAGATCACATTCAGCGACAGCGAATGGCAAGGCTTTTTCAGCGAGAAGATCGCCAGCGCCAACGATGGCATAGTCGAGAAGACGGCACGCATCCAGGAGGATCACATCCAGATACTGGAGCGCGACGACGGCAGCACCAAAAACATCTACCTGCTGGACAAGCAGAACATCCACAACAATCACCTGCAGGTCATCAACCAGTACGAGGTCGAAGGCAGGCACGCCAACCGCTACGACGTGACTGTTCTCGTGAACGGCCTGCCGATGGTGCATGTCGAACTGAAGCGCCGGGGCGTGAACATCCGCGAGGCGTTCAACCAGATCAACCGCTACCAGCGCGACAGCTTCTGGGCGGGCTCGGGGTTGTTCGAGTACGTGCAGTTGTTCGTCATTAGCAACGGCACATCGACCAAGTACTACAGCAACACCGTGCGCGACGGCCACCTTGTCGAGCAACGCGGCAAGCGCAGCCGCAAGAAGACCTCCAACAGTTTCGCCTTCACCAGTTGGTGGGCCGATGCGAAAAACCAGCCGATCACCGACCTGGCCGACTTCACCAAGACCTTCTTCGCCAAGCACTCGCTGCTGAATGTCCTCACCAAATACTGCGTATTCGACGTGGATCGCAAGCTGCTGGTGATGCGTCCCTACCAGATCGTCGCCGCCGAACGCATTCTGCAACGCATCGTCACGGCCACCAACCACAAACAACTGGGCACGGTGGCCGCGGGCGGTTACATCTGGCACACCACCGGCAGCGGCAAGACGCTGACCAGCTTCAAGGCGGCGCAACTGGCGCGCGGGTTGCCGGAAATCGACAAGGTGCTGTTCGTGGTCGATCGCAAGGATCTGGACTACCAGACCATGCGCGAGTACGAGCGTTTCGAGAAAGGCGCCGCCAACTCCAACACCTCCACGGTGGTGTTGCAGAAGCAGCTGGAAGACCCGAACGCGCGCATCATCATCACCACCATCCAGAAGCTGAGCCGCTTCGTCACCAGGAACAGGAAGCACCCGGTCTACGACGCGCATGTCGTGGTGATCTTCGACGAATGCCATCGCAGCCAGTTCGGCGACATGCATGTGGAGATCACCAAGTCGTTCAAGCGCTATCACCTGTTCGGCTTTACCGGCACGCCAATCTTTGCCGACAACGCCGGCACCAGCGGCAACCCGCACCTGCGCACCACCGAGCAGGCCTTCGGCGACAAGCTGCACACCTACACCATCGTCGATGCCATCAACGACAAGAACGTGCTGCCGTTCCGCATCGACTACATCAACACCATCAAGACCGCGCCGAACGTGCGCGACCAGCAAGTTGCCGCCATCGACACGGAGCGGGCGTTGCTCGCACCGCAGCGCATCGAGCAGATCGTGGGCTACATCCGCGAACACTTCGACCAGAAGACCCGGCGCAGCGGGAACGCCCGCTACGCGCAAAGTGTCGTCACGAATGTGGCCGAAGTCATCGCCAGCAGGAACCGGGTCGAAGAAATTCGCGGCAAGTTGCAGCTCAACGGATTCAACTCTCTTTTCGCCACGGCATCCATCGACGCCGCCAAACGCTATTACATGGAGTTTGCCAGCCAGCAAAAGGATCTTCCGCCAGCCCGGAAGCTGAAGATCGGCCTGATCTACAGCTTTGCCCCCAACGAGGAAGAACCCGACGAGGACTTCGATACCGAGGGCCTTGACCAGGGTTCCCGCGATTTTCTCGATGCCGCCATCAAGGACTACAACGCCCTGTTCGGCACCAACTACGACACCTCCGCCGACAAGTTCCAGAATTACTACAAGGATCTGTCACAGCGGCTGAAGAACCGCGAGCTTGATCTCGCCATCGTGGTCAACATGTTCCTGACCGGCTTCGATGCCACCACTCTCAATACGTTGTGGGTGGACAAGAATCTGCGCGCACACGGGTTGATCCAGGCCTATTCGCGCACCAACCGCATCCTCAATTCGGTCAAGACCTACGGCAACATCGTTTCCTTTCGGGACCTGGAGAAGGCAACCAACGATGCGCTGGCGCTGTTCGGCAACAAGGATGCCAAGGGCATCGTGCTGCTCAAGCCCTATACCGACTACTACACGGAATACCAGAAGAAGGTTGCCGAGTTGGTGGACTTGTTTCCACTGGACAGGACCATTACCGGCGAAGCGGCGCAGAAGGCATTCATCAAGCTGTTCGGTTCGATCCTGCGGCTGAAGAACATCCTTGTGGCTTTCGACGATTTCGCCGGCAACGAAATTCTCAGTGAGCGCGATTTCCAGGACTACCAGAGCCGCTATCTGGATCTCCACGCCGAGTTCCGCAACGCTTCCGAAACCGAGCGGGAAGCGATCAACGACGACGTGGTTTTCGAGATCGAGTTGATCAAGCAGGTCGAAATCAACGTCGACTACATCCTCATGCTGGTCGAGCGCTACATCAAGGCCAAGGGCACCGGCAAGGACAAGGAAATCCGCGCAAGCATCGAACGCGCAATCAATGCCAGCCCGTCCTTGCGCAACAAGAAAGACCTCATCGAACAGTTCGTGGATTCCGTTTCGTCGAAAGCCGAGGTGGATGCGGAATGGCAGGCTTTCGTCGCCCGGAAGAAGGCCGAGGAACTTGACCACATCATCGCCGACGAAGGCCTTGATCCGGACAAGACGAAGGCATTCATCGACAATGCCTTCCGCGATGGTGCCGTACCCGCTTCAGGTACAGCCATCACCAGGGTGATGCCGCCCATGTCGAGATTCTCCAGAGGCAACCCCCATGCGGCCAGAAAGCGTGTGGTACTGGAAAAACTGTCCGCATTCTTCGAGCGTTTCTTCGGGCTGGATTGACACTGCATCGGCTTACAACCCTTTCGTGTGCCTGGCTGTCTTGCGTTTGAGGCCTGATTGGCAGAATATGCCAATAAGATCACATGATGTCACGGAGACTTGCCATGCCGACCCGCAACGTGGTGCTGACCGACCAACAATCGAGCCTGGTTGACCAATTGGTGACTGCCGGTCGCTATCAGAACGCAAGCGAAGTGCTGCGCGATGGCCTGCGCCTGGTGGAGCAGCGCGAGAAAGGTTATGCCATGCGCCTGGAAGCCCTGCGCGAGGCCGTGACTGCCGGCATCGGTGACATGGATGCCGGACGTTACGAGACTTTTGACGATCCGGCCAAACTGGAAGCCTGGGTCATGGCGCTGGGCAAAGACGACTGATGGCCTGGCGCGAGGTTCGCGTCACTCGACTTGCCCGGCAGGACATGGCAACCATTCTCGACTGGACGCGCGAGCATTTCGGTACACAGCAACAGAAGGTCTACGCCAAGACCCTGACGCTGGCTATACGCTTACTTGCCGAAGGGCCGAAAGTCACGCAAGCGCGATCCGGTGAATACATTGCATCCGGCATTCGCTTGTTGCATGTCGCGCGAGGTCGTCGCAAAGGGCGACACATCATCGTTTTTCGTGTCGAGGCAACCAGCGGCCGCGTGGACGTGTTGCGAGTGTTGCACGACAGCATGGACCTGATTCGTCACATCCCGGATTGACGAGGTGCGCGGCAGTAGCTTGCCGCACGCCTTTCAATTACCTCGCGAAAGGCAGAGTCACACCATCGGCAACTTCAGCCCCTGCTCTTTTGCGCAGGCAATGGCGTCTTCGTAACCCGCATCCGCGTGGCGCATGACGCCGGTACCGGGATCGTTCCAGAGCACGCGGCCGATGCGCTTGTCGGCGGCGTCGCTGCCGTCGCAAACGATGACCAGACCGGCGTGCTGGCTGTAGCCCATGCCGACGCCGCCGCCGTGGTGGAAGCTGACCCAGGTGGCGCCGCTGACGGCGTTGAGCATGGCGTTGAGGATCGGCCAGTCACTGACGGCGTCGCTGCCGTCCTTCATGGATTCGGTTTCGCGGTTGGGGCTGGCGACGGAGCCGGAGTCGAGGTGGTCACGGCCGATCACGACCGGCGCCTTCAGTTCGCCGTTGCGCACCATTTCGTTGAAAGCCAAACCGAGCTTGTGGCGTTGGCCCAAGCCGACCCAGCAGATGCGCGAGGGCAGGCCCTGGAAGCTGATGCGCTCCTCGGCCATGTCCAGCCAGTTGTGCAGGTGCGGGTCGTCGGGAATCAGTTCCTTGACCTTCCGGTCGGTCTTGTAGATGTCTTCCGGGTCGCCCGACAACGCCACCCAGCGGAACGGGCCGATGCCGCGGCAGAACAGCGGACGCACGTAGGCCGGGACGAAGCCGGGGAAGTCGAAGGCGTGCTTGCAGCCGACGTCGAAGGCCATCTGGCGGATGTTGTTGCCGTAGTCGAAGGTCGGGATGCCCTGCGCATGGAAGGCCAGCATGGCGTCGACGTGCACCTTCATGGAGGCCTTGGCGGCATCGCGCGTGCCTTCGGGATCGGACTCGCGGCGTTCCATCCATTGCTCGACCGTCCAGCCTTGCGGCAGGTAGCCGTTGACCGGGTCGTGCGCGGAGGTCTGGTCGGTGACGGCGTCGGGCTTGACGCCGCGCTTGACCAGTTCGGGCAGGATGTCGGCGGCGTTGCCGAGCAACGCGATGGACTTGGCCTCGCCGGCCCTGGTGTATTTTTCGATGCGCGCCAGTGCGTCGTCGAGGTCGTCGGCCTGTTCGTCGACGTAGCGTGTCTTGAGGCGGAAATCGATGCGGCTCTGCTGGCACTCGACGGTGAGCGAACACGCGCCGGCCAGCGATGCCGCCAGCGGCTGCGCGCCACCCATGCCGCCCAGGCCCGCGGTCAGGATCCACTTGCCTTTCAGGTCGCCGCCGTAACTCTGGCGACCCATCTCGACGAAGGTTTCGTAGGTACCCTGCACGATGCCCTGGCTGCCGATGTAGATCCACGAACCGGCGGTCATCTGGCCGAACATCATCAGCCCTTTCTTGTCCAGCTCGTGGAAGTGTTCCCAGTTGGCCCAGGCCGGCACCAGGTTGGAGTTGGCGATCAGCACGCGCGGCGCGTCCGGGTGCGTCGGGAACACGCCGACCGGCTTGCCGGATTGCACCAGCAGCGTCTCGTCGTCGTTCAATTCGCGCAGGGCTTCCAGGATCGCGTCGAAGCACTCCCAGTTGCGCGCCGCGCGCCCGATGCCGCCGTAGACCACCAGTTCGGCCGGATTTTCCGCCACATCCGGCGCCAGGTTGTGCTGGATCATGCGGTACGGCGCTTCGGTCAGCCAGCTTTTGCAGGAGAGCTTCGTGCCCGTGGGTGGCTGGATGACGCGGCTGGAGTCTTTGCGCGTGGGTGCGGTCATGTAGAGGTTCCGATGGCCATGAGTCCTCCAATTATGCCGCCAGCCGCCCTTTGCCTCCACCGGACGGGCGTATGTGGGCATGGCGAGGTTGTCGGACATCCGCGTTGCATTGTCCAAACCACGATGTATACACTGTATACATGAGACGCCGAACCACCGCCGAAAAGATCCTGCGCGCCGCCTACGACTTGTTCGACCGCGAGGGCGCGGACGCCGTGACCATGCGTCGCGTCGCCGAGGCCGTGGGCATCACGCCGATGGCGATCTACCGGCATTTCGCCAGCCGCGAGGCTCTGCTGAAAAAAATCTCCGATGAAAACTTCCAGGCCGTGGCGCGCAAGCTGGACGCCTGCAGGCGGGAGCCTGACATCACGGCGCAATTGAACGCCATGATGATGCCCTATCTCGATTACGCGCTTGAGCACCCGCATCTGTTCGATCACGCATTCGCCGTGCAACGCGACGATGCGCGCCGATATCCCGACGACATGCGCGCGCGCAAATCGCCCTCCTTCAACATCTCGGTCGACGCCATAGCCGAGGGCATGCGCCAAGGCGTGCTCAAACAGGATGACCCATACGCCGTGTGCATGACCGCCTCGGCCCACCAGCACGGCCTGATCGCGCTCTACCGCGCCGGCCGTTTCAACTACGACGAAGCGCAATTCCGCGCTTTCTACAAAGAATCCATGGGACGACTCATCGATGGCCTCAAAAAGTAAATTCCCGTCCGCCTTGCCGATCCTGCTCGCCATCGCGCTGTCCGCCCTCGGCTGGTGGTTCGGCTCGCAATTCCACCCGCTGTGGTGGGCCGCCTGGCTGGCGCCGTTGCCGATCCTGTGGCTGGCTACACGCGTACGCGCACCCTGGGCGGCCCTGGCGGCGTTTGCCGCCGTTGCCATCGGCGACATTCCGCGCTGGAACTTCGGCCGTGCCTATCTGCTCATGCCGGTCATGCCGACGCTGTTCATGATCCTCGCCCCGGCCGTGATCTTTGCCGTGGCGGTGATGCTGTACCGGCGTCTGGCCTTGCGCGGCCAGCACGTGGCCGCCATGTTCGCGGTGCCGGTGGTGATTGTCGCGCTGTATTACATTCACGCGGCAACGTCGCTGGATGGCGCCGCCGGGGATATCGGGTACACGCAGATGAATGCGTTGGCCGTGATCCAGATCGCGGCGCTGACCGGCGTGGCGGGCGTCGGTTTTCTGGTCATGCTGGGGCCGGCGTGCGTGGCAACATTGTGCAACGCCTCGGCACCGCACTCCGCACGCCTGCGGACCGGGCTCGTCGGCGGCGGGCTGATCGTGCTTGCGCTCGCTTTCGGCGCCTGGCGGTTGCATGCGGTGCCGGCTGACAGCGGAACACCGGTCAGGATCGGGCTGGTCTCGCTGGACAATGCCGATCCGCTCCTGTCACCGACGTCCGCCAAGGGCGAAAAGCTCATGCAGCGTTATGTCGAGGCCATCAGCAACATGGCCGCACATGGCGCGCGGTACATCATGATTCCCGAAGATGCCTGGGTGGTGTCGCAAGCCGACGTTCCCGAATTGCGCGCATTGGCCGCACGCGAGGGTGTGACCGTGATTACCGGCGTCGACTACAAGCCGCAGGACAAACCCGAACGCAACATGCTGCTGGCCTTCCATCCGCATGGTGCGCCGTCGATATACATGAAACACCACCTCGTGCCGGGGCTGGAGCGGCGTTACACGCCATGGAAGGGTTACACCATGCTCTCGCACTCGCCAGGCATCGGCCTGGCCATCTGCAAGGACATGGATTTTCCGGCCATGGGCCGCGCCTATGCCGCGCGCGACGCGCAACTCCTGCTGGTGCCTGCATGGGATTTCACGCTCGACGACTGGCAGCACAGCCGCCAGGCCATCATGCGCGGCGTGGAAAGCGGCTTCGCCATCGCCCGCGTTGCGCGCAATGGCCGCCTCACGCTGACCGACGACCGCGGTCGCGTGCTCGATGAAGCCAACAGCGCCCGGGACGACGCACAGTTGATGGGCACACTGTGGCTGCGCCACACGCATACCCTGTATGCCCGCTGGGGCGACTGGTTCGCCTGGCTGGATCTGATCGCTTTGGTCTGGCTGATGGTTTTGGCGTGGGGTCGTTCGAGGGGAGCGTATCCAGTCGTGCGTCCGCAGCACGTCTGACCCTTCCTTTCAGGGGGTTGGATGGGAATGTGGTTGTCCTTCACAGAACCACACCATCCCCACCCCAGCCCTCCCCTTGAAGGGAAGGGAGTTGGAGCCGCGCCTGACTGGCACGTCGCTCAGTGACTGCCGGCGGGTGCCGGGGCGGTGTGCACGGGGAGTGGTCGGTCGGCGTGCCTGATCTTTTTCTCGAGATCCTTGTCACGCGTCCTGGCCTGACGTTCGCGCACGTCGGCAGCGTCATGCATCTGTTTCTGTACTTTGGGATGGTGCTTGTAGGCCTTGCTGGCCGTGTCGTTGATCTGTTTTTGAAGGCGCTGGCGCAACTTGCGACTCTGCTGCTGGCTCTTGAGGTGCTGCACGTGTGCACGATGCTGCGCGCGTTCGGCCTGTGTCGGATGCACGACCGATTGTGCCGATGCGGCCACGGAAGCCACGACCAGCGCCATCGACAGGATGCAGACGGCGATTCGCGGGACGTGCTGATTGGCAGATGTACTTGTCATGACAATGGTTCATTATAGAGAGATTGTCTTGAAGGGGATTCCGTCATGCGTCGTCTGCTCTGTTTTCTTGTCCTGCCACTGATGCTGCTGCTTGGCAGTTGCAGCGCGCCACCCGTGCAACCGGCGACGCCTCACAACCATCATCCTCCCCTGTTGCTGATTTCCATCGACGCCTATCGCGCCGATTATTTCCAGCGCGGCCATTCGCCCACCCTGACCATGCTGGCAAGCCATGGCGTGCGTGCGAAGGCGATGCAGCCGTCGTTTCCGTCGCTGACTTTTCCCAACCATTACACGCTGGTGACGGGTCTTTATCCGAACCATCACGGCATCGTCAACAACACCATGTACGACGCCAAACTGGGCAAGTTTTCGCTGGGCAATCGCAGGGCGGTGCAGGACGGCCGCTGGTGGGCCGAGGGCGAGCCGATCTGGGTGACGGCCGACAAGGCGGGTCTGAAAACCGCCACCATGTTCTGGCCCGGTTCGGGCGCGAAAATCCACGGTTATCGTCCCACCTACTGGCGACCGTTCGACGACAGCGTGACGGCGGACGAGCGCGTGAATCAGGTGCTGAAATGGCTGGATCTGCCGGCCGCCGAGCGCCCGGATTTCCTCACGCTGTACTTCGACGCCGTCGACCACGCCGGGCACCGCTACGGCCCGGACACGCCGCAGGTCGATGCCGCCATCACCCACGTGGACAATGCCATCGCGCGGCTGGTGAAGGCGCTCAAGGCACGCCACCTGTTCCATCGCATGAACATCGTCATCGTGTCCGACCACGGCATGGCGGCGTCGCCGAAGGGCCAGTACGTGCTGATGGACAAGTTGATCGATCTCGACCACGTGCACGTCGTGGCGATGGGCGAACTGGCCGGATTCACGCCCAAGCCCGGCTACGCCGAGGCCGTGGCGGCCAAGCTGCTCAAGCCGCATCCGCACATGACCTGCTGGCGCAAGGCCGACATTCCGGCGCGTTTCCATTACGGCAGCAATCCGCGCGTGCCGCCGCTGGACTGCCTGGCCGACGTCGGCTGGCAGATCACGTCCAGCGATTACCTGGCTCATCGCAAATACCCGATGAGCCTGGGCAGCCACGGCTACGACAATGCCGATCCGCGCATGCGCGCACTGTTCATCGCGCACGGGCCGGCCTTTCGCAATGGCGTGGTCGTGCCGGAGTTTCCGAATGTGGACGTGTATCCGCTGATGGCGCATCTGCTGGGCATCACGCCGCAGCCGAACGATGGCAGTTACAAGGCGGTCGAGGGCATGCTCAAGCCGGCGGCCCGCCAATAATTGCCGCCCCACCCGCGCAGAAGCCCGCCCGCGCCTTGTATCGGTAGTTGCTTTCGCTTATACCGTCCCCTTCCGACGTACCGGAGCAGCCCATGCCCGAAGAAAAGGACGAACCGGAACAGCTCGTCATCATGCGGCAGATGCTGGAGCTGGCGGAGAAGCAGCTCGAGCAGTCCCTCATCCGCACGCGGTTGTCCGAAGACCGCTCGCGGATGTCGGAAGATCGTTCGCGCATGTCGGCCGATCGCTCCCGCATGTCCGAGGACCGTTCACGGATGTCGGCCGAGCGGTCGCGCATGTCGGCCGACCGTTCGGAAATGTCGGAGACGCGCTCGTACCACAATGCCGAACGCACGCTGTCGGTGTGGGTGCGCACGGCGCTGTCGTTGATGATCTTCGGGATCGCCATCGACCGTTTCGGCCTGCTGCTGCACAAGGTGCCCGGCGGCGAGGATTACCCGCTGCTGCACGACAACGCGCTGCTCCAGGCCATGTCCAACTGGGTCGGCGCCGCGCTGGTGCTGCTCAGCATATTCATGGCCCTGTCCACCGGGCTGCGGTTTCTGGTCTACGCCCGTACCTGGCGCCGTCGGCATGTTCTGCCGGTGCATCATGGCCCCTTTCTGGCCACGTTTTTCGCCCTGGCTACCGCCATTTTTGGTGTGCTGCTGTTCGTGATGATGCTGGTGTTCGCCAGCTGAGACGGTCATATCGAAGCCGACATGCGCAGGGCGGGCAATGCCCGACATGCGTACACGAACCTTTCATGGCGGCCAACGCCGGCCTGCTCGCTCGGATTCATACCCCTGCCATCGGTCATGGTTGCGCTTTGTCGGGTCAGTGTTATAGTTAACTACAACACCGGACTACGACAACAGCATAGGAGGATCCGATGTCCACTCGCAAACTCGTTTCCATGGCCGCATCCGTCCTGATTACAGGCGCGACCATGATGGCGCTGGTCACCACTGGCCCCGCTCCCCTGCCGCAACCGAGCACGATCGACGGACTGCCGGTTACCAATCTGCCGGGCATGACGGTCACCGCGCGGGTGAAGCCCGCCTCGCCCCACCACACGCGTCGCCACGTCAAATCGACCGGGGCATCGATCAACGGAGGCAGTTCGTCGCGGCTCAACGATGCCGCGACACAGCTGGCCATGCCGCGTCTGCGCATGCCGTACTATTCGTTCGGTTCGGTTTCCGTGCAGATCAACAAGGATTAATCCATGACCATCACCTGGAACGACAACGTCCCGATTTATCGCCAGCTGCGTGACCGCATGGTGGCGATGATCCTGGACGGCGCCTTGAACGAGGGCGACGCCCTGCCCTCGGTGCGGCAGGTGGCGGCCGATTACCAGATCAACCCGCTGACTGTCTCCAAGGCCTATCAGGCACTGGTGGACGAACAACTCATCGAAAAAAGGAGGGGATTGGGGATGTTTGTGACTGAAGGTGCTCCCGACGCGTTGTTGAAATCCGAGCGCGAGCGTTTCCTGCGCGAAGAATGGCCGGCCCTGTATGCGCGACTGAAGCGCCTGGGGCTGGATCTGCCCACCCTGATCAAACACGGCGAGGATGCCGCATGAGTACCGTGATTACCGCCAAGGGCCTGACCAAGCAGTACAAGTCCACACGCGCCCTGGACAACGTCGACTTTTCCATCGAGTCGGGCCGCATCGTCGGCCTGATCGGTCCCAACGGCGCGGGCAAGACCACCGCGCTCAAGGCCATGCTCAGCCTGATCAGCTTCGATGGCGAACTGAAGGTGCTGGGCATGGACCCGCGCCGCGACCGCAACAAGCTGATGGAGCAGGTCTGCTTCATCGCCGACGTGGCCGTGCTGCCGCGCTGGATCCGCGTGCGCGAAGTCATCGATTTCGTGGAAAACGTGCATCCGCGCTTCAACCGCGAGCGTTGCGAGCAGTTCCTCAGGCAGACCAAGCTCAAGCCCGAGCAGAAGGTCAAGGAAATGTCCAAGGGCATGATCGTGCAGTTGCATCTGGCCGTGGTCATGGCCATCGACGCGCGCATCCTGGTGCTGGACGAGCCCACGCTGGGCCTGGACATCCTCTATCGCAAGCAGTTCTACCAGCGCCTGCTGGAAGACTACTTCGACGAGAACAAGACCATCATCGTCACCACCCATCAGGTCGAGGAAGTCGAGCACATCCTGACCGACCTGATGTTCATCCGCGACGGCAGGATTTCGCTGGATGTCTCCATGGACGAACTGGGCGAGCGGTTCATCGAGGTGATGGTCGCCGCCGAGAAGGCCGAAGCCGCGCGCGCGCTCAGGCCCATCGACGAGCGCCAGGTCTTCGGCAAGAACATCTTCCTTTTCGATGGCGTGCAAAAAACACAACTGGAAGCACTGGGCGAAATCCGCCGACCCTCCGTCAGCGACCTGTTCGTCGCCACCATGAAGGACACTTACGCATGAAAACTTTCTACTGGCTGGTCAAGCGCGAATTCTGGGAACACCGCGGCGGCTTTTTGTGGGCCCCCGTCATCACCACCGCAGTGGTGCTTGTCATCAACATCCTCACCGTCATCGCCGGCGAAGTCATCGGCAGTCGTCATTTCGATACGAACATGATGTGGCAGAAATTGGCTTCGGCCAACCCGGACGACATCCGAAAAGTCGGCGCATTGCTGGATGTCAGCGCTCTGCTGCCCTGCTTCATCGTCAGCCTCGTGCTGTTCTTCGTGTTGTACAGCTACTGCATGAAGTCGCTGTCCAGCGACCGCGCCGACCGCAGCATCCTGTTCTGGAAATCATTGCCGGTATCGGATCTGTCCACCGTGCTTTCCAAGGTCTTCAGCGCCGTCATCGTGGCGCCGGTCATTGCCGTCATCGTCAGCATCCTCGGTGCCATCGGCATGCTGCTGATCTTCGGCATCAACGGCGCGCTGCACGGTGTGGGGTTTGGCGAAGTCGTGTGGGACCTTGCGCATCCGGGTCGCATCATCACGTCCATGGCGGGTTTGTTGCCCATCTACATGATCTGGATGCTGCCCTGCGTGGGCTGGCTGATGCTGTGCTCGGCCTGGTCCAAGGGCAAGGTGGCGCGCTGGGCGATCGCCCTGCCCATCGGCGTCGGCGTCATCATCACCTGGCTGGGCGCCATGACCAACTGGTTCGGCTCA
>DASSTF010000132.1:0-5776 GCA_035708045.1 Rhodanobacteraceae bacterium | reverse complement strand
GTTGCGGATGCGCCGGCGCGCCAGCGTGGCGAAGAACACCACGGCCAGGCTGACCCAGACGACGAGGATCATGATGTCGACCCACCATTCCGGCTCGGCGTATTCCTTGCTCTGCGTCAGGCCCAGCGGCATCGAGATCATCGCGGCGATGCAGCACGCCTGCCAGCCCCAGAACACGAAGGACGACAGCTTGTCGAAGGCCAGTCGCGCGTGGCTGGTGCGCTGCACGATGTAGAAGCAGGTGCCGATCAGCGCGTTGCCGCCAAAGGCGAAGATCACGCCGAACGTGTGGTCGGGGCGGATGTGGCTGAAGGTCAGCCACGAGGTGTCGAAATTGAGCGCCGGCCAGGCCAGCTGGGCCGCGGCCAGAAGCCCCACCGACATGCCGATGATGCCCCAGACCACCGTGGCGAGAATGAAACGCCGCACCACCTGGTCGTTGTAGGTCTCGGGAACGCTGACGGTCGTGGGGTCGCCGATGGGCGCCGCGACCGTGCGGGCCGTGGGAGAAGAGAGGTGTTCCGTTCGCATGCGCGTATTGTCGGCATGCGCTCCCGTAGCTCATTTGACCTGGGTCATTTCACGCGGCCGTCGTGCAGGCGGAAGGCGCGGCGCGTTGCCGCATGTCACGCGATGTGCGAGGCCAGGCTTTCGATGCGTCCGTCCCAGGGCCGAAAATGTTGTCGCCGACGTTTCACCGCATCGCCCGGCGAACGCGGCTTCAGGGCGACGGCCTTGCGCCCGCCGAGCCATTGTGCGGTGAGATGGTTCACGCGTTCGTCGCGGCACAGCAGCGCGTGCTCGCCACTGTCGGCGAAGGCGGCCAGGGTGACGCCCTCGATGCCGGCGCTGGGCATCCACACGCGGCCATCGCCGCGATCATCGATACCCATGTGCGCAAAATCGAACCAGTTGCGGTTGGAGCGGTTGCGCGTCATCACCGGCAACTTGCAGGGCGTGGGCTGGCCGCTGCCGCAGATGATGATGACCTTGTCGGAAGCGGCGGCGAGCGCGGCATCGCCCAGCATCGGCGCTTGGCTGCGACCGCCATGGCGCGCCTTGCGGTCGCGCACGAAGGCTTCGGCATTGCGCAGAAATTCGGGCTGGAAACTGCCGCCTTGCGCCACGCTGTCCTGCCAGTTGGCCGGGTCGAAAAGGTCGACGTGCTTTCCATCCTCGTCCACGGCGGCGCCGGGCCAGGAGGGCGTCATCTGGTACACCGAAGGAAATCCGCGCGTGACCTTGCGATAATCGGGGCCGGTACCGAACCAGTCGTCGGTCTCGCCCGCCACCAGGGCGTAGGGCGAACCCATCGCGCCGCGAAAGGGCGGCGCGATGAACACGATGCGGTTGACGTCGGCGAGCGGTTCGCGCCGGTTGCGCAGCGCCAGTGCCGAACGCAGCAGCAGGCCGCCCATGGAGTGGGTCACGAATTTCAGTTCGGCATCGCGCCCGACCGCCCGTTCGCGCGCGGCGACGTCCTCCAGCATCCGCACCAGCCGCAGCGCGGCATCTTCCAGCGGCTTGCGCCAGTCGTAGCCGAAGGCATACACCGGTTCCGGCGCCAGCTGCGCACGCAGCTTGTTGATCATCGGGCCGCAAATCTGGTGCACCAGGCGTGATGGTTGCATCCAGTGGCCGTCAGTGTCGTGGCAGCCGTCGATGAGGGCGAATTCGCGCGGGCTTTCGATCATGTCCCCGGCTTGCGTGCCGGGCGTCGGCCAACGTTGCGGATGGTCGAGCGGGTAGGTGTCGACCAGCTCCGTGCCCTTGATGCCGGGGATGAAAATGACAGCCATGCAGATACTCGTGTGCCGGACAGCCGAAGTATATCGGCTGCCCGGCCAAGGCACGGTATCAGTGGTGGGCGCGCAGCTCGCGAGAGTTGACGCTGTAGTGGGGAATCGCCACCAGCAGGTAGCGTGTGCCGGTGTCGGCACTGACCGGGTTGGCGCGCACATGATCGAGATGCGTGCGCAGCGCGGCGCCGAAGTCGGGTGTCGGATAGGAGGCGATCAACCAGACGTTGCCGGGTTTGCCGGAGGTGTCGAAGGCCACCATGAACTCTGCCACACCGCTCTTGGTGCGCAGCTCGTTCGGCACCTTGCCTTGAGGAAACGCCGTCAGATACGCATCGCCGCTGCGGCGCTGGTGCTTGAAGGTGGAGATGCCTTCGCGAATCGGCTTGTCGAATCGGGCCACCGTGGCGCCGACGCCTTTGGAGACGGCGTCGTTGATCTTGCCGCCGGCTTTCGAGATGCGGCTGATGAGATCGGATGCATAGGCGTAGCGGTAGCCGTGATGCTCGCGCGCGGTCACCATCGGATCGATGTAGTGCGCGTAAAGTTGTGCCCAGATCATGGCCTTTTGCAAGTGGCCGCTCTTGAACTCCATTTCGGCCAGCTTGGCCATGGCCAGCACGTCGCCGTGCACCGCCGCGTTGGCGAGCAGGATGTGCGCCTGCTGGAGGTTACTCTGGATCGGTGAGCCGGGAATGTTCGAACCTTGCCAATACATGGTGCCGGCCAGATTCTGGGCGCGTACCTTGCCCTGGGTGGCCAATGCGATAACGTGGGAAAAAAGTTTCAGCCGTTCGGCCTGGGGCACCGAGGCGTCGAGCATTTTCGGATTGAAACCATTGTCTTGCGAGTAGATCCCGTCGGATGTGCTTCCGGCGGCCAGGGCCAAGCCGGGCAGTGCGAGCAACGACAGGCAAAACACGATCAGGGTGCAGCGGAAGCGGTGCATGGTGGATGTCCCCCGAAGTTCAGGATGTGCGCCATGAAAAAGGCCGCATGTCTGCGCGACATGCGGCCCTGATCTTACCGCCATTGAAGGCTTTTGGCGTGTGCCTCAGTGGGCGTTTACCAGTGCCACCGTCATGTCCAGCATGCGGTTGGAGAAGCCCCATTCGTTGTCGTACCAGCTCAGCACCTTGACCAGCGTGCCGCCCATGACGCGGGTCTGCGTGGCGTCGTAGGTGCTCGAAGCCGGGTTGTGGTTGAAGTCGATCGACACCAGCGGCTTTTCGTTGACGCCGAGGATGCCCTTCAGTGCGCCGTTGGCGGCCTCACCGATCACCTTGTCGATCTCTTCCTTGCTGGTTTCGCGGGCGGCCACGAAGGACAGATCCACCACCGACACATTGATCACCGGCACGCGCATGGAAAAGCCGTCGAGCTTGCCGTTCAACTCCGGCAGCACCAGGCCGACCGCGGCGGCGGCGCCGGTGCTGGTCGGAATCTGGCTGTGCGTGGCCGAGCGCGCGCGACGCAGATCCTTGTGGTAGACGTCGGTCAGCACCTGATCGTTGGTGTAGGCGTGGATGGTGGTCATCAGGCCATGCACGATGCCGATCTTCTCGTGCAATACCTTGGCCAGCGGCGCTAGGCAGTTGGTGGTGCAGCTGGCGTTGGAAATCACCTCGTGCGAGGCCTTGAGCTTGTCGTCGTTCACGCCCATCACGAAGGTGCCGTCCACGTCCTTTTCGCCGGGCGCGGAAATGATGACCTTCTTCGCGCCGGCGGCGAGATGCGCCGACGCCTTGGCCTTGGAACGGAACAGGCCGGTGCATTCCAGCACCACGTCCACGCCCAGCTCGCCCCAGGGGAGCTTGGACGGATCGCGTTCGGCACAGACCTTGATGTGGTCGCCGTTGACGACCAGGTCGCCGCCCTCGACGCCGACCTCACCCGGGAACTTGCCATGGGCGGTGTCGTATTGCGTCAGATGCGCATTGGTCTCGGCGTCGCCCAGGTCGTTGATGGCGACGATCTGGATCTCGTTGGTGCGGTTGGATTCATACAGCGCGCGCAACACATTGCGGCCGATGCGGCCGTAGCCGTTGATGGCGACCTTGATGGCCATGGGGCAACTTCCTCCGGAACGGGACGGATGAATGGCCGCGGCGGCGGCCGGGTGAACGCCGATTTTAGCGTGAAACGGCGCGTCCCGTATGGCTCGTACATGACTGTTGGCACATATCGCCGTCAGGGCGGCATCCGGGTGGGATACTTCACGGCTTGATGATGCATATCGTGGAGATTGCCATGGGCATGTCGCGCCGTTTCGCCTTGACCGTATTCGTGTTCCTGCTGCTGGCGGCGCCGGCGGCGATGGCCTGGGGGCCGCTTGGCCACCGCGTCGTGGCGGCGTTGGCGTGGCGTCAGCTGAATCCGACCGCGCGCGCCGCGGTGGAAAAGCTGCTGCACGGCAGTCAATGGGACAGCCTGGCCGACGTGGCCACCTGGCCGGACGACATCCGCCACATGCCGCAGTACCAGCGCCTGTGGAAACGCACCCGACGCATGCACTACATCAACTTCGGCAGCAGCGACTGCGACTACGTGCCACCGCGCGATTGCCGCGACGGCGACTGCGTGGTCGCGGCCATCGAACACTACGAGTCGATCCTCGCCAACCGCAGGCTGCCGGAAAAACAGCGCCTGCGCGCACTGATTTTCGTGGTGCACTTCATCGGCGACGTCCACCAGCCGCTGCATGCCGGTTACAGGCACGACGCCGGCGGCAACTTCTACCAAGTGCAATTCGAGGGCAAGGGCAGCAATCTGCACCGGGTGTGGGACTCGGGCATGCTGCGCACGCGGCACATGAACTGGAAGCAGTACACGGATTTCCTGGCCGCCAAGGGGCCGGTGACGTTGCCCACCAGCGAGCCCGGCGTGGCGCCGCCGGTGCAATGGGCCGAGGAATCGTGCCGCATCACGCGCCACATCTATCCGTCGGGCCACAAGATCGGCAAGAACTACGTGGAAAAGGAATTGCCCGTTGCCGACAAGCGCCTGCGCGAGGCCGGCGCGCGATTGGCGAAGACGCTCAACCGCATTCTGGGGTGACCGCATCGGCGCGCAGGATGGGCCAAACCCACACTGCGCCTTTATCCCAACCGCTCGAGCTGCTCGCGAAGGGCGTCGATCTGGATGCTCCAGTCGGTGAGGCGTTGCCGTTCCTGTTCGACGACGTCGGCGGGGGCGTTGTCGACGAAGCGCGAGTTGCCGAGTTTACCTTCGCACTTTTTGATTTCCTTTTCCACGCGCGCGATCTCGCGTTCCAGGCGCGCCTTTTCCGCGTCGAGATCGATGAGGCCGGCCAGCGGGATCAGTACACGCAGCTTGCCGACCACGGATACGGCGGCGGCCGGTTCCTCGTCGCTGGCGTCCAGCCAGCGTTGTGATGCCAGGCGGCCGAGGAAGGCCAGCGAATCGGCGAACAATGCGGCGCGGCGGCGATCCTCGTCGTCGCCATCGGCGAGGATCAGAGCGATGGGTTTGCCGGGTGCGATGTTCATTTCCGCGCGGATGCGGCGCACGCCGGTGAGGACGGCCTTCAGCCATTCGACATCGGCTTCTGCATGCGAGTCTGCATCGATTTCATCCGCTTGCGGATACGCACACCCCATGATGGTGCTTTTCGAGAAGTCCGGCAGGGACGCCGGGTTGTTCTTTGCGCTCAGGGAGGAGCGCATCGGCAGTGCCTGCCAGATTTCCTCGGTGATGAAGGGAATGATCGGATGCAATGCGCGCAGCACCGTTTCCAGCACCGTCAGCAGGGTGTGGCGCGTGGAAGCGGCCGCTTCGGCATCGCCGCCGTTGAGCGCGGGCTTGGCCAGTTCCAGGAACCAGTCGCAGTAGTCGTTCCAGACGAACTCGTACAGCGCCTGCGCCAGGTGGTCGAAGCGGTAGGTGGCGAAGTGCTGTTCGACGTCGGCAAGGGTGGCTTTCAGCCGCGTCAGAATCCAGCGTTCCGCTTCGGTGAC
>DASSTF010000131.1:0-3016 GCA_035708045.1 Rhodanobacteraceae bacterium | reverse complement strand
CCATCCTTGCATCCACCTTCACTTTGTTGCCCAACTGCATGAAAACAGCAGATATTCGCGCCAAGTTTCTGGAGTTTTTCCGCACCCGCGGCCACACCGTCGTGCCCTCGGCGCCGCTGGTGCCGGCCAACGATCCGACGCTGATGTTCACCAATTCGGGCATGGTGCAGTTCAAGAACGTGTTCCTGGGCAGCGAAAAGCCGGGCTACAAGCGCGCCGTGGACGTGCAGCGCTGCCTGCGCGCCGGCGGCAAGCACAACGATCTGGACCAGGTCGGTTACACCGCGCGCCACCACACCTTTTTCGAGATGCTGGGCAACTGGTCGTTCGGCGACTATTTCAAGCGCGAAGCCATCGCCTGGTCGTGGGAACTGCTTACCGATGTTTTCAAGCTGCCGCCGGAAAAACTCTGGGTGACGGTGTACCACACCGACGACGAGGCCTTTGCCATCTGGCGCGACGAGATCGGTGTGCCGGAGAACCGCATCACCCGCATCGGCGACAATAAGGGCGCGCCGTATGCCAGCGACAACTTCTGGCAGATGGCCGACACCGGCCCCTGCGGTCCCTGCAGCGAAATCTTCTACGACCATGGCGAGGATGTGCCCGGCGGCCCACCCGGCACGCCGGAAGAGGACGGCGACCGCTACATCGAAATCTGGAATCTGGTGTTCATGCAGTTCGACCGCCAGGCCGATGGCGAAATGAAGCCGCTGCCGGCTCCCTGTGTGGATACCGGCATGGGCCTGGAGCGCCTGGCCGCGATCCTGCAGGGCGTGCATTCCAATTACGAGATCGACCTGTTCCAGCGTCTGATCGCCGCCGCCGCCGAGTTGACCGGCACCGAAGACAAGAGCAACCAGTCGCTGCGCGTCATCGCCGATCACATTCGCGCCACGAGCTTCCTCATCGTCGATGGCGTGATGCCTTCCAACGAAGGCCGGGGCTATGTTCTGCGCCGCATCATCCGCCGCGCCTTGCGCCATGGCTGGATGCTCGGCGTGCGCGGCGAATTTTTCTGGAAAATGGTCGCGCCGCTGGTGCGTGAAATGGGCGAGCCTTATCCGGAGCTGGCGCAAAAGCAGACGCTGGTTGAAGAAAGCCTGCGCGCCGAGGAACAGCGTTTCGGCGAAACGCTGGAGCATGGCATGCGCCTGTTCGACGAAGTGGCGGGCAAGGGCGGCAGGACGATTGCCGGCGAAGACGCCTTCCGACTTTACGACACTTATGGTTTCCCAGTGGACCTGACCGCCGACATCGCGCGCGAGCGCGGCATGGACGTGGACATGGCCGGTTTCGAGAAGGCCATGGCTGCCCAGCGCGAGCGCGCCCGCGCGGCCAGCAAGTTCGAGAGCAAATCGCAACTGCCGGCGGAGGTCGCCAGCAGGCTGGCTCCTACGCAATTTCTGGGTTACGACGCGCTGGAAACGCAAGCCTGCCAGGTGCTTGGTCTGGTGCGCGATGGCCGGCTTCTGGAGCAGTTGGTCGATGGCGAAGAGGGCATCGTGATTCTCGATCGCACGCCGTTCTATGCCGAATCGGGCGGGCAGGTCGGCGACACTGGCAGTCTGTCCAACCCGGAAGGCGTGTTCGAGGTCGATGACACGCGCAAGCTGGGCGGCGTTTTTTTCGGTCATTTTGGTACGTGGCGAGGTGGCCGGCCGTTGCATGCAGGCGACATGGTTGCCGCGCGTGTCGATGCCGCGCGGCGTCAGGCCATCGTGCTCAACCATTCGGCCACGCATCTTCTGCATGCGGCCTTGCGCAAGGTGCTGGGCGAACACGTCACGCAGAAAGGTTCGCTGGTCGCACCGGATCGCCTGCGCTTCGACTTCGCCCACGGCCAGCCCGTGAGCGCGGAGGAGCTGGCGCGCGTCGAGGCGCTGGTCAACGATGAAATCCGCCGCAACGTGGCCGCCGAAATCCGCCACATGGCCTATGACGACGCCATTGCCGAGGGCGCCATGGCCCTGTTCGGCGAAAAGTACGGCGACGAGGTACGCGTCCTCAAGATGGGTGATTTTTCCACCGAATTGTGTGGCGGTACCCATGTGGGGCGCACCGGCGACATCGGTTTGCTGCGTATCGTGTCCGAATCCGGCGTGGCTTCGGGCGTGCGCCGCATCGAAGCCGTTACCGGCGCTGCCGCCCTGGAGCACGTGGATGAACAGGCGCGACAGCTGGATGAGGTCGGCCAGCTGTTGTCGGTGTCGCGTGACGATGTCGTCGGCAAACTGCAACAACTTCTCGAGCGGCAGAAAAAGCTGGAACGCGAACTGGACAGCCTCAAGGCCAGGGCCGCCAGCGCCGCCACCGGCAACCTGGCCGATACGGCGACCGACATCGGCGGCATCAAGCTGGTAGCCGCGCGCGTGGACGGCCTGGATGCGAAGGCATTGCGTGAAAGCCTGGATCGCCTCAAGCAGCAACTCGTCGACTGCGTGGTATTGCTGGCTTCCGGTCAGGATGGAAAGGCTACACTGGCGGCAGGTGTTCATGGCGCGGCATCCGGGCGCATCAAGGCCGGATCCGTGGTGGCTCACGTGGCAGGACAGATTGGAGGCAAGGGCGGTGGCCGGCCCGACATGGCGCAAGGCGGCGGCGTCGATTCACCCGCTCTGGACAAGGCGCTGGCTGAACTTCCCGGATGGCTGTCGAGTCAAATGAAAAGTTGAACGACATAGGCCAAAAGGCACTATTTTTTGACGCCTCATTGCATGCGGGCCACGGCCTTAGCTACTATCGGAAAGATGTCCACTCGGCGAACTTGTGGATGTCGACCGGGGAGGCGGTGGGTTTCAGCGAAATGACTTCGCAATCCTGAGCGGCAAGCGGTTTGTACGGGGTGAATCAGACGGCTTGGCGACCCAGATCATTTGAAAGTTACAGGAGCAAGGACAATGTTGATTCTAACCCGACGTGTCGGGGAAACCCTGATGATTGGTGACGAGGTGACCGTCACCGTTCTTGGCGTGAAAGGCAACCAGGTGCGCATTGGTATCAATGCTCCCAAGGA
>DASSTF010000130.1:0-4411 GCA_035708045.1 Rhodanobacteraceae bacterium | reverse complement strand
CTAAACCTTTCCGCGCCCCCAGGCATCAAAGCTGGCAAGATGGACGCCACCTGCCTTGCCACCGATGCCCTCATGCCACGTCCGCCCGTCGCGGAAGCTGCCGATGCCGATCTGGTGCGTGCCGCGACCGACGGCGACACTGCGGCTTTCGAGATGCTGTATCGCCGCCATGTCGGACGCATCCACGGCACCGTGCTGCGCCTGGCCGGTTACGACCACGCCCGCGCCGAGGATCTGGTGCAGGACGCCTTCGTGCAGGCCTGGCAGAAGCTGGACAGTTTTCGCCACCAGAGCGCCTTCGGCACCTGGTTGTACCGGCTGGCGGTCAACACGGCGCTGATGGCGCTGCGCTCGCGCCATGCCGATCCGGTCGGCATGCCCGGCGACGAGGCGTTGCCGGAATCGCCCGACACGCCCTTCTGCCCGGCCGAACGCGAGGAACTGGAACGCGCCATCGCCGCCCTGCCGCCACGTGCGCGCGCCGTGCTGGTGCTGCACGACGTGGAGGGCTGGCGGCACGAGGACATCGCCACGGAGCTGGACATGGCTCCCGGAACATCCAAGGCTCAATTGCATCACGCACGCCAGCGGTTGCGTCAAACGCTGGGAGGTTCGACATGAACGAATTTGAATGGCTCAAACAGACCCGCGCGCTCCGGCAGCCGGTCGATCCGCCGCGCGACCTGTGGGCGGGCATTGCCGCACGCATCGACGCATCGGCCAAACCGGCGTCGTCGCGCCCGCCGCGCCTGTTGCCCTGGGCAATGGCCGCCACGCTGGCCGCTTTCAGCGTGCTGGTCGGTGTCGTCGCCTGGCAGCAGCATGCCGCGCCAACGCCACGACTGGCCGTGCAGGCCCAACCGGCCACCTTCACACCATGGAAGCCCCGCGATCCGCATCTGGTCGGCGCCGCCATCGAACTCAACATCGCGCGCCGTCAACTGGCCCGCGCCATCCGGACGGCGCCCGACAAGCCTTATCTGCAACACATGCTCGCGCACACCAATCAGCAGGTTGAGCGCCTGCAACAACTGCCACACCGTGCCGGCTGATCCGGCGAGGACTCCATCATGAAAATCATCCGTTCCCTGTTGCTTCTTGCCGTCGCCCTGGTCGCCATGCCGGCGCTGGCCGACACGTCCATCAACCAGACGCATGCGCTGGCGCCCGATGCGCATCTTTCCATCAGCAATGTCGCCGGCTCCGTCACCATCCAGACCTGGGACAAGCACGAAGTGCGCCTCACCGGCACCCTGGGCCGCAACAGCAAGCTCAAGTTGAGCGGCGACGAAAACGACCTCAGCATCAAGATCAAGAATACGCAGGACGGCGATTCGGGTTGGTTCGGACACGACGACATGGGTCCGACCACGCTCAAGCTGATGGTACCCAGGAGCGTCAATCTCAGCGTCGACACGGTCAGCGCGGAAATCACGGCCACGGGTCTGGCGGGCGGCAAGCTGGATCTCAACACCGTCAGCGGCAATCTGCGGGTCGACGCCGACAGTCCGCACGTCAAAGCCAACAGCGTCAGCGGCGACATGCAGCTCTCCGGTCATGCCGCCAGCCTCGACGTCAATACGGTCAGCGGCGACGTCCAGGTCGACAAGGCAGGCAGCCAGGCCATGGCTCAGACCGTGTCCGGCCAAGTCGAGATGCAGGGCGGCCCGTTCCACGAAGTGTCGGTGGAAACCGTCTCCGGCGACATCGTGCTGGACGGCAGCATGGCCAGCGACGTGTCGGCCAAGCTGCACTCCATGAGCGGCGACATCCGCCTCAGCATGTCCGGTTCACCCCAGGGCTCGCTGAACGCGACCAGCTTCAGCGGCGACATCCGCAGCGCCTTCGGTACGGTCAGCGAACCCGAGCATGGCCCGGGCTCCAGCCTGCACGTCAAGCTGGGCAATGGCGACGGCGATATCACGCTCAACAGCTTCAGCGGCGACATCCATATTCGCAAGGGTGATTGAACGACCCTTGCGCGGGCATGGCCGGTGCTGTCATTATTCTTTTCATCTTGATGGAAAGATGAAAGACACGCCATGCCCGCCATCTCGCTGGAGTTCTTCCCGCCCAAGACGGACAAGCAGATCGCCCAGTTCGAGCAGGCGCTGCCCCGACTCAAGGCCATCGCACCCGATTACGCCAGCGTCACTTTCGGCGCTGGCGGCTCGACGCTGAGCTACACGCCGGCCACCGTGAAGACCCTCATGGAGGCCGGCATCGACACCGCGCCGCATCTGTCCTGCGTGGGCGGCACGCGCCAGGAAATCGCCGCCCTGCTCGACCATTACAAAGCGTTGGGTTGCCGCCGCGTGGTGGCCCTGCGCGGCGACCTGCCCTCGGGCATGGCTTCGCCCGGCGACCTGCGTTACGCCAACGAACTGGTGGGCTTCATCCGCGAACACAGCGGCGAACATTTCCACATCGAAGTCGGCTGCTACCCCGAAATCCACCCGCAGGCCGACGATGCGCTGACCGACCTGGCCAACTTCAAGGCCAAGATCGACGCCGGAGCCAACGGCGCCATCACGCAGTATTTCTTCAACCCCGACGCCTACTTCCGCTTCGTCGACGACGTCGCCCGGCTGAGCGTGAGCGTGCCCATCGTGCCGGGCATCATGCCGATTTCCAATTTCAGCCAGCTCAAGCGCTTCTCCGACACCTGCGGCGCCGAGATTCCGCGCTGGATCGCCAAGCGCATGCAGGCCTACGGGGACGACGCGCAAAGCATCCGCGAGCTGGGCGCGGACATCGTCGCGACCATGTGCCGACGCCTGCTCGATGGCGGCGCGCCGGGGCTGCACATCTACACGCTCAACCGCGCCCAGGCCACGTTGGCCGTGCTTGACCGGTTGCACTGAACGCCCACACGCGATGGCTTACCATGCGGGGCATGTTGCGCTTCGCTGCCCTGCTTCTGCTGTTGTGCCTGCCACTGGCCTGCCCGGCAAGGCCCGCCATGCAGACTGTCATCCACCATTGCGTGGGCGCCGACGGCACACCCGTGTTCACCGACCAGCCGTGTGCGAGCATGGATGCCGTTCCGGCGACTTCCGACACCAACCCGTTTGCACCCCGCCAGTCAGCCGGGCCGCGCACCTGCCCGCGCGACCGGAAAGCCCTGCAAAAACGGGTAGCCGACGCCTTCAGGACACATGATGCCAACGCGCTGGCCGGCCTGATGCTGTGGCGCGGCTACAGTAAATTCGGCGCCATCCACACCGTGCATGACCTGGCCGGCCTGATGCAATGGCCCTTCCTCGGCTTTGCCGATGCATCTCCCGCCAGCGAACGCTCGGTTCTGAACATCCCGGGGCTGCCGCCATTGATGCCGGCCCCAGCGCAAAGTGCGACCGCCGCGCTGCCGTCGGACGTCCTGACCATCCACCTGGGGCGCCCGCAACAACCCAACGTGACCTTCGCCGTCACCACTCGCGCCGGCTGCCTCTGGCTCCAGCCCTGAAGCGGCCACCGGGCTCGATCGGGCCGATCCGCTAGAATGGACGGATTGCACAGGAGTCGAGTCATGACACAAACCTATCCCGAATGGATCTGGCAGAACGGCGCCATCAAGCCATGGGCCGATGCCACCTGCCACGTGATGGCGCATGCGCTGCATTACGGATCGTCCGTTTTCGAAGGTATCCGCAGCTACAAGACCCCGGACGGCGCGGCCATTTTCCGCCTCACCGACCATCTCAAGCGTCTGTACCACTCGGCCAAGATCTACGACATCAACATCCCCTACACGCTCGACGAGCTGACCGCGGCCTGTCGTGAAGTGGTGCGCAAGAACGGCCTCGAACAGGCCTACCTGCGCCCGGTGGCGTTCCGCGGCCTGGGTGGTTTCGGCCTGTCGGCGGACTGCCCCACCGACGTCGCCGTGGCGGCCTGGGCGATGGGCGCGTACCTCGGCGAAGGCGTGCTGGAACAGGGCATCGACGCCTGCGTATCCAGTTGGCAGCGTTTCGCCCCCAACACCATTCCGGCGGGCGCCAAGGCCGGCGGCAATTACCTGTCGGGCCAGTTGATCGCACGCGAAGCGCGACGCCTCGGCTTCGGCGAAGGCATCGCCCTGGCTTCCACCGGCCTCTTGAGCGAAGGCGCCGGCGAAAACCTGTTCCTGATTTTCGACGGCGTGATGCACACCACCCCGGTCAGCGCCGCCATCTTGAACGGCATCACCCGCCATTCGCTGATGGCCCTGGCCGCCGATGACGGCATCAAGGTGATCGAACGCGACATGCCGCGCGAATACCTGTACCTGGCCGACGAAGTGTTCATGTGCGGCACCGCCGCCGAGATCACGCCCATCCGCTCGGTCGACGGCAAACAGGTCGGCGCGGGCAAGGCCGGGCCGGTGACCCTGCGCATGCAGGAGTTGTTCTTTGGTCTGTTCGACGGCAGG
>DASSTF010000129.1:0-33510 GCA_035708045.1 Rhodanobacteraceae bacterium | reverse complement strand
TTCAGCACCGCGCAAAAGCTCGACAAGCTCGGCATGCGCGGTTCGAACACCTGCGAGCTGGTGTTCGACAACTGCGAGATTCCCGAAGCGAACATCGTCGGCGAAGTCAACGAAGGCGTGCGCGTGCTGATGAGCGGCCTGGATACCGAGCGCCTGGTGCTGTCCGGCGGTCCCATCGGCCTGATGCAGGCGGCGTTGGACATCACCCTGCCCTACGTGCGCGAACGCAAACAGTTCAACGCACCCATCGGCACTTTCGAGATCATGCAGGCCAAGGTGGCCAACATGTACACCGCGCTGCAATCGGCGCGCGGCTACGCCTACATGGTGGCCAAGCACTTCGACGACGGCATCAAGTCGCGCGTCGATCCGGCTTCGTGCCTGCTCAACGCCTCGTCCAACGCGGTGCAAGTGGCGCTGGAAGCGATCCAGGCGCTGGGCGGCAACGGCTACATCAACGAGTTCGCCACCGGGCGTATCCTGCGCGACGCCAAACTCTACGAGATCGGCGCCGGCACCAACGAGATTCGCCGCATGCTGATCGGCCGCGAGCTGTTTCACGGCAAGGCGTAACCCGTGGGACCGGCCTGCTGACGACCGGCGTGCCAGGGCACGTCGGTCGCCACAACACTCAAAATGCCAGGCTGAAACTCGCCGACGCCACACCCGCCTTGCCGCGATCCCCGGCAAGGTATTCGTAGCTCAGGCCGACGTGCGTGTTGACCGATGGTTGGGCGTTGAGATCCAGCCCGAACACGGCACTGCGCCGCGACAGACCCACACCGGTCAATGGCTGCCATTCATTGAGGCCGACGAAGCTGGCATCGAACACGGTGCCATTGGCGGACAAGGTTTGCCGCCACTGTGCACGCGCATCCAGGCTCAATGACCGCCCATGGGCAAGATGCCACTGACGGGCCAGCTTGAGACCCAGACCGCCCTGCCAACGGCTCAGCGTCTGATCGTCGGCCTTCAAGCCGAAGCCTCCCGCCCCATGTTCGGCAAAGCCGTTGCGCGTCACGCGGTCGTATTCCACGTCGGCGAATGGCGTCAGGCGCATGATGCCGAGATCGAAGTGCCGGCCCATCTCGCCATAGGCCACGTTGTAGTGGCCGTCATAATCCGTCCACACACCTTGATAACGCAGGCCCAACAGCAACATGCGGTTCATGCTCTGGTGGTAATGGCCCATGCCGACACGGCCGTGGGCATACCAGCGCTGACTCAGCCAGCCCATGTAGAACATGCCGGCCGTGTTGCGACTGCGATTGCGGTCGAAACGACCATTCAGTTGTTCGACACCCTGCCCCTGGCTGAAAGCGAAACCGGCCAGCGCATGCTCACCCAAGCGTATGTCGCGACCGACCAGCCAGCCATTGAGCTGATAATCCACGTTGGCAAATCCACTGCGGGTCATGTTGCCGCTCTGCTGGAGCTGGCTCATCCACATCTGCAGCTCGTTGGACTGCAACGACAGACGCTCCAATCGGTCGGACAGGGCCCGACCCGTGGCATCGATGGCTTGCAAAGTCATACCCGCACTGGCGGCATGCAGTTGCCCGGACAGGCTTTCCAGGGATGCCTGCGCTGCGCGGTAGCTTGGCGACTGCTGGAATGCACCCGCATTCTGCAGGAAGGCGTCGGATACGCTGCTGATGGAACCACTGGCGATTTTCGTATCCAGTTGCTCGAAAGCGCCCTGCACGCGTTGCGCGCTATCCATCGAAACCGGTGTGTAGGTCACACCGTCGCCGGCTGCCGCCGTGGTGATATCGAGGCCCGAGGTATCCAGCCACACTTCGTTGGCGCCGTAGTGGATCGTGGTGGAAGTGAATACCACGCCCGAATCCTTGATCAGCTTGCTGAACGTGCCGGAGACATTGGCAGCCGTGAGCACATCGGTATGCGTGTCGGCGACATAGCCGCTGTCGGCACCCGTTATCTCCAACGTGCCGCCATGCAGTGTCGCCGTGCCGGTCACATCGAGTTTGCTCCCCAGACTGACGGCCAGGGCGCCTGTAGAAGCCTGGGTGTAATTGCCGCCGACCGTGGTGTCACCGCCATGCACGGATACCCTGCCGGCATTGGAAAGGTTGCCATCGACACCCGGCACCGCATTCAACGTGCCGCCATCGGCAACCATGACATCTCCGGGCAGCATCGCGCTCGCACGCAAGGTGCCCGCGTTGACGGTGGTTCCACCGGTGTAGGTATTGGTACCCGTCAGGGACAGCGTGCCGGAGCCATTCTGCGTCAGGGATCCTCCACCCGAAACGACACCCGCCAGGATCACGGAGCCGCTGGAATCGGCCACGATGGATCCGCCATTCGCCACATCACTGTCAACCTCGAGACCCGAGGCAGTCGAGTTGCCGTTGCCTACCTGCAAGGTCGTGTTCGGCTTGACCGTGATGCCAAGCACCGCGTCGACATCCCCCTGCAGGATCAATGTGCCCGTGCCTTCCTGTACCAGCGTCGCATGTATCCCTTGCTCGGCGCCCGATCCCAAAAAGCTGCCCAACGCCAGGTCACTGCTGCTGTTGAACACCAGCTTCGTGCCGTTGGCCATCGCAAATGTGCGCTCGGCGAGCGAACCCGTGGCGCCGCCGTTGCCTACCTGCAACGTGCCTCCGCTGATCAAAGTGCCGCCGGAGTAGGTATTGACGCCTGTCAGGATCAGCGTGGACGAACCGGACTTGACGAGCATTCCCGTGCCGCTGATGACACCGCCATAGGTCACGTCATCGCTGCGATTGAACACCAGGCGACCATTGTCCGTGACGCCACCGGCACCCAGCCAACCCGTGGTACCGCCATCGCCCACCTGCAGCGTCGCACCTTTCCTGACCGTGGTGCCACCCGTGTAGGTGTTGGTGCCCGTCAAGATCAAGCTGCCGGCGCCTGCCTGCACCAGCGAGCCGCTGCCGCTGATGACACCCTTGTAGGTCAGGTCGTCGCCGCGATCGAACACCAGGGAACCATTGTTTGTCACGTTTCCGGTAATCGATCCCGTCTTGCCGCCATTGCCGATCTGCAATGTGCCGCCGCTGACCTTGGTGCCGCCGGCATAAGTGTCGTTGCCCGCCAACACCAATGTCCCGGTGCCGTCCTTGATGAGGCCGCCTTTGCCGCTGATGTCGTTGGACCACGTGGATGTGATGTCGTCAAAATCGACGCTGACATCGCCCCAGGCGAACTTGGCCGGCCCATTGACTGCCTTGCCTGCGTTGAGCATTCCCCAGCCGAATACCTTGTCCACGCCCGGCGTGCCGAGGTCGGTCGCCGTACTCAAAAGGGTCTGGCGCACCAGGTCATTGTCGAAGTAGGGATAAGCCTGCCAGACAAGCGCAGCAGCTCCCGAGATTTGCGGCGCGGCATTGGACGTTCCGTCGATCGGGCCGAGACTCCAGCCATCCTTCCCCTGGAAGCCCTGGTACTGGCTCACCACGAGGCCGTCGGTGGGGACGGTCAAACAGTAGTCCATGGCGCGACCGCACTGGTTGGAATTTTTGGTCAGCGTGGTCGATGCCGGCGTGTCCGCCGCGACGGCGACCAGCCAGCCGCGTTCCAGATCCGGCGCCCAGTGCGGCAATGAAGCGAGATCCGACGGATTGTCGGCGCCGTCGTCTCCCGCCGCAAAAACCACCAGTCCGCCGTGCTTGATGACGAATGGCTCGTAGGCCGCCGCAAAGTCCTGGGCCACTGTCGCCGCATTGGCCGAATCAAACTGCCCGCCCCAGGAATTGTTCATGATGTTGGCGCCCTTCGACGCGACGTACGCATTGACCGTTGCGATGAATGTCGCGTCCGAAGTTTCAAGTCCGTTGGATCCGCCAAGGGTTCCACTGTCATTCGATCCACTGCCACACGGGTCAAAAACGGCATCCGCGCCGGCGCCGGTCGCGCAGGCAAATTGCGCCGAAACCAGGTTGGCATCCGGAGCAATACCGCCCGGCCACTTCCGGGATGGCTGCCCCGCTTCAAATGATTGCCCCGCGGCGACCTCTGCCACCTCCGTACCACGCCCGCGCGATTTGGGATCGGTGCAAAAATCGACGCTATTGCAATCGACGAAATTCTTGGATGCGACAACACGCGGCTTGAGCGTCGGGTGATCAGGATTTACACCCGAAAAAACGATCGCGATCGTCTGGCCCTTGCCGGTGTACCCCGCCGCGTGCGCTGTCGTGGCTTTCACCCCGGCGATGATCCCGTCCAGCGGTTCCGTGTCGCCCGAACCGGAAGGTGATGGCGCGGGAGCGGGAGCTGGGGCTGGTGCCGGCGCGTTGGTGTCTGGCGGCGGCGGTGCCTCCATGGCAGGCTTGGTACTCGACCCTCCGCCACAGCCCACCAATCCCAACGCCAGCGCGACTGAGAACGCCAAAACACTTGGCTGTAATCCATTCGTATTCCTGAGCATCGGTTTTCTCTCCGCTTATTTCCTATTCCCTGCATTTGCCAATGCACACCCCGACGCCTCCTCAATACTCCCCGACCACTTTATCCGGCATGAACATGCCTCACGCTGCCTCCACACTCGTGAGCATGCTTGCACGATGCTTTATGGAAAATACGGATTGAAGCTATTTTCGAGAAAACCCGCCACATGAGGACAAATTTCAGAAAACATGTCCCTTCATGATGATTTTGTGAAAATACAGCGGTAAAAGAGTTGCCCAGTAATTCCGAAGCACTACGACAACCCACACCTATCGATGTGTATCGAAATCACATCCCGCGGGCCTGCTCTGCCGGCGACCGGCATATCTCAGTACGCCGGTCGCCTGAGCAACACTCAGAACTTCAAAGTGAAGTTGGCCGAGGCCACGCCCGCCTTGCCACGATCCCCGGCAAGGTATTCGTAACCCAGCTTCACCCGCGTATGGGCCGACGGCCTCGCGTTGAGATCCAGTCCGAACACGGCACTGCGCCGCGACAGACCCACGCCGGTCAGCGGCCGCCATTCGTCGAGACCGACGAAGCTGGCATCGAACACGGTGCCGTTGGCGGACAAGGTCTGCCGCCACTGCGCACGCGCATCCAGGCTCAATGACCGCCCGTGGGCAAAGTGCCACTGACGCGCCAGCTTGAGGCCTAAGCCGCTTTGCCAACGGCTGAGGGTGTGGTCATCGGCCTTCAAACCGAAGCCACCCGCACCGTGCTCGGCAAAGCCGTTGCGCGTCACGCGGTCGTATTCCAGGTCGACGAACGGCGTCAGCTGCATCGAACCCACATCGAAATGTCGACCGGCTTCGCCGTAGACCACGTTGTAGTGGCCGTCGTAATCCGTCCACACGCCCTGATAGTTGATGCCCAGCAGCAACCGACGATTCATGCTCTGGTGATAGTGGCCCATGCCGACGCGACCATGCGTGTACCAGCTTTGTCCCAGCCAGCCCAGATAGACCATGCCAGCGGTATGGCGGCTGCGGTTGCGGTCGAAACGACCGCTCAGCTGTTCGGTGCCCTGGCCCTGGCTGAAGGCGAAACCGGCCAGCGTGTGCGCGCCAAGACGCATGTCACGGCCCACCAGCCAGCCATTGAGTTGATAGTCCACGCCGGCAAATCCGCTGCGCGTCATGCTGCCGCCCTGCTGTAGCTGGCTCATCCACATCTGCGGCTTCTCGGCCTGCGACGACAGACGCTCCAGCCGATCGGACAAGGCCCGGCCGGTGGCGTCGATGGCCTGCAAGGTCATGCCCGCACTGGCGGCGTGCAGCTGGCCGGACAGGCTTTCCAGTGAAGCTTGTGCCGCGCGGTAGTTCGGCGACTGCTGGAATTGACCGGCGCTCTGCACGAAGTCATTGGACACGCTGCTGATGGAGCCGCTGGCGATCTTCGAGTCCAGCTGCTCGAAAGCCCCCTGCACGCGCTGCGCGCTGCCCATCGAAGCGGGCGTGTAAGTCACGCCATCACCGGCTGCCGCGGTGGTGATGTTCAAGCCGGTGGTATCCAGCCAGACGCTGTTGGCGTCGTAGTTGATGGTGGTGGAAGTGAAGACCACTCCCGAGTCCTTGACCAGCTTGTCGAATTTGCCACTGACACCATCGGCAGCCGTGAGCATGACGGTGTGCTTGTTGGCGACATAACCACTGTCTGCTCCAGTTACTTCCAATGTCCCGCCACTGAGCGTAGCAGTGCCGGTGACCGCCAGAACCGCACCCAAATTGATCGCCAAGACACCAGTGGATGCCTGAGTGTAGTCACCTCCAATCTCGATGGCGCCATCGTGCACACTCACAATACCCGCATTATCCAGATTGCCATGGGTTCCCAGAGCATCCAACGTGCCGCCATGGTTCACAGTGACGTTGCCAGGAAGAGGGTAGACCGACTGCAGGATGCCACCATTGACAATAGTGCCGCCGGTATAAGTATCGCCCCCTGTCAATGCCAACGTGCCGGTACCTCCTTTGATCAGACCGCCACTACCACTGATGTCGTTGGACCATGTCGACGTGATGCCATCAAAACTGACACTGACATCACCCCAGGCAAATTGGGCCGGCCCCTTGATGGCCTTGGCCAGATTCATGCGCCCCCAGCCGAATACCTTGTCGACACCCGGGTCGCCAATATCCGTGGCCGTACTCAGCAATGTCTGTCGAACCATGTCGTTGTTGAAGTACGGGAATGCCGACCACACCACCGCCGCGCCACCCGCCACTTCCGGCGATGCAAAGGACGTGCCCTCGGCCTTGTAAAGATTCCACTCCAATTTGCCCGTTGTCGTGTTTTCGTCAGGGTACGCGCCCGGCACCACCACGGTTCCGGCCGCCGCCAGACAATAATTCTCGGCGCGACCGCACTTGTTGGAATAGCTTGCCAACTGATCGGGGTTGTCCGTATCGATCGCCACGGCCACCAGCCAGCCACGTTCCAGGTCGGGTTCGAAACTCGGCAATGAAGCCAGGTCGGAAGGATCGTCGAATGACGAATTGCCGGCAGCAAAAACCACGATACCATCATGCTGGATCACGAACGGGCGATAAGCGTCCCCGAACGCGTCCGCTACGACCTGTGGGTGGGCAGGATCGAAATACAGTCCACCCCAGGAATTGTTCTGAATCTGTGCACCGGCATTTCTGAGGAAAGGATTGAGGTAGTCCGCAAAGAACGCGGCATCGGAAGCCTCGATCTGATTGCCATGACCGGAACCGTCATCCGTAGGCTCCTTGTCCTGGATGATGCGCGCCGACACCAGTTTCGCATCGGGTGCAATACCGCCTGTCCAGTCGCCGAAGGTCTTGCCCGCGGCAATCTGGGCAACCATCGTGCCATGACCGACCACGTCGTCCTTGTTGCAGTTATTCACCGTGCAATCAAGGTAGATTTGCGATGCAATGACCCGCCCTTTCAGATCCGGATGATCGCTGTTGATTCCGGAATCCACGACACCGATAACCACCCCATCGCCCGTGTAGCCAGCCGCATGCGCCACTTCGGCTCCCACGACGTTGAGGTAGTCGTCAATTTCTGTCGTGTTGTAACCCGTTGGGGGCGGAGGTGCCGCTGGTGCTGGTGCTGGTGCTGGTGCTGGTGCTGGTGCTGGTGCTGGTGCTGGTGCTGGTGCTGTGCTGGTGCTGGAGCTGGTGCCGGTGCGGTTGTCAGTGTTGGCGACGTCGATGGTCTGACATTGGAGCCGCCCCCACAGCCTGACAATCCCAAGGTCATCGCCACGGCAAGCGCCATGGCCGTTGGCCGCAGCCGGTTTCTCTCTTCAAACATATGCCCCTCTCCCTGTCGATCCATCGTGGTTGGTTGTCTGGATGGAAGTTTACTTCAGGCTGAACGAATGGAATGCGCCAACAGGCACAAAACCGCCAACCTGTTTGCGGCTCATGAGGGGTGGCCGTCATAATGTGCAGCTTCGTTGCGGTTTCGCCGCACCAATTTGCGCTTTCCTGGAGCCTGTTCCATGTCCGATATCGTCATCGTCGCCGCCAAACGCACCGCCATCGGTTCTTTCCTTGGCCAATTCAACGGCGTGCCCACGCCGAACCTCGGCGCGACCGCCATTCGTGGCGCCATGGAGCAGTCGGGCATCAAGGGCGAGGATGTTTCCGAGGTCATCATGGGCTGCGTGCTGCCGGCCAATCTGGGCCAGGCGCCGGCGCGTCAGGCTTCGCTGGAAGCGGGCCTCCCGCTGTCCGCCGGCTGCACCACCATCAACAAGGTGTGTGGCTCGGGCATGAAAGCGCTGATGTTGGGTCACGACCTGATCAAGGCCGGCTCGGCCGAGGTGGTGGTCGCAGGCGGCATGGAGTCGATGACCAATGCCCCGCACATGGTCGCCGCGCGCAACGGCTTGCGCTACGGCAACGGCAAGCTGGTCGATCACATGGCCTGGGACGGTCTGACCAATCCGTATGACGGCCAGGCCATGGGGGTGTTCGGCGAGCAGTGCGCCGACAAGTACCACTTCAGCCGTGAAGACCAGGATACCTTTGCGATCGAGTCGGTCAAGCGCGCGCGCGCGGCGCAGGAGTCGGGGGCGTTCGACGACGAAATCGTTCCCGTCACCGTGTCTTCGCGCAAGGGCGACGTCGAGTATGCCACCGACGAGCAGCCTGGCCGCAGCAAGATCGACAAGATTCCCACGCTCAAGCCGGCCTTCCGCAAGGAAAACGGCACCATCACCGCCGCCAGCTCATCCAGCATTTCCGACGGCGCCGCCGCGCTGGTGCTCATGAGCGCCGACCAGGCCGCCGAGCGCGGTCTCAAGCCGCTGGTGCGCATCGTGGCCCACGCCACGCATTCGCAAGCGCCGGAATGGTTTACCACCGCCCCGGTGAGCGCCATCCAGAAGGTGCTGGACAAGGCCGGCTGGAAAGCCGATGAGGTCGACCTGTACGAGATCAACGAGGCTTTCGCGGTCGTGGCCATGGCCGCCATCAAGGAATTGAACCTCGATCACGCCAAGGTCAACGTGAATGGCGGCGCCTGTGCCCTGGGCCATCCCATCGGCTGCAGCGGCGCGCGTATCGTGGTCACGCTTATCCATGCCCTGCGCAAGCGTGGCGGCAAGCGTGGCGTCGCATCGCTGTGCATCGGCGGCGGCGAGGCGACGGCAGTGGCCGTCGAAATCGCCTGAAAACCCGGCGCGCATTTATCTGAGGTTTAATGCCCCCTGAAAGGGGGTGCCGCTTCATGCTGGCAATGCAGAAGTAATCGCGCTCATAATGACGCGCCATTTCGGCATTTCACGGTTTCAGGGAGACAACAGCATGAAGTTCACGCGTACCCTTCTTGCCGGTGCAGTGGTCGCCTTGCTGGCGGCCTGCAGCAACGGCGCCCAGGACAATCCCGCCGCGGCATCCAGCACCATGGCGCCTCCGGCTGAAGCGGCCAGCAGCATGTCCATGCCGGCTGAGCACCCCAACAACATGATGCCACCGCCACCGGCCACCACTTCCAGCAGCATGATGCCGCCGGCAGGCAGTTCAAGCAGCATGCCGGCCATGGAAAGCTCCAGCAGCACGCCCGCCATGGATAGCTCCAGCAAGTAAGCCATTTCATTTTTCGCGATTAAAAACCGGCCATCGATGTGGCCGGTTTTTTTCTGCCTGGTTACCCTCAAAACTCAGCCATGAAATCCCTCTCCCTTCGGGAGAGGGGGCCCCGAAGGGAGAAGGGAACAAGCGGCAACCTGCGGCTGCCTCGGACAAGCGCGTAGAGCGGGCCTTGGCCTGATGGTGCTTATTTAACTCCCGTTCGTCCTGAGCGTAGGCCGCAGGCCGAAGTCGAAGTACATGGCGATTATGCGGCATACGCTTCGACTTCCTCGCTCCTCAAAACCGAGTCCATCCATGGCCTCTCCCCGCGTGCGCCCGCTGCGCGAGCGAAGTGCATCCTGAGCCTGTCGGAGGGCTCAGCGCGAACGGTGCGGAATGGATGAATGCTTGAGCAAGGTGCCATTCGGCCAAGGCCCACCCTACGGTTGATTTTTTGAATGGGGCGCAGTTGCACTGGTTCAATCGGGCTTGAATGTCGCCTCCGCCACCCGCTTCATCTCGTCCGCCTGGAACGGCTTCATCAGCGCCGGACAACTGCGGTAATCGGCATCGAGCATGTCGTTGCCGTAGCCGGTCATGAGCACGTAGGGAATGCCGCGACGGTCGAGTTCGGCGGCGACGGGGTAGACCCGCTCGCCGGCGAGATTCACGTCGAGCAACGCACCGTCGATCTCTTCGGTCTCGGCAAGCTTCAGCGCCTTGTGCAAGCGGCCAGCCATGACCACTTCGCAGCCGAGCCGGCGCAGCGTGTCCTCCAGCGACATCGCCAGCATCATTTCGTCTTCGACCATGAGGATGCGCAGGCCGCGGATCCTCGAAGTGTTTTCACTAGCCATTCCCATCTCCGTGTCTTGAGTCGTTTCTATTCATCCACGCGTTCCGACGCGACCGCTTCCAGCGCCACGTCGATGGTGCAGCGCAGTCCCGTCGGCTTGTATTCGAGCTGTACGTCGGCATCCAGTTCGTGGTTCAGCCCGTCCACGATCAGCCGCGAACCGAAGCCACGGCGCTCGGGTTTCTCGACGCGCGGGCCGTCGCGTTCGGCCCAGACCAGGTGCAGCGTGCCGTCGCGCTTGACTTGCCATTTCACCTCGACGTGGCCGGCCGGCTTCGACAGCGCGCCGTATTTGGCCGCGTTGGTGGCCAGTTCGTGAAGCACCATGCCGAGCGCAAGCGTGGCCTTGGGATTGATCTCGATATCCTTGCCCTCCAGCGTCCATTGCGACCGCTGGTCGTTGCGATAGGGCGCGAGCAAGCGGCTGATCAGCTCGCGCAGCGCGGCGCCCTGCCAATTGCCTTGCATCAGCAGCTCATGCGCGTGCGACAGCGCCACGAGGCGCGCCTGGAACGTGGCCTGGAATGTCTTGGGATCCGGCGCGCTTGCGAGCGTCTGCGCCACGATGGCTTGCACCGTCGCGAGTGTGTTCTTGATGCGGTGGGAGAGCTCGTGCAGCAACATCTCACGGTGCGCTTCGCCGGCGCGCCGGACGGAAATGTCCTGGGCGATCTTCGAGGCGCTGGTGACTCTGCCCGCGGCGTCCCTGATGGGCGATACGGACAACGAAATATCGACCAGGCTGCCGTCCTTGCGCCGGCGCACCGTGTCGTACTGCTCCACGACTTCCCCGCGGCGGATGCGCGCGAGTATCCCGGACTCCTCGTCGTCACGATCCTCGGGCATCAGTATAGTGATGGGTTTGCCGATGACTTCCTCGGCCCGGTAGCCGAACAGCCGTTCCGCGCCTGCATTCCAGGTCCTGATGATGCCGTCGAGATCCTTGCTGACGATGGCATCGTCGGCATGCTCGATGATCGCGGCAAGCCGGCCGCGCTCCTCCTCGACGCGTTTGCGGTCGCCGATGTCGCGCGCAATCGTCGAAGCCCCGATCAGCTTGCCGTCGGCGCCGAGAACCGGCGAAACCGTCAACGACACCTCGATCTCCTCGCCGCCGCGCTTGATGCGGGCAACATCGGATTGCGGCGTCGGATTTTGGCCGTGGCGCATGCGTCGGATCAGCCGGGGCAGTTCGTCTTGCAGCCCCTCGGGCAGCAGCATCGTCATCGGCCGGCCGAACGCCTCGGCCGCCGGGTAGCCGAAAATCTTTTCCGCGGCAGTGTTCCAGCTCAAAATCGTGCCGTCGAGCGCGTGGCCGACGATCGCGTCCTGAGACGAACTCACGATTGCGGCAAGTCGCGCCTGCGCTTCTTCGGCGCGTTTGCGCTCGCTGATGTCCACGAAAGTGATAATCACGCCCTCGATCACGTCGCTGATACTGCGGTATGGCAACACGCGCATCAGGTAACTCGCCGCGCCGCCTTTGACGATCACATCGCGTTCGGTGACCGCCAGCGTGCGCAAGACTTTCTCCACGTCGCGCTTGAGATCGACCGATTGGAGCTGGCCGGCGAGTTCGGTGATGGGCCGGCCAAGGTCACTCTCGCGCAGGTGGAACAGCTCTTTCATGTCGGGGGTGAAGTTTCTGATGCACAAGTCGCGGTCGAGGAACACGGTGGCGATGCGGGTGCTGTCGAGGAAGTTCTGCACGTCGCTGTTGGCCCGACTCAAGTCGTTGTTCTTGCTAATCAACTCGGCATTGACCGTCTGCAATTCCTCGTTCATGGATTGCATCTCTTCCTTCGAGGTTTCCAGTTCCTCGTTCGAGGATTGCAGCTCCTCGTTGACCGACTGATACTCCTCGTTGGCCGACTTCATCTCTTCGTTGGTGGATTCCAGCTCGCTGATCGCGGCATTGAGTTGCACCTTGGTGACGTGCAGTTCCTGCTCCAGTTCCGCGTTTCCGGCGTCGGCAGCCACAGGGGCTGTCCCATCGTGGTCGTGGACGCCCTCGTCGCGGAACGCGACCACCGCCAGCTCGCTGCCGCGCTGGTCGAGCGGCTTGACGATCAACGTTACGGCGCGGCTTCCGCCATCGGTTTTGAGTGTCACTCTCTCGCGCACCACCGGTCGGCCGTCGGCAAACGCCTGGCGCACTGCGGCGCGCAGCGCCGGGCGCAGGGTTTTCCTGGCAATGCCGAGCAGGTTGAAACTGGCCGCGCCGGGCGAGGGTTCGAGATAGCGGCGGGTTTCGCCACCGGAAAAGCGCAGAATTTCCTGGTGGCGGTCGATGATGACCCAGGCGGGCGAGTATGCTTCCAGCGCTTCGCGGGCGTCGCGGTCGAGCCTTTCGTCGCCGGCGCGCGGCACAGGTCCCGCAGACGGGTGCGCGGGCGCTGCCGCAGATCGGCCCGGCGACGAAATGAAGCCCGAGAGCGGCGGCGTCGGCTGATCGCTGCGCCGATAGAGGCGGTGCTTCTTGTCAATGGTTCCGAACAGCTTGGCATTGCGGCTGACGCCTTCGGCCTGGCCGAGGAACAGCCAGCCTCCGGGCTTCAACGCATAGTGGAACTTCGCCAGCACCCGATCCTGCAATGCGGGCTGCAGGTAGATCAACAGGTTGCGGCAGCAAATCAGGTCGAGTTTCGAGAACGGCGGATCCTTGACCAGGCTGTGCGGCGAGAAAATGCATATTTCGCGCAGCGCCTTGCCTGGCACATAACCGTCGCCGTCTTCGACGAACCAGCGCTCCAGGCGCTCCGGGGACAGACCCGGCATGGGCTTGTGGTAGCGGCCGGAGCGCGCCATGGCGACCGCGCCATCGTCGATGTCGGTGCCGAATATCTGCACCTTCGGGTTGGGTTCCTCGCGCCGGCTCATCGCCTCACGCAACAACATCGCGACAGACCAGGCTTCCTCGCCGGTGGCGCAGCCGGGTACCCAGACGCGAAGCGTGTCGGAGGCGCCCTTGTCTTTGAACAGTTGCGGGAGAACGGTTTGTTGCAGCGCGTCCCAGGCTTCCGAGTCGCGGAAGAACCGGGTGACGCCGATCAACAGTTCGTGAAACAGCAATTCGAGCTGGCGCGGCTCGGCCTTGAGGCGTTCGATATAGTCCGGCACCGAATCGATTTGCAGCACCTGCATGCGGCGCTGAATGCGGCGCGTGAGGGTTTTGGTCTTGTATTCGCTGAAGTCGTGGCCGATGCGCTCGCGCAGCAGCCTGCAGATGGTCTGCAAATGGTCGGCCGCGTCGCGGCGGGCGCCGTCGCTGCCTTTGCGATCGGCGACGGTGGCGAGATGCCGTCGGTAGTCGGCAAGCTTCGCCGGCATCTCCGCGATCTGCAGCACGTAATCGACCAGACCGGTGGCGGCCGCGCTATACGGCATGCCCTCCTGTGCGTGGCTGTCGAATTCGGCCTGCGCCAGAGTCAGACCGCCATGCTCCTTGATCGCGCGCACGCCGAGCGAACCATCGCTGCCGGTGCCGGACAGCACGATGCCGACGGCATTTTCGCCCTGATCCTCGGCCAGCGAACCGAAAAACGTGTCGATGGGGCGGCGGTGCGCGCGTGCCGGCGCCGGGTTGTCGATGCCGAGCCGGCCGTGTTCGATGGTCAGGGTGGCGTTCGGCGGGATCACGAACACATGGTTCGGCGCCACCTCGGCGCCGTCCTCGGCCTCGGCGACCGGCATGTCGGTTCCGCGCTGCAGCAACTCCGCCAGCATGCTCTTGTGCTCGGGCGCGAGGTGCTGCACCAGCACGAAGGCCATGCCGCTGTCGGCCGGCATGTGGGCGAAAAAGGTTTTGAAAGCCTCAAGACCGCCGGCGGACGCGCCGATGCCGACGATCAACGGAGCCGCTGCCGGGGCTGAGGTATTCACGTCCTCAGCCTGCCTGCTTGCTTGCTTGCGGCGATGGGTGCTGTGTGTCGGCATGGGTTCTCTTCCGGCCACAAGCATCATGGCGTGTGGCTATAGGGCGAATTGGTCATCGTACTCCAAGGTACATTCCAGGATTGGGATGAGCCTGAATGCCTTGGAGAGGTGATGCGGTCGCTTTTCTGAAGAGTTTCATGATTAACCCAATTCTTCAGCCATGCCATTTTCCTTCTCCCTCCGGGAGAAGGTGGCCCGAAGGGTCGGATGAGGGTACGGTCTTGCGTGTAACCAGCTCATGTCATGAACCATCTTGTCATCGGCAAGTGCGAACCCTCACCCGGCGGGAGAGGGGCTTCAAACAGCTGAATCCCGACGCTGTCACTGGCATCCCGCAGCCAATGGGGGCAAAGTAGAAAAGTGGAATAAATACAGTCCACGACAATCGGAGGGTTTCCATGAAAATTGTCTATCTTCTTGGCGCCATGCTGGCCATGGCATCCCTGGCTGGCTGCAATCACCCCAACAATGGCGAAATACCTCCGGCGGGCGAATTGCCCACACCGTACGCTGCGCAGAGTACGGCGCCTTCCGCAACGTCCGCCACGCCCTCGACCGCTTCACCCAAGGTCACGACGCCGCTCGTCGGCAACAACGCCTCGACAGGGCACGCCGGCACACCGGCCACGACGGCAAGCAGCAGCACGCCGGCCACCGCGACATCCACCCACTGAAAATTCATGGCTCCCGTGTGGGCGTCAGATCCGCTCGGGTGCATGACATGATTTTGGTGCCCAGGAACGCACCACGTATCATGGGCGCTTCGCTTCAGGATTCCTCATGCCATGACCCAGCTTGTCAGCCACCTTGATACCCGCACGGACGATTTCCAGGCCAACACCCGGCGCATGCGCGCCCTGGTGGATGATCTCCATGGCGAACTGGAGCGCGTGGCCCGGGGCGGCGGCGAGCGAGCGCGTGAAAAACACCTGAAGCGCGGCAAATTGCTGCCGCGCGAGCGCATCCGCGCCCTGCTCGATCCCGGTTCGCCGTTCCTGGAGCTGTCGGCACTGGCCGCGCACGGCATGTACGACGACGCGGCGCCGGGCGCCGGCATCATCACCGGCATCGGCCGGGTCAACGGCATCGAAGTGCTGGTCGTGGCCAACGACGCCACCGTCAAAGGCGGCACCTATTTCCCGATGACGGTAAAGAAACACCTGCGCGCGCAGGAAGTGGCGCTGGAAAACCGTCTGCCCTGCCTCTACCTGGTCGATTCCGGCGGCGCGTTCCTGCCATTGCAGGACGAGGTGTTTCCGGACAAGGAACATTTCGGCCGCATCTTCTACAACCAGGCGCGCATGAGCGCGCTCGACATCCCGCAGATCGCGGTGGTGATGGGCTCGTGTACCGCCGGCGGCGCCTACGTGCCGGCGATGAGCGACGAGACCATCATCGTCAGGGAACAGGGCACCATTTTCCTCGGCGGCCCGCCGCTGGTGAAAGCCGCCACCGGCGAAGTGATCGATGCCGAAGCCCTCGGCGGCGCCGATGTGCACACCTCGATGTCGGGCGTGGCCGACCATTTCGCGGAAAACGACGCCCATGCGCTGAGCCTGGCGCGCGATGCCGTGGCCCGGCTCAACCGCGTCAAGTCGATGCCGCTGGATCTGGCCGAGCCGTTGCCGCCGAAATACGCCAGCGAGGAACTCTACGGCGTCATCGCCGAGGATACAAAGCGCCCGTTCGACATCCGCGAGGTCATCGCGCGCGTGGTCGACGGCAGCGACTTCCACGAGTTCAAGGCGCGCTACGGCAAGACGCTTGTCACCGGTTTCGCGCGCATCCACGGTTACCCGGTCGGCATCGTCGCCAACAACGGCATCCTGTTTTCCGAAAGCGCGCTCAAGGGCACGCACTTCATCGAACTGTGCAACCAGCGCAACATCCCGCTGGTGTTCCTGCAGAACATTTCCGGCTTCATGGTCGGCAAGAAATACGAACAGGCCGGCATCGCCAAGGACGGCGCCAAGATGGTGACGGCCGTCGCGTGTTCGCACGTGCCGAAATTCACCGTGGTCATCGGCGGCAGCTTCGGCGCCGGCAACTACGCCATGTGCGGTCGTGCCTATGGCGCACGCTTTCTGTGGATGTGGCCGAACGCGCGCATCAGCGTGATGGGCGGCGAGCAGGCTGCCTCGGTGCTGGCCACAGTCAAACGCGACGGCATCGAAAAACGCGGCGGCGAATGGTCGACCGAGGAAGAGGAAGCCTTCAAGCAACCGCTGCGCGACCAGTACGAACGCCAGGGACACCCGTACTACTCCAGCGCGCGTTTGTGGGACGACGGCATCATCGATCCCGCCGACACCCGCCGCGTATTGGGATTGGCGCTGTCCGCATCGATGAACGCGCCGATCAAACCCGAACGTTACGGCGTGTTCCGCATGTAACCAACACTCCCGACAGGGACGAAAGGAACTCCTACATGATCGCAGGCATCGACCTTGGCACCACCCATTCCTTGATCGGCTGCTACACCGACAACGGCCCACGACTGTTCCCCAATGCCCTGGGTAACTTTCTGACCCCCTCGGCAGTAAGCATTGATGACGGAGGCCATGTCGTCGTCGGCCAAGCTGCTCGCGACCGTCTGATCAGTCATCCACGACTGAGCGTGGCCACCTTCAAGCGCTGGATGGGCAGCGACCGCGAGACGATACTTGGGACACATCGGTTTCGCCCCGAGGAACTGTCCGCTCTCGTGCTGCGTAGCCTCATTGCCGACGCCGAGGTTGCACTCGGCGAAAAAGTCACCGAGGCCGTCATCAGTGTTCCGGCCTATTTCTCCGATGCCCAGCGCAAAGCCACTCATGCCGCTGGCGAACTGGCCGGCATCAAGGTCGAGCGGCTGATCAACGAGCCAACCGCAGCCGCCCTGGCCTACGGTTTGGATCAGGAGCCGAATGGCACACGCTTTCTGGTGCTTGATCTCGGTGGGGGTACCTTCGATGTTTCCATCCTCGAAATGTTCGAGGGCATCGTCGAAGTGCATGCAAGCGCCGGTGACAACTTCCTCGGCGGCGAAAACTTTCTCGACATTCTGGAAATGGCCTTTCTCGAAGACAATCACCTGGACAAGCCAGGCCTGGATGTTCATGTGCGTGCCCAGTTGCGCCGACGCCTCGAAGTTGCCAAACGTGAACTCGGCACCCGACAGGAAACACATGTCAAGCAAGACGTCCAATCCAGGCATATCGACTGGCGCATCGATGAACCTCGTTTTGCCAGTCTCGCCGAACCGCTCGTGCAACGCATGCGCGTGCCACTCGAAAGAGCCATGCGCGATGCACACCTGGAAACATTGGATCTCGATGCCGTGGTGCTGGTAGGTGGCGCCAGCCGTATGCCACTGGTATCACGGCTGGTTTCACGCATGTTTCTCAAGCTGCCCTTGCGCCATGTCGATCCCGATCAGGGCGTGGCCATAGGCGCCTGCATCGCAGCCGGACTCAAAGCCCGCAATCAGCAATTGCAGGAAACCATTCTTACCGACGTCTGCCCCTATACGCTGGGGGTGAGCGTCAGCCGTATGAGCGGCGACAACCAACGACTCGACGGCTTCTTCGAACCCATCATTCATCGCAACAGCACGGTTCCGGTCAGCCGCGAAGATACGCTCCACCCCGTCCATGATGGACAGAAAGTCGTGAGTATCGAAGTCTATCAAGGCGAGAGTCCGATGGTCGGCAACAACATCAAGCTTGGTGAAATCGACATCCCATTGAATCCCAAGCTTCCGCGCGACGAAAATGCCGTCACTGTGCGTTTTACCTATGACATCGACGGCCTGCTTCAGGTCGAGGCGCAGGCCCAAGCCACTGGCCAGCATCACGAATTGATTCTGGAACAAAACCCGGGCATTTTGACACCCGCGCAGATCCGGGAACGCCTCGCCAGACTGGCCGACATCAAGGTGCATCCACGCGACAAGCAGGAAAACATTGCCCTGCTCGCGCGTGCCGAGCGCCTGTACGAGGAGCGCCTTGATCAAAGGGACACGCTGCAGGAATGGATCGCGCGCTTCCGTGGCGCGCTTGATCAGCAGGATGAAAACATGATCCGCACACACCGAAGCGAGTTGAGCAAAGCCCTGTCGTCCCTGGAGAACGACTGATGTCGGCGTTTGCCCGGTTGGGTCTTCCCTCCACCGCCAGTGAAAGCAGCATCAAGCGTGCCTATGCAAGACTTCTGCGCCAAACCCGTCCAGACGACGACCCCGAAGGTTTTCAGCGATTGAATGAAGCTTACAAAGAGGCGCTGGCACACTGCCGTTCACGAACGGCCGAAAGTATGGTTCTTGAACCTTGGCAAAACTCCTTGTCCGAAATGGACAAGAGTCCGCCAACAGCCGAAACAGGGTCAGAGGCATCACCTCGGCTCGATGCGGATGCTCCCTGTATCGACATCACGACCATCTGCGACAAGATCATTGCAATGGCCGAACAAGACGACATGCAGGCAATGCAGCAATGGCTTGCCGTCCAACCCGAGCTTTGGTCGTTACCGCTCAAGAACAGCATCGGAGATCGTTTGCTCGATCTGCTTCAAGAACGAGAACCACCTATCTGCCTCGCCTGCTCTCAAGCCCTGCTCGAATACTTTGGCTTCGCTCGCGTGCTCTCCGGCTACGACCCGATGTTCCTGCACGAACTTCAGCAACGCATGCACATCAACTGGAGCATCGAGTCCAACCAGGAACAGGGGCTGGCGGATGCGCTGGACAGTGACCTCAAGAATCACCAATTGCAGCGTGTACTAAATCAGTTGCGCCAGCCATTGCACTTCTGGCAATGGATTCCCGGTCTGGGGGCACCCGATGCCAACATCATGCTGGTGTTACGCGGCGCCCGGATATCCGCATCCCGACCACCCGCAAGTCTCGATCAGGGACAGGTTGCATTCTGGCTCGCCATCAGCGACATGGAACACCTGCATCGACAGCACCTTGCGCTGCTCGCCACGCGCTTCACCTTTGCCATGCTTGTCGGACTCATGACGGCACTGTTCGGCTGGTGGATACTTACGCGCCAATCCATCGCCAATTTCGTTCTTGCCTGCATCGCGATTGCGGGGCTTCTCTTCATACTCTGGTGCACCTTCAAGGTACTGGCCGCCATCAATCGCTGGCACTATTGCCCTGAACACCTGCCCATCATCTGGCCATGGCTATGCTTCGGGTTCATTCCATTGCTGTGTGCCGGCACTTTGCTTTGCATGGCATTGAATCTGCCGATCGCTGCCACATTCCTGTCCGGCGCTTCCGCGTGGCTGGCAAGTCAGCGCCTCCGCCGCGGCTATGGTCCCCAACTGGCTTACGTTGTCTACCTCGCGTGGTGGTTCACCACCATATGGATATGCTTCCAGCTGCTCGCAGTCCATCCCTGGTATGCCGTTGCATCGTTCATGGGCATGGCCTTGCTGATGTGGATACTGGATGTGGTGAACCATCGACACTTCCTGCGCATCTTTCACGGCAATACAGCTTGACGTGCTACCGCAGCACATGCCTGGTAGCAGCAGTATCATCGACTTGTCGATAACCCTCGTTTCGGCCTGGCGCTGTCCGCATCGATGAACGCGCCGATCGAGCCCGAGCGTTACGGCGTGTTCCGCATGTAGGGAACCGGCATTGGACATCACGAACCGCCCCGCCCTGGATGATGCCGCCCTGACCAGCCTGCGCCAGGCCAAGGCCATGCTGGAGCAGCCCGGCTTTGCCATCCAGATCGCGAACATGCTCGGGACGCCGCTCGCACATGTGCTCGACAAGCGCCTACCGGCCAAGGCCCGGTCCCTGGTGGACAAGGCCACGCGCAAGGCCATCGACGCCGCCTTCCGTGTCGCGTTGACGACGATGAAGGGCGAGGCGCAGGCGCATCGGCCACACAACGCCATGCACAAGTGGGCCGTGGCCGCGACCGGCGCGGCGGGTGGATTTTTCGGGCTGGCCGGTTTGCCGGCCGAATTGCCGGTCACCACCTCCATCATGCTGCGTTCGATCCTGGACATCGCACGCAGCGAAGGCGAATCGCCGAGCGACCCGGCCACACGCATCGCCTGCCTCGAGGTATTGGCGCTGGGTGGCAGCAGTTCTTCGGATGATGCCGCCGACACCGGCTATTTTGCCGTGCGCGCCGCCCTCGCCCAGCAGGTTTCGGCAGCCATCCAGCATCTGGCAAGCAAGGGTTTCACCGATCGTGGCGCACCGGTCATGCTCAACCTTGCCAGCCGCATTGCCGCTTATTTCGCCATACCGGTTTCCGAGAAGGCCGTGGCCGAAGCACTGCCCGCCATCGGCGCCATCACCGGCAGCACCCTGAACCTGGTTTTTATCCACCATTTCCAGAAAATGGCGCTCGGCCACTTCGTGGTACGCCGGCTGGAACGACATTACGGGCAAGAAGTCGTACGGGCAGCCTACGAGGCCTTGTGATTCACTCGACACCGGCCTGATTGCAAAACGCCCGCGGGCGTGGACACGTCCCGCAGGCGTCGACAAAACAACGACGATTGATCCAATCCGGCGCTTATTGGTTGGTATCGGCGCCGGTCTTCAAGTTGGACGTATCCACGCTATTCACACCCTTGATCGTCTTGACCGCCGAAACGACAGTGTTGAGCTGATCCTGGGAAGCGACGCGACCGGACAGGGTCACGGTGCCATTGTTGGTTTCCACGGAAATGTCGCTGTTGTCCAGGCCATCTATCGTGTGCAACTTGGCCCGTACCTTGGTCGTGATCCACGTATCGCTCACCGGCGACTGCGAATTGCCGGATCCGGCCATGTATCCATTGTCACCATTCTGGACAGTGCCAGCACTCTGGACGCCATTGTTGCCCTGGGCGCCGTTGGTACGTTGCGGTGGCATGGGCGCAGGCGCCGTCGTGCGGGCCGTCGAAGGTACTGCCGTGCCGTTGTTGTCATGATCCTGGGAACAACCTGCACCGAGTACGGTGAAGCCGAGCACAAGCGCGATGCCAATGGCCAGAACTTTGGGTTGATGACGGACGTTTTTCATGGGATCTCCTGTGCAGTGAAACCAGCTGCAAGTGATGTCGCCACAGCATGTGAGCCGAGTCTTGTTGGCGACAGGTGCACAGAAAATGAATGCGGGCGCATCCAGGGCATCCCGTTTCAGCTATGTACACAAACCGGAGGTGATATGGGTCACTCCGCGCCGGGGAAATGCACCACCTGGCTGTAATACAGCTCGCCCACGAAGCGTCGCACGCCCTGGCCTTTTTCCAGCCGGTCCCAGGTTGCATCCAGGGATGCCGTGGGGCGCAGTGCCTGGATTTCTTCCAGCGTCTTGCCGGCGTCGATCAGTTTGCGCACCCTGTCGCGCGCCTCGACCAGCATGTCGCGGTAGCGCTTGAGCCGGGCCTTGTCGGTCACCGGGCCGTGGCCGGGAATCACCACCGTCTTGTCGTTCATCCAGCCGAGCATGCGGTCGATGTCGGCGATGACGCCGCTGACGTTGCCGCCGGCATTGACGTCGATGTAGGGATACATGCCATTGAAGAACAAGTCGCCGGTGGCGACCACGTTGGCCTGCTCGAACACGACGGTCGAATCGCCATCGGTATGGCCGCCAGGCAGATGGCGGACATGCACGGTTTCGCCGTCGTAATGCAGCGTCAGGTGCCGCTCGTAGGTAATGTCAGGCAAATCCGCCACAGGCACCGGCGCCGGCACCGAAGCACCCAGTGCCGGGCGCTGCACCCAGGTCATCCTGTCACGCACGCGGGTCTGCGCGATCACCGTGGCGCCGGCGGCGCGCATGGCGCCGTTTCCGCCGGTGTGGTCGCTGTGATAATGCGTGTCGATGACGAACTGCGGCGCACTGCCGCCGATGGCTTTCAGCTTGGCGATGATTTCCGGCACGAACGGCTTGAACTCGGCGTCCACCAGCAACGTGCCGTCCTTGCCGATCAACGCCGTCATGTTGCCGCCGGCGGCATGCAAATACCACACGTGCGGCGCCACCTGATGCGCCTTCACTGGCGGCAGTTTATTGGCCGCCCAGGCACCAGGGCATGACACGGCAATCAGCAAGATCAGCCCGAAGCACACTTTCAGTTTTATCATCCATCCGGTCATGCGTATTCACCACCCTTCGTCGATTGCGTGCATGGTCGACGCGAAACACCCACACCCGCAAGTGCCGCGCACGCCACAGGAATAAGCAAATACTAAGCATTCGAACCCATCATGGCGCAGCCATGGCCTTTCCCACGACTCCTGCCATTCCACGTTTGTGGGCACTATTCGCAGCCATGCTGCTGACCGGTTGCGCCACATATTCTCCACTGCCGCTGGGCCATGCAAGCGGCGCCGACAGCGTGGCGAGCCTCCATGTGGACGCATCAACCATGCCCACGCCGAGGCTGCAGCGCTATCCCTTCGACCCGACCAACGGCCTTGATGCCACCGAAACGGCCATGCTGGCGGTGGCCAACAGTCCGCAATTGAAAGTCCGGCGCGACCGGCTCGGCATCGCCAAGGCCCAGGCGTTTGCCGCCGGCCTTCTGCCGGATCCGCAGTTGAACTTGAGCGCCGATTCTCCAAAGTCGCGCGCTTCCGATCAGGTCACCGGCTATACGCTGGGGTTGAGCGAAGACCTGTCGGCCCTGCTGACCCGGCACGACCGCAAGCAATCTGCCGCCAGCAAGACGCGTCAGGTCAACCTGGATCTTCTGTGGGCCGAATGGCAAACCATCGCCAAGGCGCGGTTGTTGTTCGATCAGGTACGCGGCTTGCGTGCCAGACACCAGTTGCTTGTCAACGAAAAGAAGGCGCTGACGCCACTGGCGCGCCACGTACAGGCGGCGCTCAAGAACGGCGACTTGAGTTACGCCGAGGCCAGTGCCGGCCTCAATGCCCTGTCCGATGTGGAGCAGCAATTGGCCAGCGCCACGACCCAATGGCACAAGACCACGGCCGACCTCAAATTGCTGCTCGGTCTGGCTCCGGATGCGCCGCTCGATTTGAACGGTGCGTACTACCTGCCCCATCCCACGCAGGTGGAACTCGAAAGCGCACTGGCATCGCTGCCGCGTCGGCGCCCAGATCTTCTGGCGCTCCAGGCCGGTTATCAGGCCAAGGATGCTCAATTGCGCGAGGCCATCCTGGCGCAATTCCCGGCCATCACCCTGGGCTTCAACCGCGCCCGCGATACCGGCAACGTCGTCACCAACGGTTTCACGCTCGGCATCACGTTGCCGCTTTTCAATCGCAACCGTGGGCAAATCGCCGTGGCCAAAGCCACCCGGCAGCAACTGAAAGATGCCTACACCACGCGCTTGCTGACCACTTGCAGCGACATGCAACGCCTTGCATCGGATCTCAGGGTACTCGCCCGCCAGCGCCAGACTCTGGCCGCACATGCACGACAGCTGGATGCTTCTCGCGCCAGTGCGGAACAGGCATGGAAACAGCATCTGCTGGACTGGCCCACCTACCTCGCCATCCGTTCGCAAGCATTGGCCGCCGACATGCAATCGCTGGCCGCTCGCAACGAGCTGGCAAGGCAGACCATCGCCTTGCAGACACTGCTTGGCAGCGCCCGCTTTCCACACGTACAGGCAAGTTCGTCATGACTGTTTTTACCTTGAGAACGTGCCTACTGCCGCTGACATGCGCGGTTCTGCTTTGTGCCTGCTCCGCACCGCAGGACAACGCCGCCGCCGGGAAAAGCGTGGCGGTCACCACGGTCATGCCGGTGCGCAAGGTGTTTCACGATTATGTGGATGCATGGGGCCACGCGACCGCCGATCCCCACGAGATGCGCACCCTCAGCCTGCCTTACGCGGCGCATGTCACCGCCGTCGACGTTGCCGCCGGACAGGCGGTCAGACGCGGCGAACCGTTGCTGACGGTGGCTCCCGATCCCATGGCGCGACGCACCTGGACACAGGCGCGCGACGCGCTGGCGCTGGCACGGCAGAATCTCGATCACACGCGCCGATTGTTCAAGCAGCACCTGGCCACGCAGGCGCAGGTGAATGCCACCAGCAAGGCGCTCAAGGATGCGCAAGCCGGTGTGCAAAGTGCGCGTGCCTTGGGTGGAAGCAAGGCAAGCACCACACTCAAGGCCCCTGCCGATGGCGTGGTCACGATGCTCAAGGTGACTCGCGGCGAGCAGGTTTCAGCCGGTTCGCCCCTGCTCGTTTTCATGCCGTCCCACGCCATGATCGCCCGCGTCGGCGTGCCGCCGCAGGAAACGACAACCCTGCGCAAGGGACAGGCCGTGCAGCTCATGCCGGTGTATGGCGCACATGCTGCCTGGGCCGGCACGCTGACCATGGTCGGCCAGGCCGTGGACGCAACCACCCATCTGGTGCCGGCCCAGATCGCCGTGGCGTCGTCATCCGCCCATTTGACGGCGGGCACGTTGCTGCATACGCGCATCGCCACCAGCAACCGATCCGCCTGGGCCGTACCGCGCGCGGCCGTGCAGAACGACGCCAAGGGCCATTACCTGTTTCAGCTCGATCACGGTCATGCCAGACGCGTGGCCGTGACGGTACGTTTCCCCGCTGGCAAAACCGTCGGCGTGTCGGGCGACGTCGAAGCCGCGCTCCCGGTCATCGTGCAGGGCGCCTACGAGCTTGACGACGGCATGGCCGTGCGCAAGGCGAATGCCGCTCGATGAATATCGCATTCTGGTTCCAGTCGTACCAGCGCTCGCTGCTTTTCCTGGTGTTCATCCTGGCATTGGGCGGACTGGTCTCCGTATTCAACCTGCCAGTGGCGCTGTTTCCGGATGTCTCGTTCCCGCGTGTGCGGGTGGACATCGACGCCGGCGCCCGTCCCGCCAAACAGATGGTGGTCGCCGTCACCACGCCGGTCGAGGAAGCCATCCGGGCCGTTCGCGGCGTGCGCGACGTACGTTCCACCACCAGTCGCGGCAGTGCCGAGATTGATGTCGATTTCGATTGGGGCGCGGACATGAGTCGCGCCTATCTCGACGTGAACGCCGCCATGAGCCAGGTGCTGCCGGACCTGCCGCCCGGCACCCGCATCCATGCCGTACGCATGGATCCGACCGTCATCGAACCAGTCGTCGCCTACAGCCTGCGCAGCCAGACGCTGTCGCCCACACAGCTTTACGATCTTGCCGAATACCAGCTGCGCCCCTTGCTGAGCGGTGTGAGAGGCGTCGCACGCGTGGATATCCAGGGCGGCGGGATCGGCGAGCTCCATGTCGATGTCGATCCCGCCAAACTGCGCGCGCAGGGCCTGACCATGGCCGATATCGTGCACGCGGTATCGGGTTCAGCCGATATATCTGCATTGGGCCGACTGGCCGATCACCACAAACTGTTCCTGGTGCTGGCCAACAACCAGCCTGGCAGCCTGCAGGCATTGCGCGACGTGGTGATCCGCGCGGGACCGGACGGGGTGGTGCGTGTCGGCGACATCGCCACCGTCAAGCGCGGCGTCAAGCCGCAATGGTCGCGCACCGGCGCTGATGGCCATCCAGCAGTGCTGATGCAGGTATTCCAGCAACCGAATGCCAACAGCATCGCCATGGTCGACGCGGTCAAGGCGCGACTCGCGGCCTACGCTCCGCAAATACCCAGGGGCGTCAAACTTGCGGCCTGGTACGACCAGACCCAGCTGGTCCGCGCCTCGGCGGGCAGCGTGCGCGACGCCATCCTGATCGGCATCGTGCTTGCCGGCCTCGTGCTGCTGGTGTTCCTGCGCAATACCCGGGTGATCCTGATCGCGCTGCTGGTCGTGCCATCGACGTTGGCGATCACTACCCTGCTGCTCAAGGTGCTCGGCATGAGTTTCAACATGATGACGCTGGGCGGCATGGCGGCCGCAGTGGCGTTGTTGATCGACGACGTGGTGGTAATGCTCGAACACATCATGCGCCGCCTGCGTGGCATGGACGGCCACATCCGCGAACGCATTGCGCATGCCGCGCACGAATTCGCACGTCCGCAGACCGGCTCGTCGCTGGCCACCATCGTGATCTTTTTGCCGCTGGCCTTTCTGACCGGTGTGACCGGTGCATTCTTCAAGGCACTGTCGCTGACCATGGCCAGCGCACTGGTGATTTCCTGGCTGCTCACTTTCATCGTGGCGCCGCTTTTGGCCGAACGCTTCATCGACAAGCGCCATGCCGAGGAACATCCCCCTACCCGCTTGTGGCAACGCTGCACGGCCTTCTACGAAGGCATGTTGCGACGCACCCTGAAGCGCCCGACCCTGTTGCTGATCGGCCTGATTCCGCTGGTGGTGGTCGGAGTGTTTGCCTGGCGGTCGGTCGGCACCGGCTTCATGCCGAAAATGGACGAAGGCGGTTTCACGCTCGACTATCTTTCCACGCCCGGCACCTCGCTGGCCGAAACCAGTCGGCAACTTGACCAGATCGCGGCGATATTGGCCGCCAATCCGTATGTCGACACTTGGTCACGCCGCACCGGCCTGCAATTGGGCGGCGGTCTGACCGAAGCCAACCGCGGCGACATTTTCATACGTCTCAAAAACGGCGCACGTCCACCGACGTCGGTGGTGATGGAGCATATCCGCGAGCAGGTCGCCGCCAAGGTGCCGGGGCTGGATGTGGACGTATCCCAGCTACTCGAAGACATGATCGGCGATCTCACCGCTGTGCCCCAACCCATCGAGGTGAAACTGTTTTCGGACAACGTAGCACAACTCGATGCCACGGCCAGGAAAGTCGCGGCGCAACTCGGCAAGATCAAAGGCGTGGTCAGCATCCGTGACGGCATCAATCCCGCCGGCGATGCGCTGGAAGTGCATGTCGATCCGGTCAAGGCGTCATTGTTGGGGCTGGATCCGAAAAACGTTTCCAACCAGGTGGCCGAAGCCGTGGCCGGAACCGTCGCCACCGAACTGCCGCAAGGCCCGAAGATGGTGGGCGTGCGCGTGTGGGTGCCACCAAGTGATCGTGCCGAGATCGAGCAACTCGCATCGCTTCCGATCAACGACGGGCACGGGCACACCTATTCGCTATCGCGGGTGGCGATCTTGACCGAACAACACGGTCAACCCGAGATCGACCACGAAAACCTGAAACGCATGCTGGCCGTCACCGCGCGCATCACGGGTCGCGATCTCGGTTCGACCATGGGCGACGTCAAGCAATTGCTCGACAGGCCCGGCGAGTTGCCGAGCGGGATGTACTACGAACTGGGCGGCCTGTATCAACAACAGCAAATGGCCTTCCGCGGACTGACCATCGTGCTCGCGACGGCATTCGCGCTGGTGTTCACCCTGCTGCTGTTTTTGTACGAAAGCTTCCGCGCCGCCATCGTGGTGCTGATCCAGCCGTTGCTGGCCATCTGCGCGGTGTTCATCGGGCTGTGGATCACCGGCACCGAACTCGACATATCCTCGATGATGGGCATGACGATGATCGTCGGCATCGTCACGGAGCTGTCGATCTTCTATTTCTCGGAGCTCGCGGAAATCCAGGCGCAGCAAAACGGTTCGGCCACACTGTCTTTGCACGCAACATTGCTCGAAGCCGGCCAAAAACGCATGCGCGCCATCCTGATGTCCACCATCGCCGCCATTCTCACCCTGTCGCCGCTGGCATTGGCGATCGGTCGTGGCGCGCAAATGCAGCAGTCTCTCGCCATTGCGATCATCGCCGGGATGCTGGCTGCCGTACCGCTGGTGCTGGTCGTCATGCCGACGTTGTACGGCTTGCTGATGAGAACTTCCAAATAACCCGGACGCCCCCCGCTTTTCGCAGGAGCGCGCCTGCGCGCGATTGCCCGACCTGGATCCAAGCCTTCAGCGAGGCATGAGCGGCGCGAGCCCGATTCTTGTCCAGAAATCTTTGTTTTCGCTTATTTCCCGCCTAATCGATAGCTAAGTTTCCGGCTTTAGCCTGCATGCTGTTTTCCCGCGCCCAGTGCAGGCCATGAGCGACCGCGCCCGCCATTCCGTCAGCTCCACACAGGCTACGTCGCCTCTCCAGCAGGCTCGCCGGCGTTGGATCAAATCCGGTTTCGGCTATTTCCTGCGTCGCACCGAAGCACGTCTGTGCAAACCGGGTGCTCTGCCGGTGCATGGCATTCACCGCATCCTCGTTTGTCGCGTCAACCATCGGCTTGGCAACAACATCCTGATCAGCCCGTTGCTGGATGAATTGGCCCGGCTTTATCCCGGCGCCGAGGTGGACATCGTCAGTGCCGGCGAATCGGCCCGCGAGCTTTTCGCCAACCGATTCCACGTCCATCGCGTGCTGTGTTTCCCACGTCGCATGGCTCGTCATCCCTTGCACACGCTGCAGCTGCTGCGCGACATTCGCAGTGCGCATTACGACCTTGCCATCGACCCCTGCGTGAACTCGCACTCCGGCCGGTTGCTGCTGGGCTTGTGTCAGGCAAGACACAAGCTGGGTTTCCCGATCGATACGGACAACCGCTATCACGCCCATCGCCCTCGGCACATGGCCAAGTGCGGCGTGTTTCTGCTGCGTACGGCCTGTGCAGGAACGCATGAAGGCGACTGGCCATCGTTGCGCGTGGATCTGGCTCCGACAGAGCACCAGCAAGGCCGCACAACGCTGATCAACCTTTTCCCGCGCAACGATGCAAATGACCCGACGCCGCCCATCATCGGCATCTTTGCCCACGCTTCGGGCAACAAGCGACTGCCCGAAGCGTGGTGGGTCGAGTTTGTTGGCAGATTGCAAAAACAGCGACCGCAGTGGCGTCTGGTGAACGTGTTGGCGCATCACGGCCACTCGCAATTGCCCCATACCGTGCCACCCGTGTATTCGTGCGATCTGCGCAAGCTGGCTTCCGTACTTGCCGGCATGCAGGGTTTCATCAGCGGCGACTGCGGCGTGATGCATCTGGCCGCGGCTGTGGGCACGCCGACACTGGGGCTGTTCACCCGCTCCAATCGTGATCGCTATACGCCATACGGCAACGACAACCGCGGCGTCGACCTCGTCGATGGCAACGATCCTGCGCACGCCGCCCGCATGGCCATCGAGTGGCTTGACCACGTCACTCGCTGCGGCGGCAGCGACTCGGTCCGACGTGATGCAGCCGGGTTTGCGACATCGACGCCGACATGACATCGCCACGCGATTACCAGGAGACTTCCATGCGTTACCGTCTCATTGTCCTGACCATACTGGTCGGCTTTGCATCCTGCACTCCGACAGCATGGGCAGCCGGTGGACCGTTGGGTATCGACCACCGCTGGCATGTCGACAACCACGGCATCTGGAAGCGCAGTGTGCAGAAGAATGTCATGTATGGCACCTTGCTGACCGTCGTCGGCGGATCGTTTGCGCTGGGTGACCACGACGAACTGGGCGACACGTTCTGGCGATCGCTTGACGCCGTGGCGGTATCTTCGGCAGCGGCGCAAGTTGCGAAGCTGACTTTTCAGCGCGAGCGTCCTTCGCAGACATCCGACCCCAACCACTGGTTCAGCGGCATCCACAACGAAAGCTTTCCCAGCGGCGAAGTGACCGCCGTCAGCGCCGCCGTTACACCGTTCATGGTCAAGTACGGCCACGACCATCCGGCGGTCTACGCCTTGGCGGCGTTGCCGCTGTACGACGCCATCGCGCGCATGAAAGTGCGTGGCCACTGGCAGACCGACGTACTTGCCGGAGCGGCACTGGGCGTAGGCATCGGCATCTGGGCCTCGTATCGCAAGAGCCCGTTGATCGTCGGATGGCTGCCCGGTGGATTCAGCGTCGGGTTCGTGTACAAATTTTAGGGACAGCCGATTCGTCACGCGGGGTGGGTCCTGGCCCACCTACTCCCAACGCAGGCACACACGTAACCACTGCGCGTCGTCCAGGTGAAATTCCAGCGTCATGCCCATCGCACGGGCCGCCGCGCCCGCCAGTGCAAGGCCGAGTCCGGCGTGGCCTTCGCTGCCGTGATGCTTGCTCCAGAAGCGTTGCCCGAACCGCGCAACTTCATCGCTGGACAGCTCCGGCGCGAGGTTGCCGATCGAAAGTCGGCCGGATTCCAGAAGCAGGTGAATCGTGCTGGTTTCGGGTGCGTAGGCACAGGCGTTGCCCAGCACGTTGCCGATGATGATGTCCAGCAACGAGACGTCCGCGTGCAAGTGATCGGCTGGCGTACCCGACTCCCATTGCGCGGCCAGTTGGCGTTTGTGCATGGTGGAAGTCAGGTGATTGACATGTTTCTCGATCACCGCCTGCATGTCCACACGAGTCATCTGGACGCCTTCGATGCCGGCATCCAGACGGGTCAACAACAGCAGGCCGGAAACCGTGCCTTCCAGGTCGGCGCCGATGCGGCCGATGTCGCGCAACAACTCGTCGACGGAACGCCCGCCGGGATAGCGTTGTTCCACCTCGACCATGGCGCGCAATTCCGCCAGACGCGTCCGTGTTTCGTGTGCCAGGGCGCCGGCGAATTCGCGCTCGCGCGCCATGCCTTCGTCCATGCGTGCGAGCACTTCGTTGAAGCGCGCCACCAGCGGCTCCAGTTCCTTCGTTCCGGTCGCCGGCAGGCGGTTTCCCGATGCCTGCGGGCCGATGTCGCGCATGCTGTCGCCGAGCACGGCCAGAGGCTCCAGGCCACGTCTGACCAGCCATGGCGACGCCAGCAATACCAGCAGCAGAGCCAGCATCGGAATCACCAGCAGAATGTCGTCGATGGTCGACAGGATCTCGTCCTGCTCGGCGCGCGAATGGATGAAGACCACGTTGCACGTATCGATGTCGGACGCCGGCGATGGTGTCGAGGTGCCGGCGTCATCACCCGCGCCGAAACGAAACCACACGGCCCTGAAGGCGTGTCCGTTGATGAAAAAATCGGCATAGGCGGGGCTGTGGTCTGTGGCTTGCGACCAGCCTGCCGGGTAACCCGCCGGAGCCGGGTCGCTCAGCAAGCGTTCGCCGTCCTCGCATTGCAAGGCCCAGGTGGGCGGGATGCTTCCGCGTTGCAATCGCAGCCTTGGCTGCACGGGCTTTTCCAGGATCACACCCCCCGGCCCGATGTCCACCAGTGACTCCAGGATGCTTGCCTGGGTCCGCAACCCTGCATCAAAACGATGCTGCATCTCGGCATCCACCAGGTGATCCATGCCCAGGGAAGCCGCGCCGAGCACCAGCACGATGGCCACGCCGACCAGCAGCGCCACGCGTCCGGACAGGGAACGGGTCATCATGGGATCAGATAACCCGCGCCGCGACGGGTCTGCACGAAGCCATCAAGGCCCCGCGTGGAAAGCTTGCGACGCAAGCCGAACACCAGCACCTCGATGCTGCGGTCGGACGAGCGCGAATCGCTGCCGGCGATGCGTTCGAGGATTTCCGCGCGGGTGAACACGCGACCACGATGACGCATCAGCAGCTCCAGCAAGGCAAATTCCCGCGGCGTCAGATCCAGCCAGGCGCCTTGCCCCACGCGCGCCTGACGCGAACGCATGTCCAGGCACAGGCCGTCATGTTCCAGCAGCGGCGATTGCGCCTGTTTCGGACGCCGTGCCAGAGCATGCAAACGCGCCACCAGTTCGTCGAAGGAAAACGGCTTGACCAGATAATCGTCCGCACCCATGTCCAGCGCGCCGATGCGATCGGTGACCTGGTCGCGCGCCGAAAGCACCAGCACGCGCGGTCGCGATTTGCGCTGCGCCAGCCTGCGCAGGACGGTCATGCCATCCACGTGCGGCAACATCAGATCCAGCACCACCAGATCGTATTCGTAGGTATCCAGAAACTGCTGCGCCACGGCGCCGTCTTCGGCCGCGTCCACGGTAAAGCCCGCCGCCGACAGGCCGCGCTCAAGGGTGCGGCGCAATCGCTCGGAATCCTCGACCAGCAACAATTTCATGGGCCATGAACAGTGCGGAGACGCTCGCAAGTGTACACACCCGACGCGTCGCCAGGCTCGAAAACGCGTTTACGAGGGGCGCCGCGCCTCGGGTCTCGGAATGGGCATGAAATGCAGCGGCACGGCTTCATCCTTCGATGGCCGCGCCGCCGCCGGCTTTTTCGGCCCGCAGGCATTGCAGGTGGCACAGCCGTCGGCACAGCTGTGCGAAGTGGCCTGTTTGGGTTGCAGACGGCGGCTGAGGCTTTGCGCCATGCGCGAGTCGCGCTTGCGGCCGAAATGGATCGAAGCGGCCGCCAGCCAGCGGTTGGTCAGGTTGGGCAGCAGTTTGCGAAAGGCCACCACCGCGCTCGTCAGCACGATCAATGCGACGACGGCGTACTGGATGGCAAGCCCGGCGTTCATAGCAAGGCACTCGCAAGCTGATAGACGACGAGCGACGCCACGTAAGCCATCACGAACTGGTAGGCGAAGGACACCAGCACGATGCGCCAGGAATGGGTTTCGCGCTTGATCACGGCCAGCGTGGACATGCATTGCGGCGCGTAGGCGAACCACACCAGAAACGACAACGCCGTGGCCAGCGAAATGTGCGACGCCAACGCCGGCCCCAATGCGCCTGCATCACCGCCCACGGCATACACCGTGGCCAATGCCGCCACCGCGGTTTCGCGCGCGGCGAAGGCCGGCACCAGCGCCAGGCTCATCTGCCAATTGAAGCCGATGGGCGCGAAAATGTAAGAGAACGCATGGCCCAGATAACCGGCGATGCTGTAGTTGATGGCCGGGCCGGCGGCCCCTGCCGGCGGCGCGGGGAAGCTCGACAGCGCCCACATCAACACCGTCAACGCCAGGATCACGCCGGTCAGACGCTTCATGAAAATGCCGCCGCGCTCGTACAGTCCCACGCCGACATCGCGCAACCTGGGCATGCGGTAGGACGGCAATTCCATCAGCAAGGCGTGCTCGCTCTTGTCGCGGCGGATGTGCTTCATCACCCAACCCACCACCATCGCGCCGACGATGCCGGAGACGTACAGTGCGAATAGCACCAGACCCTGCAGACTGAATATGCCGCCAATGGCGCGATGCGGAATGAAGGCCGCGATCAGCAGTGCATACACCGGAAGGCGCGCCGAACAGGTCATCAGCGGCGCCACCAGAATGGTGGAAATGCGGTCGCGCCGGTCGGTAATGCTGCGCGTGCCCATGATGCCGGGAATGGCGCAGGCGAAGCTCGACAGCAGCGGAATGAACGAACGCCCGGTCAGGCCCACCGACACCATCATGCGATCGAGCAGAAACGCCGCGCGCGGCAGATAGCCGGATTCTTCAAGAATCAGGATGAAGAAGAACAGCACAAGAATCTCGGGCAGGAATCCGAGCACCGTGCCCAAG
>DASSTF010000128.1:0-6065 GCA_035708045.1 Rhodanobacteraceae bacterium | reverse complement strand
CGGTCGATGCGTTTGCCCAGGCCGGTCAGCACTTTGCCGGGGCCGCATTCGGCAAGACGCGTGATGCCGGAAGCGGCCAACTCGCGTACGCAATCCGTCCAGCGCACGGGCATGAACAGCTGGCGCTTGAGCGCGTCGCGGATGTCGTCGAGGTTGTCGAAGGCCCTGGCGTCGGCGTTCTGCACCACCGGCAACGAAGGCATGTGCCAGTCGATGGATTGCATGCGCGCGGCCAGCTGCTCGGCGGCATCGCGCATCAACGCCGTGTGCGAAGGCACCGACACGGCCAGCTTGACGGTCTTCTTGATGCCCTGCTCCGCCAGTTTTTCCAGCGCACGGTCGACGGCGCCGGCATGCCCGGCAATGACCACCTGCCCCGGCGAATTGAAATTGGCGGGCGCGACGATCTCGTCGCCGGCCACCTCACGGCAAACCTCGGCAATGGTTTCGTCGTCGCCGCCCAGCACCGCCGCCATGGCGCCCACGCCCGGCGGCACCGCCGCCTGCATCAGACGGCCGCGCTCGGCCACCAGGGCCGCACCGTCATGCAACGACAATGCGCCGGCGCATACCAGCGCCGAATATTCGCCCAGACTGTGGCCGGCCAGACGGGCCGGTCGCGGACCGCCGCGTTCTTCCCATACGCGCCACACCGCCACGCTTGCCGCGAGCAGCGCCGGTTGCGTGTTTTCGGTGCTGTTGAGCACCTCCTCCGGACCGGCGCTTGCGATCTTCCACAAATCGACACCGGCGCCCGCCGAAGCCTCGGCGAAGGTTTGTTCGACCTTCGGATATTGAGCAGCCAGTTCGGCCAGCATGCCGACCGATTGCGAACCCTGACCAGGAAAGATGAAGGCAAGTTGCGATGGCATGGATACCCACAGCTGATGGTTGCAAGGCCTGCAGGATAGCGAATCGCAGGCCATGACGAAATCGGACGCGCAGCAATGCGGGGCAGACGTTGTCCACCATGGCGGGCAGTGCCCGCCCTGCGCGTCAGGGATGTGATCAATACGTCAGAAGCGCCGAGGCCCAGGTGAAGCCGCCGCCGAAAGCTTCCAGCAGCAGATTCTGGCCACGCTTGACCTGGCCCGAGCTGATCGCCGCGTCCAGCGCCAGCGGCACGGAGCCGGACGAGGTGTTGGCGTGCTTGTCGACGGTGACGATCACGCGGTCCATCGACAGCTTCAGGCGCTTGGCCGTGGCTTCGATGATGCGCAGGTTGGCCTGATGCGGGATCAGCCAGTCGACGTCGGATTCCTGCATGCCGGCCGCCGCCAGGGTTTCGCCGACCAATGCGTCGAACGTCCTGACCGCGATCTTGAAGACTTCGCGACCTTTCATGCGGATGCGCACGCCATGGTTCGGCTCGTCCTTGAAACCGACGGAAACGCCCACCGGGTTGTAAAGCAGATCCTTGTAGCCGCCATCGGCGTGCAGGCAGGTGGCAAGGATGCCGGGTTCCTCGGAAGCTTCCAGCACCACCGCTCCCGCGCCGTCGCCGAACAGCACGCAGGTCTCGCGTTCGCTCCAGTCGACCATGCGGGTCAGGGTTTCGGCGCCGATCACCAATGCCTTTTTCGCCTGACCGGAACGCACCATGGCATTGGCCACGCCCAGCGCGTACACGAAGCCGGAACAGGCGGCGTTGACGTCGAATGCGGCGCAGCCGTTGGCGCCGAGACGATGCTGGACGAGGCACGCCGTGGACGGAAACACGATGTCCGGCGTGGTGGTGCCGACAACCAGCAGATCCAGCTCCGACGCCTTGACGCCGGCACGCTCCAAGGCCTGTTTTGCCGCCTGGAAGGCCAGATCGCCCGTGGTTTCACCCTCGGCGGCAACGTGGCGCTCCCTGATGCCGGTGCGCGTGCGGATCCATTCGTCGCTGGTGTCGACTACTTTTTCCAGGTCGGCATTGGTCACGACGCGTTCGGGCAACGCGCTGCCAGTGGCGATGATGCGTGCGTAAGTCAGAGTCGTTCCCCTTCGTACAGATGTTTGAAATGGTTGCAGCAGTGCGAGCGGCAAACTTTACACCACCCGCCAGCCGGAGGCAGCCCTGCGCCATCACGTTTTTCGTGAACGAGCTCAGATCATGCGCGCCGCGGCTTCGACGATGTCGTCTTCGCCCGGCAATACCAGCAACGCCGCGCCGGCAAGCGGCGTGAAGGTGTCGGCGCCGACCACGCGTTCCATCGGCGTCGATCCGAGGCCGGCCTCGACGATGGCGGTGATGACGCCCTCGCCCACGCCGGCGCTGCGGCGGCCTTCATCGACCACCAGAATGCGCTTCGCATCGCGCGCCTGTGCCTGGATGAACGAGTCGTTGAGCGGCACCAGCCAGCGCAAGTCCACCACGCGCACCTTCCAGCCGTGCGCTTCCGTGATGCGGCGGGCGGCGCGAAGACTCATCGGCACGCCGTTGCCGAAGGTGAAGATCACCAGGTCGTTCGCATCCGCGTCGTAGACACGCCCTTCGCCGAGCGTCATGGCTTCGCCGGGCGGCGGATAGGCGAATTGCCATGCGCCGTCGCCGGCTTCGTGCAAGTCCTTGGTCATGTACAGCGCGATCGGCTCGAGTAAGGCGCACACGCGACCATCGACTTTGGCCAGCGCCGCCATGGTGCGCAACATCGTCGCCGCATCGTCGCCGCGCGATGGACAACCGGCCACCAGACCGGGAATGTCGCGCAAGGCGGCAATGGAATTGTCGTTGTGGAAATGCCCGCCGAAACCTTTCTGGTAACCCAGCGAGGCAATGCGCACGATCATCGGGTTGCGGTACTGGTCGTTGGAGAAAAACTGCAGCGACGCCGCCTCGCCGCGAATCTGGTCGCAGGCGTTGTGGAAATAGGCCAAATACTGGATTTCCGGTATCGGCAACATGCCCATGTTGGCGTAACCCTGGGCCAGACCGAGAATGGTGGTTTCATCCAGCAGCGTGTTGAAGACCCGCGAACCACGAAACGCTTTCTGCAGGCCGCGCGTGACGGTATACACGCCGCCCTTTTGCGCCACGTCCTCGCCGAACAACAGCGTCTCGGGGTATTTGCACATCACGTCGTGCAGGGCCTGGCCGATCTGGATGGCCAGATGCCGCGGCGGCTGGTTTTCCGGCAGTTTCTGCTCGCTGCCGAACACTTTCAGGCGTTGCGTCGCATCGGCCACGCGCTCGGCCTCGGCTTTGACCTTGTCCGGACTGTATGGCGCCAATGGCGCGATGACGTCCTGCAACGACGTCAGCTTGGGAAGACGGTCGGCCTTCTCGGCGCCCTCGAAACAACGCTTGCGCACGGACTCGTACAGCGCCAGCAACTCATCCTTCGTGTACAGCCCGGCTTCGAGCGCAATGGAGGCCGAACGCAACAGCGGATCGGTCGCCTCCAGCGCCACCAGCTCCTCGATGGAGCGCCATTCGATTTCGAAATCGGTACCGGCGTGGCCGGTCAGGCGCGTGGTGTTGAGGTGCAGGAAAGTTGGCCGACGCGTCGTGCGGCAATGCTCGACGGCGCGCGCGACGCCCGCGTAGCCCTGGGCCAGATCCAGGCCATCGGCATAGAAATAATCCAGGTTGGAACGGCGCTGGAAATTGCTCGCCACCCAGCCGCGCGGCGTCTTCACCGAAATGCCGATGCCGTTGTCCTCGCACACGAACAGCACCGGCGCCGGCAAGCCCTGATAGGCCGTCCAGGCGGCGGCATTGAAGGCCGTCTGCGCGGTGGCATGATTGGACGAGGCGTCGCCGAAGCTGCACACCGTGATGGCATCGGCCGGTACCGGCAGCTTATGGCCGATGCGCCGCGCCTGTTCGATGGCCACGGCGGTGCCGAAAGCCTTGGGCAGGTGCGAGGCGATGGTCGAAGTCTGTGGCAGCACCCACAACGGTTTGCTCCCCCACACCTTGTGCCGGCCGCCGGAAGCCGGATCGTCCTTGCTCGCCGCAAAGCTCATTGCCGAGTCCGCGACCGGATCGATGCCCGGCAGCTTGCGCGAACGCTCGGCCATGAAAGCGCCGCTGCGGTAATGCAGGAAGGCCGGATCGGTGTGCCGCGTCAGTCGCGCCACCATCGCGTTGCCTTCGTGCCCGCTTGATCCGATGGTGTAGAACACCTTGTTTTCCAGCCGCAGCACGCGCGCCATCAAGTCCAGGTGACGGCTGATGAGCTGCGATTCGAACAGTTCGCGGAATCCGAGCGCATCCAGTTCGCTGCCCGGCAGCACGGGCTCGCCATTGCGTGGTTTGGCACGCACCTCGCCCTGCCATTCGCGCACGAACTCCGTGAAATTCTGGTCGACGATTTCGGCGCGATTGAAGCCCTTGTGGCGGGCGGCGATGGGCGCTTTGCTTGGCATGGAATACTTGCCTTTATATTAAATACAGTGACTTAAAATGAAAATATCATGTTGTTTCACGATTCCGTCGCGCCCGCCACTCCTCGCGCGTCTGTCCCCAGATATCAATGAGTACGTCGTCGCATGGTGGCGGCATCCGATCCTTCCGACGTGGATACGAGCCAAGCCGGCGCGCCACGTTTTGCGAGGGTGTATTGTCCGGATCAATACAGTGGATGACGTCGCGCCATCCGAGCACATCGAAGGCGTAATCCATGGCCGCCGCGGCACCTTCGGTGGCATAGCCCCTGCCCCACGCATCGGACAGCAGGCCCCAGCCCACCTCCGTGCCTGGCCAGCCATCGGGTTGCCATGGCCCCAGACGGCCAATCCAGTGTCCGCTGGTTTTTTCGATCACCGAAAACATGCCGAAGCCCTGGATTGCCCAGGCACCAACCATGGTGAGAAACCCGCGCCAAGCGACCGACCGCGGCTGCACGCCACCGATGAAGCGGGAGGTACGATCTTCGGCCATCATCCTTGCCCAGGCATCGAAATCCCCGGCCTGTGGCGGGCGCAGGATCAGACGCTCGGTTTCGATGCGGATGTCTTGCCAGCTCATGCCCTGTTTCGCCCGTAAGGCGGGCATTGCCCGCCGGATCATGTGATGGCGGGTCGTGCCCGCCTTGCCTTAGAACGCGTTGATGCCGGTCAACTCGCGACCGACCACCAACTGATGCACCGTTTCAGTGCCTTCATAAGTGATGACCGACTCCAGGTTGAGCGCGTGACGGATGGCGCAATGCTCGGTGGTGATGCCGGCGCCGCCAAGGATGTCGCGGCATTCACGGGCAATATCCAGCGCCATGCGCACGTTGTTCCATTTGGCCAACGACACCTGCGTAGGCACGAGGGTGCCGGCATCCTTCTTGCGGCCAAGCTCCAGCGACAGCAACTGCGCCAGGGTGATGCGCCGCGCCATGTCGGCCAGCTTGAGCTGGATGGCCTGGTTGGCGGCCAACGGACGACCGAACAGCATGCGTTCGGCGGAGTAATCGATCACTTCTTTCAGGCAGGCCTGGGCAGCGCCGATCGGGCCCCAGGTGATGCCGTAACGGGCCTGGGTCAGGCAACCCAGCGGGCCCTTGAGACCCTTGACGTTGGGCAGCATGGCATCCGCCGGCACGCGCACGCCGTCGAGGAACAGACCGGAGGTGACCGAAGCGCGCAGGCTCATCTTGCGGTGGATTTCCTGCGCCGTGAAACCCTTGCTGTCAGTCGGCACGATGAAGCCGCGAATGCCGTCGTCGGTCTGCGCCCAGACCACGGCGATGTGGGCCAGATTGCCATTGGTGATCCACATCTTGGCGCCGTCGATCACCCAGTCGTCGCCGTCCTTTCTCGCATGCGTCTTCATGTTGGACGGGTCGGAACCGCCGTGCGGCTCGGTCAGGCCGAAGCAGCCGATCATCTCGGCGCTGGCCAGCTTTGGCAAATACTCTTTTTTCTGCTCCTCGCTGCCGTAGGCAAAGATTGGATACATCACCAGCGAGCTCTGCACCGAGGCGAAACTGCGCAGACCCGAATCACCGCGCTCCAGCTCCTGGCAAATCAGGCCGTAGCTGACGCCGCTCATGCCCGCGCCGCCGTATTCCTCGGGAATGGATGCGCCGAGCAGGCCGAGGCCGGCAATCTCCGGAATCAGTTCCTTCGGGAACCGCGCCTGATCG
>DASSTF010000127.1:0-8969 GCA_035708045.1 Rhodanobacteraceae bacterium | reverse complement strand
CAGCAGATCGAAGGCGTCATCCAATACTTTTCCGGATGCCGCGCTGACCTGTTGTCCGAGATGGCGCTCGAGAAACCATGGCGCCAGCAGCTCCATTTCACGACGCAGGAAAGGCACGTCGTAGACGGGCAGATCGGTGCAAGCCACCCGCGACTGCATGCGCAGCAAGGCACCCAATGCGTCGCCGTAAAACCCGTCGGCGGTGGCATCGGCAAGTTCGGACAGGTACAGGCGCTGGCCGAAATCCTCGATCAGCACGAAGCCCTGTTCGGTATCGCTGGCGTGCACGGACGGCACGTGGACGCCGGCCTGCGCCAACCGGGCGCCGATATCCAGCCATGGGCGCACGTCTTCCTGTGGCGGCGGGGCGTCCATCACGATCAGGCTTTGCCCTTGGTGCGAGAGACGCCAGTAACTGCGAAAACTGGCGTCGCTGGAGGCGGTTTCCAGCGTGATACCGGGGTTGTCGAGCACGCGCCTGACCCAGGCGAGGCGGGCGGTGGTGCGGTCGGTTGGCTTATCTGGCATGGTGTGCAGGATAATGCAGCCCTTCGCGCTTGTGCATGCCGGTTTCGGCGCAAATCCATCCAAAAAGCAAGGAGCAACACCCGTGAGCGACACACTCGTCCCCGTCATTCTTTCCGGTGGTTCCGGCACGCGACTGTGGCCGTTGTCGCGTTCGGGTCATCCCAAGCAGTTTCTGGCTCTGGACGGCAACGATTCGATGCTGCAGGCCACCTGGCTGCGTCTGGCGGGCCTGGACGCCGTGCGTGCGCCGCTGGTGGTCACCAACGAGGCGCATCGCTTCATGGTGGCCGAGCAGTTGCGGCTGGTGGACTGCCAACCGCAGGCCATCGTGCTGGAACCGGTGGGTCGCAACACCGCGCCGGCCATTGCCGCCGCCGCCATGCAGGCCATGGTCGACGGTGACGATCCGCTGCTTCTGGTGCTGCCGTCCGACCACGTGGTGGGCAACGCCGAGGCGTTCCGGGCCGCCGTGGTCGAGGCCATGCCCGCCGCCGCCGAAGGCGCGCTGGTGACCTTCGGCATCGTGCCGACCGCCGCCGAAACCGGCTACGGCTATATCAAGCTGGGTGCGGGCGAAGGCGTGCGGGCTGTGCAGCAGTTCGTCGAAAAGCCGGATGCGGAAACGGCGCGCCGCTATGTCGAAAGCGGCGACTACGCCTGGAACAGCGGCATGTTCCTGATGCGCGCCTCGTGTTACCTGGAGGAGCTGGGCAAGCATCGCCCGGATATCCTCGACGCCTGCCGCAAGGCATTCGCCGGCGCGGCGCGGGATGCCGACTTCCTGCGTCTGGACAAGGCCGCTTTTGAAGCCTGTCCTTCCGATTCCATCGACTACGCCGTGATGGAAAAGACCGACGCCGCGCGCGTGCTGCCCATCGACGTGGGCTGGAACGACGTGGGTTCGTGGGCGGCGTTGTGGCAGGTGGCCGAACACGATGCCGACGGCAACGCCAGCCATGGCGACGTGATGGCGCTGGATTGCCGCAACTCCTTTGCGTGGAGCGAGCGCAGGCTGGTGGCCATGATCGGCCTCGAGGATGTGGTCGTGGTCGACACCGACGATGCGGTGCTGGTGGCGCACAAGAACGCGGTGCAGAAAGTGCGCGACGTGGTCGCCCGGCTCAAGGACGGCAAGCGTGGCGAGGCGGTTCTGCATCGCAAGGTGTACCGCCCGTGGGGTGCCTACGATTCCATCGACATGGCCGACCGGTTCCAGGTCAAGCGCATCACCGTCAAGCCGGGCGGCCAGCTCAGTCTGCAGATGCATCATCATCGCGCCGAGCACTGGATCGTGGTCAACGGCACCGCGCGGGTGACGCGCGGCGACGATGTCTTTCTGCTCGGCGAAAACGAATCCACCTACATCCCGATGGGCACCACACACCGCCTGGAGAATCCCGGCAAGATGCCGCTGGAATTGATCGAAGTGCAGTCCGGCAGCTATCTCGGCGAGGACGACATCGTGCGCTTCGAGGATGTGTACGGGCGCGGTACGCCGGTGAAGTAGCGAGGGGCGAGGGACGAGTAGCGAGGGCGTTGCTTGAGGGACGAGGCTCGGTTGTGCAGGGGATCGGGGATGGGTAGCGGGGGCGCATGATTGGAATCGCATGCATAGCCGAGGTTGTGCCGATGCGCACTGCGGTTGCGATGGCGGCTCCGGAAACTTCCGTACTTGCGCCCCCGCCACCCATCCCCAACCCCTTTTTCAATCAGGCGTCGATCCCTTCAAAAAAGAACGCCCTCGCTACTCGCCCCTCGCTACTCGCCCCTCATCCGCCCCCGGCACGCTACGCAAAAACTTCGGCCTGCGCCTTGCATGTGTGGCCTGCTCATAGGCATAGGCGATGCCGATCAACGTGGGTTCGCTCCACTTGCCGGCAAAGAACAGCATGCCCACCGGCAGGCCATGCACGAAACCGGCGGGAACGGTGATGGACGGATAGCCCGCCACCGCGGCGGGGCCGTAGGCCGATGCGCCTTCGTGGTCGCCGTTCACCAGGTCGATCGTCCAGGCCGGATCCTGTGCCGGCGCCAGCAACGCGTCCAGATGGTTTGTCGCCAGTGCCGCGTCGATGCCCTCGGGTCCCGACAGCCGCTTCGCCTTGGCCAGCGCGTCGAGATAGGCCTTGTCGGTCAATGGCCCCTTGGCTTCGGCCTTGACGAAAAGATCCTGACCGAACCACGGCATTTCCTCGGCGGCATGCGCCTTGTCCCAGGCGATCAGGTCTTTCAGCGAATGCACGGCCAAGCCTTTGCGCGTGGCCAAGTAGGCATTGAGATCATGCTTGAACTCGTATAGCAGCACGGTGAATTCGGCCTTGCCGTAGTCGCCCTGGTGCGGCAGCTTGACCGGGTCGACGACGGTGGCGCCATGGGCGCGCAACACGGCCACGGTCTGGTCGAGCAGGCGGGTGACGTCGGGATTGCTGCCGGCCAGCGCGCGCACGACGCCGATGCGTTTGCCCTTGAGCGCATCGGCATCGAGAAACTTCGTGTAATCGGTGGCGTGCTTGTCGGCATCGGCGGTGGCCGGATCGCGTGGATCGCTGCCGGCGATGGCGGTGAGCACGATGGCGGCGCCGCGAACCGTGCGCGCCATCGGCCCGGCGGTGTCCTGGCTGTGGCTGATGGGCACGATGCCGGCACGACTGACCAGTCCGACCGTCGGCTTGATGCCGACGATGCCGTTGGCGGCCGAAGGGCAGATGACCGAGCCGTTGGTTTCGGTGCCGATGGCGACCGTGGTGAAACCGGCGGCGACTGCCGCGGCGGAACCCGCGCTGGAGCCGCAGGCGCTGCGGTCGAGCACGTACGGATTGCGCGTCAGCCCGCCGCGACCGCTCCAACCGCTCGACGCATGCGAGGAACGGAAATTGGCCCACTCGCTCAGATTGGCCTTGCCCAGAATGATGGCGCCGGCCTTGCGCAGCTTCGCCGCCACCGTGGAGTCACGCGGCGCCGGCGCGCCAGCCATGGCCAGGGAACCCGCGGTGGTGAGCATGCGGTCGCCGGTGTCGATGTTGTCCTTGAGCAGGATCGGAATGCCGAACAGGATGCCGTGCGCCTTGCCGGCGGCCCGGGCATCGTCGCGCCGGCGTGCGATTTCCAGCGCATCCGGATTCATTTCGATGACCGAGTTCACCATCGGTCCGGCCTGATCCAGCGTGGCGATGCGGCGGATGAAATCCTGCGTCAGCGCGCGCGAGTCGAGCTTGCCGTCCCGCATGCGCTGCTGCAGGGACTTGATGGGTGCATACCAGGGCGGCGCTGTGCTGGCTGGTGTGGCAGGGACTTGTGCCGCGAACGCGGGCGTGGCAACGAACGCGGCGGCAAGCAGTGCGGGCCATGTCAGTCGTGGACGCATGAGAATCCTCCCGATGCGGCGTCATGCCGCAGACGACCCTTCCATGGTACTCGCATGCGCGGGTGGTGCACTATGATGAGAATTCATGGTGCGGCAGGTCATGGAGCGCATTGATGGTGGGGTTTGGCAGATCGTGGCGACGGCACCTGGCGTGGATGCTGGCCGGATCGCTGTTGCTGGCGACGTTCACCGCCACGGCCGGCCATGTTCCGGACACCCTGACGCAGCGCATCAAGGCATGCACCAGTTGCCATGGCGAACAGGGGCAGGGCGGCAGCAACGGTTTCAACCCGCGTCTTGCCGGCAAGCCGGCGCTGTATCTCTACCACCAGCTGCTCAATTTCCGCGAAGGCCGGCGTCACTACCCGATGATGCGGCACATGGTGGAAGGCTTGCCCAAGCCCTACCTGCGCGAAATCGCCGACTATTTTGCCGCGCAGCATCCTGCATGGCCATCGGCCGAACCCTCCTTGTTGCCCGCGGCGCTGTTGGAAGAGGGGCACGATGTCGTCGAGCGTGGCGACCCGTCGCGCAATGTGCCTGCCTGCGCGGCCTGTCATGGCAAGCGTCTGACCGGTGTCGAGCCGGCCATTCCGCCCCTGATCGGCTTGCCCGGTGATTACATCCGCAACCAGCTCGGCGCATGGCGCAACGGGACGCGCCAGGCGGCTGTGCCGGATTGCATGGCTACGATCGCCTCGCGCCTCACGCCGCAGCAAATCACCGCCATCGCCGGATGGCTGGCCTCGCAGCCGCGTCCGGACAATGCTCGGCCGGAGCCCGCCAGGACCGCACCCTTGCCGCTCGATTGCGGCGGCGTGGCCGCGCTGGATGAAACGCCTGCCGCCGATCAAACGAAGCCGATGACGCATGGCGAATATCTCGCGCGCATCGGCGATTGCGTGTCCTGTCATACGGCGACCGGCGGCGAACCGCTGGCCGGCGGCCGGGCCATTCCCACGCCTTTCGGCGCCATCTACACCCCCAACATCACGCCCGACAACACCACCGGCATCGGCAACTGGAGCCGGGACGATTTCTGGCGCGCGATGCACGAAGGCGTCGATGTGCATGGTAACGACCTGTATCCCGCGTTTCCCTTTCCCTCGTTCACGCGGGTCACGCGCAAGGACGTGGATGCCATTTTCGACTGGCTGCGCACGGTCGAGCCCGTGCATCGGGCGAACCAGCCGAACGAACTTTCGTTTCCCTACAGCATGCGTTCGCTGATGTCGGTGTGGCGCGCGCTGTATTTCGACGAGGGCGTCTACAAGCCCGATCCGGACAAGTCGGCCGAGTGGAATCGCGGCGCGTATCTTGTCAAGGGTCTGGGCCATTGCAGTGCATGCCACTCGCCGCGCAACTGGTTGGGCGCGACCAAGGGAGACGAGCTGTTGTCGGGCGCGCCGATCCCGCAACAGCACTGGTATGCGCCCGATCTCGGCACGGCCGAGGGCAACGGCCTGGCGGGTTGGAGCAAGCGTGACATCGTCGATTTCGTGCGCACCGGCCGCTCATCAAAAGGCATCGCCTACGGCCCGATGGCCGAGGTGGTGCACGAGAGCCTGCAATATTTGACCGAGTCGGATGCACAGGCCATAGCCACCTATCTGCTGGATCGTCCGTCCAAGGCCACGCCGCGGTTCCATGACAAGTTTCTGCCGCCGCCGGTACGCCGTCGCCGGGCGGCGCACCTTGATCACATGGTGGTGCAGGGGCATGCCATCTACGTCGAGCATTGTGCCGCTTGCCATGGCAAGGACGGCAAGGGGCAATTGAACGTCTATCCGGCCCTGGCCGGCAACACCTCGATCCTGGCCGCCGATCCGGTCAATGCCATCCGCAAGGTGTTGCTTGGCGGATTTGCGCCCGCCACCCGATCCTGGCCGCGTCCCTATTCGATGCCGCCGTTCATCGAGAAACTGAGCGACCACGAGGTGGCCCTGGTGGTGACCTACATTCGTCACGCCTGGCGCAATCGGCCGCATACCGACGTGCCGTATGCCACCGTGTCGGACGATACGGTGGCCAAATATCGTTCGTCTTTCACGCACTGATCCTGGCCAGTTCCCGCCACGGCTCGATGTTCCAGAAGCGGCGTGCCTGGCCGGAAGGCGAAGGCAGGGCGAACACGGCGGTGGCGCCGATCCGCTCCGGTTGCGCGCCGTAGGCAACGGTATGGCCCAGAACGGCCTGTGCGGCGTTCTTGCTGGTGAAGGCGATGATGCCTGGTTGAAAGATTTCGATGCGCGTGACCAGTGCCGCCACGTCGAAGGCATCCACCGGCAGATCGGCGTCATTGCCGCTGTGGTGCTTGGCCAGGTCGGTCAGGCCGATGCCGAACTCGGGCAGCAACGGATATTCGTGCGGCGCCAGACGACGCGGCGTCAGGCCGGCCTCGAACAGCGCGCGCCAGAAATAATTGCCGGGATGCGCATAGTACGCGCCCTCGGCAGCCGATCGCCGGCTGGGTGCCGTGCCGCAGAAAACCAGCCTGAGACCCGCTTGCAACAGATCCGGCAGGACAGGGCGGTCGTCAGACGACATCGGCAAGCAGGAAGTCGACGTACTGGAAACGTTCGTCGCGCAGCACCGATTCACCGCGCTGCAATGCGAGCGGCCGGGAGAACAGCGGGCTGGCGTGGCTCAGGGTATGGAACTCGCCATTTTCACCGCACGGATCCACACTGGCAGGCAGGGCATCGATGAAGGCGGCATCGAATTCACGTCCACAGAAACCGGCATCCAGTTGCGTGGTGTCCACGCACACCACGTTGGCGCGATGGCCGTCGGCATGGAACCGGTGCGCCAGTTCCGTCGTATCGCTGCCCCAGAGCGGAAACACGCCACGCCATCCGGCGCGCGCCAGTTGGCGCACGCGGTAATCGCGCACGTCCTGCAGGAAGATATCGCCGAAGGCGCAATGATGCATGCCGGGCCAACGCTCGCGCGCCTGCTGCAGCGCCTTGTCGTGCGCGGCTTCGTAGCTGGCGTTGTCCGCCGGCCAGGGAATTTCCGCCTCGATCAGCGGCAAACCCAGCGCGTCGGCCTGCGCATGCAGCACGTCGCGGCGAATGCCGTGCATGGACACGCGATCGTAACGGGTGGTGACGGTGGTGAGCAGGCCTTCGACTTGCCAGCGCACATCGGCCAACAACTGCGCCAGCGCCATCAAGCAATCCTTGCCGCCGCTCCAGGACATCAATACAGGTGTCGTCATGCGTGCATTGTGACATTTCTGCTCGAAGAAGGCGCCGTTTTCCGTACCTTCACGGAGGTATCGCAAACCTTGTGGGAGTATCGCTTGACATCCCATGCACAGGATTTCCTGATCCGGACATCATGGATCGTACGCAGACAGGCGCCACAACTAGCGCGAAAGCATTGATCGCCTGGGCGCTGGCGGCCACGGCGGGCTTCATCGATGCCGTGGGTTATCGCACCTTGCAACATTTGTTCACCGCGCACATGAGCGGCAACTCGGCGCGGCTCGGCGTATTTCTGGGCAAGCTCGATCTGCACGCGGCGATTCCGATGGCGGTGGCGGTGGGCCTGTTCGTGTTCGGCATCGCCATCGCGACGACGCTGGCCGAACTTGTCAGTCGCCGTCGCGCGCATTCGACGATGCCGTTGCTGCTGGGCGTCCAGATGCTGCTGCTGGCCGCCTTCATGGGATATGGCATGTACGTGATCGGCGTGGATGGGCAGGTGGCCGATCATTCCCTGCGCGGGTTCTACGTCCTCGCGTCGCTGGCCATCATCGCCATCGGCTTTCAGACGTGCGCGTTGCAACACGCCGGCGGCCAGCGTGCGCGCACCACCTACGTGTCGGGCATGCTGACGCGATTTTCGCAGGAATTCGTGAACTGGCTGTTCTGGATGCACGATGGAACCGGGCGCTCGCAGGAGAGCTATCTGGGACGTGTCCTGAACGCCAGCCGACGCACCGAATCCGCAGCGCGCATGTTGCTGTTCGGCGGCATCTGGTGCGCGTATCTCGGTGGTGCGGTCGCCGGCAGCTACCTGGACGGACGCTGGCAACTGTGGTCGCTCGCATGTCCGCTCATCGTGTTGGCCGTCGTGATTGCGGTTGATCAATGGTGGCCGTTGAAGCCTTGAGAACCTCCTGAACGATCCTGCACGAACGGGGCAGGATGGCGCGGATATTCAGAGGGTTCTAAGGCGCATGCGCTCAACATGGATGCGACCTCGTTCGCGGACGCACCGCCATGGCTGATCAGAAAACCGCATCCGACCTGCTTGTCGAGCGCCTGATCGAATGGGGTGTCGACACCGCGTTCGGTCTGCCTGGTGACGGCATCAACGGCTTCTACGAAGCCTTGCGCAAACACGAAGATCGGATCCGCCTGATCCACGTGCGCCACGAGGAAACCGCGGCGATGGCGGCGAGCGGCTACGGCAAGTTCACCGGCAAACCGGCGTTGTGCGTGGCGACCGCGGCACCCGGCGCAATCCACCTGATGAACGGTCTGTATGACGCGCGCATCGACCAGGCCCCGGTCATCGCCGTCACCGGCATGACCTATCACGACGTGATCGGCACGCATTTCCTGCAGGACATCAACCACGACGCGATCCTGCGCGACGCCTGCTGGTACAGCCAACGCGTGATGGGCGAGGCGCACGTGGTCAACGTCACCGACATCGCGGTGCGCACGGCGATCGCGCATCGCGGTCCGGTGCATTTGTCGATCCCGATCGACATCCAGGCGGGCAAGTCGGTCACTGATGACAGCACCATCAAGAATCCGGTCAAGGGCAGCCCGTTTTCGCTGCGCCGGCAGCAGTTGCCGCCACGCGAGGATCTCGAACGCGCCGCCACGGCGCTCAAGGGCAGGACCAAGCCGGTGATCTTCGCCGGTGCCGGTGCACGCGGCGCCGGCAAGGAACTGGAAGAGCTCGCCGAAAAGTTGGGTGCGGTGATCGTCAAGCCGCTGCTCGGCAAGGATTGCGTGCCCGACGACAGTCCGTATTGCACCGGCGGTTACGCCCTGGTCGGTACGCGCGCCTCGCAACTGGCGATGGAAGCCTGCGATGCCTTTCTGATCGTCGGCAG
>DASSTF010000126.1:0-45125 GCA_035708045.1 Rhodanobacteraceae bacterium | reverse complement strand
CCCAGCGAGTTGCCCTCGGGATAGGACACGGAGGTGGTGACCGAAGCGTGCTGCTGGCCCAGGCCCGGCGCGCGGAATCCGGTCGAGACGGTGCCGCGCAGGGCGAATGTGTCGGTGAAGTCGTAGCGTCCGGAAACCGCGTAGGAGGTGTTGGTGCCGAAGTCGGAATAATTCTCGTGGCGCACGGCCAGCGAGGTGCTCAGCTTGTCCGTGATGCTGCCTTCCAGCTGCACGTATTCGGAAACGGCGTGGCGCGAGCTGTCGCTGGCATCCTGTGGACCCCAGCCGGCAAAACCCTGGGCCGCGCCGGTGATGCCGGAAGTGCCGACGTAATACGAGGCATAGTCGCCCGCCTGGATTTTGTACCCCTGACGCAGGTACTGCGCGCCGAAGGCCAGGTTCCAGTAGTCGCCCAGCCCCTTGGAAATGTCGATGTTGAACACGCTCTGCGACGAGGTCAGGGTACCGTCGTGCATGTCGCGCGGGCTGTAGCCGAAATCATTCCAGAAGGCGAAGTTGATGGAGTCGTAGGTGCCGTAGGACACGCGGTTGGCGCCCCAGTTGGCGCTGACGTCCCAGCGCCATCCACTGTCCGTATGGCCGCGCAGCCCCATCACGAAGGCCTTGTCCCTGGATACGCCGTGTTCCTTCGGCTGGAATCCGTTGCCATCCGGGAAGATGTACTGCATCAGGTCGTTCTTCGGCTCCGGCGCATTGGCGCCGTAGCGGTAAAACGCCATGGGGTTGGCCACCAGCGTGCCGTAGTGGCCGTAGCCGTACAGGCTCACGTTGGGCGTGAAGTCGTATTGCCAGTCGATGAACGTGTTGTAGTTGTGGCCGGCGGGAATGCCGACATGGTATTTCCTGCCCAGCTCGGTGAACCCCGGCCGGTTGTCCAGTCCGGCGCGGTTGGTGGCCTGCTGGTTGCCGATCTGCCCGGATACGCGCACCCAGCCGTTGTCGCCAAGCGGCAGACCGAAGTTGCCCTGGATCCGCGACGTGTCGCCGTCGCCGGCGGTGTACTTGCCGTACTCGCCCTGCACCATGCCGCCGTCGGCGCCCTTCTTGAGGATGATGTTGATGACGCCGGCGAGTGCGTCCGAGCCGTATTGTGCGGACGCGCCGTCGCGCAGCACCTCGATATGGTCGATGGCGCCCATCGGGATGGTGTTGATGTTCACGCCTTGCGAACCCTGACCGACCTGGCCGAGCGTCAACATCAACGCGCCGACGTGCCAGCGCTTGCCGTCGACCAGCACCAGCACTTCATCGCTGTTGAGGCCGCGCATCTGGAAGGGCCGGGCGAAGGCGAATGTATCCGACATCGATGCCAGCGGAAAATTGAGCGACGGCACGGTGCGGTCGAGCGCCTTGCCGAGGTCGATGGTGCCGGTCTGGTTCAGCACTTCGGTGGGAATCACGTCGATCGGCGTCAACGAACTGCTCTTGGTGCGTCCGCCGACGCGGGTGCCGGTCACGATGATCGTGGATAGTTCGGTGGCCTGTCCGGATGATTCCGTCTGGGCCTGCTTTTGTTGGGTCTTGTCGTTTTGCGTATCCGCGTTGCCCGCATCCTGCGCGTTGACCGACGTGGCCAGTGCAAGCGATATCGACGCGGCCAGCAGGGCAAGGACGATACGACCTGAATGCTTTTTCATGGCAAATCCCCTCCGAGTTACGGTTGTCTGCGAGGCAGTGATGTGGTGGGCGAACCTCCCTCCGGATCGCCTGGCGTCGAGTGAGCATGCAGCGCGTCGGAATCGAAAACCGTGTCGGCAGAGGCGCATTTCACATGACGTGGGCCGAGCATAGGCACAAGCCGATGCGGGCATCCAATGAAAAGAACACCATGAGGCATAACTGCAAGTTGTGGGTATCGCATGAACCGGCGAGGCCATCGGCAATGGTGGCGCGCGCTTCTGCCGCAGAAGGGGAACGGGCGCCGGGACTTCCGCGACGCATGATCCGGGAGCAGACTTGCACCGCATCCACAACCGGCAGTTATGCCTCATGGTGTTCTTTTCATTGGCGGCTCCGGTTGGCTTGTGGCTATGCTCGTTTCCGTCGTTTCAGGGGATCAGCGGTGTCTCGCCGACACGGGCGCCGTCGACACGAATCCCGTCCAGCCGGACATCCCGCCGCGTCAGGCTGGTGTGCCGGTGACGCTTCCCCCTTGGTTGACACATGACCTTCAAGAAGGAGTTGCAATTTCATGTCAAGCCATGGCGAAGAAATCGCCCGCGACACCTGGAGCCCGCCCTACCTGTTGTACCTGGGCAGGGCCGTCGATGAATTGGACATCAAGACGGCCAGAGGCGTGGCCTACTGGCGACCGCAATGGTGCGTGGGGCAGTATCGTTCCCCCGACTGCAGATTGACGCTCGGCTTTCCCGACATGGACATGGCCGAAGCCAGGGCCGCGGGCGCCGACACCATGCTGATCGGCACCGCGAATGCCGGCGGCATGATGGCCGCGGACATCGTCGCCGACGTCGTGACGGCGCTCGATGCCGGCCTCAACGTGATTGCCGGCCTGCACCAGAAACTGCGCGACAATGCCGAGATCGTGGCGGCGGCCCGGCGCAACGGGCGCGTGCTGTTCGATGCGCGCGACTGCACGAAGATCCTCCGCGTCGGCAATGGTCGTCCGCGCGCGGGGCATCGGCTGCTGACCGTCGGCACCGACTGTTCGGTCGGCAAGATGTACACCACGCTGGCGCTGGAACACGCCATGCGCCAGCGCGGACTGAAAGCTGATTTCCGCGCCACCGGGCAGACCGGCATCTTCGTCGCCGGCGCCGGCATTCCCATCGATTCGGTCATCGCCGATTTCATCTCCGGCGCGGCCGAAAACATTTCGCCCGCGCGCGCGGACGATGGTTGGGATCTGATCGAAGGGCAAGGGTCGCTGTTCCATCCCTCCTTTGCCGGCGTCTCGCTCGGACTGCTGCACGGTTCGCAGCCCGACGCCCTGGTGTTCTGCCACGAGCCCACGCGACCGCACATGCGCGGGCTTCCGGGGCGGGCCATGCCCGATCTGAAAACCTGTCTGGAAGCCAATCTGGCCGCCGCGCGCCTGACCAACCCGGAAGTCAGGGCCGTGGGCGTTTCGCTCAACACCTCCAACCTGCCGGCGGACAAGGCCCGGGCGGCCTGCGACGCGATCAGCGACCAGCTCGGCCTGCCGTGCCAGGACCCCGTTTCCATGGGCGTCGAAGCCATCGTGGACAATCTGCTCGCATGCTTCGCGCACTGACCATCCGGCATCGCAGCCTGCCGCTGAATGCGCCTTTCCGCATTTCGCGCGGAGCGAGGACGAGCGCGGAAGTGGTGATGGTCGAACTGACCCAGGAGGATCGGACCGGGCGCGGCGAATGCGTGCCCTACAAGCGCTACGGCGAATCCATCGAGTCCGTCGTCGGACAACTGGAATCCATGCGTGGGGAACTGTGCGCCGGCATGGATCGGGACACGTTGCAGATGCGGCTTCCCGCCGGCGCCGCGCGCAACGCCCTGGACGCGGCCCTGTGGGATCTCGAATCGCGGCTCACCGGCGTTTCCGTATGGACGCGCCTGGAGCGACCGGCGCCCGCGCCGATGGTGACGGCGCTCACGGTCAGCATCGACACGCCGGAACGCATGGGCGAGGAAGCCGCGCGCATCGCGCACAACGCCCTGATCAAGATCAAGCTCGACGCCGAGGATCCGGCGGCGCGCATCGAGGCGGTGCGTCGTGCCGCCCCATACGCACGCCTGATCGTCGATGCCAACGAAAGCTGGGACATCGCGATCCTGCGCGACATGCAACCGGTGCTGGAACGCAACCGCGTCGCCCTGATCGAGCAGCCCTTGCCCGCCGAGGCGGACGATGCGCTGCGTGATTTCGTCTCGGACATCCCCGTGTGCGCCGACGAAGCCTGCCACACGACCGACGACCTGCCGCGTTTGCGCGATCGCTACCAGGCCGTCAACATCAAGCTGGACAAGACCGGCGGGCTGACCGAGGCATGGAGTCTGCTGCATGCCGCGCGCGTCGAGGGTTTCGGCATCATGGTCGGCTGCATGGTCGGCTCCTCGCTGGGCATCGCGCCCGCGCTGGAGATTGCCCGTGAAGCCGCCTTCGTCGACTTGGACGGGCCGTTCTGGTTGCGGGACGACTATCCCGACGGCATTCGCCTGCAGGACGGTTTGCTGCACCCGCCGCAGGCCGGATTCTGGGGAACGCAAGACCATGATCAATCGTAGGAGCCTGCCTGCAGGCGACCAGCCTCGAAGCTTGATCGTGCGTTGAGGCGGGTCGCCTGCAGGCAGGCTCCTACAAAAAAACGCATGGGATCGCTTGCGACCACAACCTGCAGTTATGCACGATTCCGGTTTTTTCATTGGCAACACTTGTTAACCTGCCACTATGCTCAAAATTCATACGCGGAGAACAATCATGTTGGGGAACAGCCAGACACGACCCGGTAACCATCTATCACGGTCGACCATGTCGCTTTGGCGGCATGGTCTGCTTCTGACGCCGGCCCTGCTCGCACTCGCCCTGGCGGCCTGCAGCGGCAACACGCCACCCACCGCGGAGGCCGGCGTTGCCACGGCAGCCAGTGCGGGCGCCGCTTCCGGCACGTCGATTTTCGCCCATGCGCCCGCCGCCACCCGCGAGGCGCTGGAAAAGACCAAGCCGGTCACGGCGAAACACGCCATGGTGGTTTCCGATCAGCATTACGCCACCGAGGCGGGCGTGCAGATTCTCAAGGCCGGCGGCAACGCCGTCGATGCGGCGGTCGCCGTGGGCTATGCCCTGGCCGTGACGCAACCGTGCTGCGGCAACATCGGTGGCGGTGGGTTCATGACCATCCACCTCGCCAACGGCAAGAACCTGTTCCTGAACTTCCGCGAGAAGGCGCCGCTCAAGGCCACCACCGACATGTTCCAGGACGCCGAGGGCAACGTGGTCAAGGAGCGCACCGAGGGCAGCTATCTCGGCGTGGGCGTGCCGGGCACGGTGATGGGCCTCAATACCGCACTCGCCAAGTACGGCACGATGAGCGTCAAGCAGGTCATCCAGCCGGCGATTAAGCTGGCCCGCGATGGTTTCGTGCTGGAGCAGGGCGATGCCGACATTCTCAACGGCCGTCTGGAGGCACTCAACAAGTATCCGCATTCGGCCGCCATCTTCGGCCATGGCGGCAAACCGTGGCAGGCGGGCGACCGCCTGGTGCAGAAAGACCTTGCCAACTCGCTGGAAAAGATCGCCGAGGGCGGCACCGACGCGTTCTACAAGGGTTCCATCGCCAAGGCCATCGTCAAGGCCAGCGACGCCAACGGCGGTCTTTTCACCATGAAGGATTTCGCCAACTACAACGTGGAATGGCTGAAGCCCATCCAGTGCAAGTACCACGGCTACACCATCATTTCCGCGCCGCCGCCAAGCTCCGGCGGCACCACCTTGTGCCTGACCCTGAACATCCTCGAGCCCTATCCGATCGGCAAGTGGGGATATGCCTCGGTCGAGTTCATCCACTATTTCGCCGAAGCCGAGCGCCGCGCCTTCGCCACCCGCAACACCTATCTGGGTGATCCGGATTTCGTGCACAACCCGATCGAGAAACTGCTCTCGCCGGCATACGCGGACAAGCTGCGTTCGACGATCCAGCCGGACAAAGCCACGCCATCGTCCGAGATCAAGAGCTTCCTGCCGGCCAACGAAGGCAACAACACCACGCACTATTCGGTGATGGATGCCAGCGGCAATGCCGTGGCGGTGACCTACACCATCAACTACCTGTTCGGCATCAAGCAGATCGCCGGCGACACCGGTTTTTACCTCAACAACGAAATGGACGACTTTACGGCCAAACCGGGCGTGGCCAACGGCGCCGGCCTGGTGCAGGGCAAGGTCAACCGGGTCGAGCCGGGCAAGCGTCCGCTGAGCTCGATGACGCCGACCATCGTGATGAAAAACGGCAAGCCCTACATCATCAGCGGCAGCCCCGGCAGCGCCACCATCATCTCGACCACGATGCAGAGCATCATCAACGTGGTCGACTTCGGCATGAACATGCAGCAGGCCGTCAACGCGCCGCACATCCACCAGCAGTGGTATCCACAGGTCGTCTATGTCGGGCCGGGGCTGATGACGGCGCAGACGAGGCAAAAGCTGGAAGCCATGGGTTACACGTTCAAGGAACGTCACCTTGGCGTGCTGGAATCCATCCTCATCGATCCGAAGACCGGCATGCTGGAGGGCGCCAGCGATCCGCACCGCTCGGCGGGATCGGCGGTCGGCTACTGACCGCCAAGGCCCTGCCGTTGTCCTACGGGGAACTCGAATAACCGACAAACCGCGCGAACGAAGCCCCCGTGCATGGTGAGGTATCGAACCATCGCCCTGATGCTTCGACAGGCTCAGCACGGGGTACGCTTCGCGTATCGAAGGGCAGTCCCCAAACATTCCGCGCCGTTCATGGTTCGATACCTCACCACGAACGGAAATAGATCTTGGCTGGAGCGGAGAAAGGTGGTTTTTCGAGGTTCCCACGGGAAATGGCGAGGATGACCAACACGATCTCCATCGACGAAACCGCCAGCGCCGACGCCGTCCATCTCGACGGCGTCGATCTCGAAGCACTGGCGCGCAAGGTCGGCACGCCCTGCCATGCCTATTCGGCCAGCGCCATCCGCCAGCGCATCGATGCCCTGCAAGCGGCACTTGCAGGCCTGGATGCACAGATGTGCTACGCGGTCAAGGCCAACTCCAACATCGCCATTCTGCAATGGATGGGCACGGTGGGCGTCGGCGCCGATATCGTTTCGGCCGGCGAACTGCAACGCAGCCTGCGCGCCGGCATTCCCGCCGAACGCATCGTGTTCTCCGGCGTCGGCAAGAGCGCCGACGAGATCGCGCAGGCGCTGGTTGCCGGCATCGCCCGTTTCAATGTGGAATCCGAGGACGAGCTGCATCTGATCGAACGTCTGGCGGCGTCGCGCGACGTGGTCGCGCACGCCTCGGTGCGCGTCAATCCCGATGTGGACGCCGCCACGCACGCCAAGATTTCCACCGGCAAGGCGGAAAACAAGTTCGGTGTCGACATCGACGAGGCGCGGCGCTGGTTCGCCGGCAGCGCTTGGTTGACGCACGTGCGTCTGGACGGCCTGCACATGCACATCGGTTCGCAGCTGCTGGATCTCGAGCCGATCAAGCAGGCGTTGCAGCGACTGGCATCGTTGTGGCGTGAACTGGCCGCCGCCGGGCACGCGATCCGCTGCATCGACGTCGGCGGCGGCCTCGGCGTGCGCTATCGCGCCGGCCACGATCAACCGGTCGACGTGATCGATTATGTCGGTGCGATCCGCCACGCACTGGCCGGTTTCGACGGCCGCATCCTGCTCGAACCGGGACGCTGGCTGGTGGCCGAAGCCGGCGTGCTGCTGACGCGCGTGATCCGCGTCAAGCCGGGACGGCAGCGGCAGTTTCTGGTGCTGGACGCCGCCATGACCGACCTCGTGCGGCCCAGCCTTTACGACGCCTGGCACGACATCGCGCCGGTACGGCCACGTCAGTGCCCGTCGCAGGTTTACGACGTCGTCGGCCCGGTGTGCGAAAGCAGCGACACCTTCGCGCGCGACCGAGCATTGCCGCGCTGCAAAGCCGGCGATCTGCTGACGATCAAGGCCACCGGCGCCTACGGCGCGTCGATGGCGTCGAACTACAACTCGCGCCCGCTGGCGGCCGAAGTCCTGCTCGACCGCGGTCGCTATGCCGTGGTGCGGCGACGCCAGACCTTCGACGAGATGATCGCCGGCGAGCAGCCGGCACGGCACTGGGAGGACACATGAAACGCCTGATCGCATCCATCCTGATCGCCACGGCATGCGGCCTGTGCACGACGGCCATCGCCCAGACCGCGCCGCAGGCGCGTCCCGACATCGACCAGCTGGTGAACGCGGTATCCATGCACTACCACCTGCCGGGCTTGGCCGTCGGCGTGATCGAAAACGGCAAGGTGGTCTATCGGCACGTCGAGGGTAAGCTGCCTTCGGGCCAGCCGATGAACGCCGACACGCTGTTCAAGATCGGCTCGGTCACCAAGGCCATGACGGTGACGGTGCTGGCGCGCCTGGTGCAGCAAGGCAAGCTGCGCTGGGACGACCCAGTCCGGCAGCACCTGCCGTCGTTCGGCATGTACGACCCGTGGGTGACGAAGCACATGCAGGTCGGCGATCTGCTCTCGCACCACAGCGGCCTGCGCGGCTTCGAGGGCGACCTGATGCTGTGGCCGCACCCCAGCCACTTCACGCCGAAAGACGTGGTGAAGGCGCTGCGCTATCTCAAGCCGGCCTACAGCTTCCGCGCCGGCTACGCCTACGACAACGTGCTGTTCGTGACGGCGGGCCAGCTGGCTTCGGTCGTCGGCGGCGACTCCTACGCGGCCCTGCTGCGTCGCGAAGTGTTCGAGCCGCTGGGCATGGACCGCTGCCAGATCGGCACCTGGAACCGCGACAAGGTGGGCAACGTGGCGCGCGCGCACGTGATGCACGACGGCCATTATGTGCCGGTATCCGTCAGTGGTTCCATCGAAAACGCCACCACCATGGACGCCGCCGGCGGCGTGAGTTGCAGCCTGAACAACATGCTGATCTGGGCCAAGAACTGGCTGGCGCCGACGCCGCAACAGTTGCAGTGGCTGTCGCCCGTGCAGCGCGAGGCCGAATGGACGCCGCAAACCCCGGTGCCGATTTCGCAACGCCGGCGCGCCTGGGACGGCACGCGTTTCTTCACCAACGCCTACGGCTGGCGCGTCTCCGACGCCGACGGCGAAATGACCGTCTGGCATACCGGCGTGCTGCAGGGCATGCGCGCGGCGATCATGCTGCTGCCGTATCGCAGGAGCGGCTTCGTGGTGCTGACCAACAGCAGCGCCGACGATGCCCTGACCGTGCTTGACGAAGTGCTGGTCAAGCACTTCACCGCACCGGACAAGGCGCTCACGGTGGCCGAGTACGCCGCCGACCTGGCGCGCTACATAAAGCACGACAGCGCGCCCGTGCCCGACACGTCCTCGCGCCAACCCGCCACGTCAACGGAACTCACATCGCAACTCGGCGTGTGGAAAGACCCGTGGTTCGGTGAAGTTCGCATATGCGCCAGGCATGACGGCGTGCGCTTCGCCTCGGCGATGTCGCCGCTGCTGTCGGGAAAAGTCATGCGCGTGGGCAAACGCTATCTGGTGCAGTGGGATCACGGCGATCCCGATGCCTGGCTCGAGTTCCCGATACATACCGGCGGCACGTTGTACATGAACCTGGTCGACCGCAACGCCGACGCCAGCTCCGATTTCCGTGACCTCGCGTTTACCAGGGAGCGGGCCTGTGATTGAGAAAGCACACGCAGGGCGGGCACTGCCCGCCATGGAACCCCCATGCAAGCGCAAACTGCAAGCGACGGGCAATGCCCGCCCTGCGCGTATCGCGTCCCTTGCTTGCGCGCTGGTTCTGATGACAGGTTGCGCCGTTGCGGGTACGCCGCCAGAGGTGTCGCCGGCCAGGAGCATGCAGGCGGCCGGCATGGTCGACATCCGCAGCCTCGTGCCCGACATGGCCGAGGACATCAAGTACGCCGGCCACGACAATTTCACCGGCGCGCCGGTGCCCGGTTACCGCGCCGCCAAATGTTTCCTGCTGAAACCGGCGGCGCAGGCGCTGGCGCGCGTCGAACATGCGTTGCGCAAACAGCACATGCGTCTGAAATTGTGGGACTGCTACCGTCCGGCACGTGCCGTCGCCGCCTTCGTGCGCTGGGCGCACGATCTTTCCGATCTGGGCACCAAGGCCGCGCATTACCCGCGCATTCCCAAGAGCACCTTGCTGAACGGCTACATCGCGCCGGTCTCCAACCACACGCGCGGCGCCACAGTCGACCTGACCCTGATGCGCTGCGATGCCGACGGCAAACAGTGCCGGGAGCTGGACATGGGCACGCATTTCGACATGTTCGATCCGCGCGCGCATACCGACTCGAAGCTGGTGACTGCGAAGCAGCGCGCCAACCGCCAGATCCTGCTCCATGCCATGGCCGCGCAGGGATTCAAGAATTATCCGAACGAATGGTGGCATTACACGCTGGTCATGCACCCGCAGCCGGCCACGTTGTACGACGTTCCGGTTCAGTAATCACCACGCGGAGGTTGACCGATGGCTCGCAAAATTCCTCTTTTGCTGCTGGCATGGGCCGGCCTGCTGGTGACAACGGGCGTGCACGCGCAGATGTCCGCCAAGGCTCGGCAGGCCGAAGTCGACAGCTTGATGAACCGCTACATGGGCGACGTACCGGGCGCGTCGCTGCTGGTCGTCAAGAACGGCAAGGCCATCATCCGTCGCGGCTACGGTTACGCCAATCTGGAAAAGCGCATCAAGACGACGCCGGCGACCAATTACCGCCTGGCTTCGGTCAGCAAGCAGTTCACCGCTACCTGCATCCTGTTGCTGGCGCAGGACGGCAAGTTGAGCCTGGATGACTCGGTGCGCAAGTGGCTGCCGGAACTGCCGGAAAGCGACGCCAGGATTACCCTCGAAGACTTGCTCACGCACACCAGTGGTCTGATCGACTACGAAAGCCTGATCCCGCCCGACCGCACCACCCAATTGAGCGACGCCGACGTGCTGCGCATGATCGCCTCGCAGCACAAACTGTATTTCCCGCCCGGCAACGCGCATCGCTACAGCAATGGCGCCTACGTCCTGCTCGGCCTGATCGTCGAGCGCGTCTCGGGCATGGATCTGGCCGACTTCATGCACCAGCGCATCTTCCAGCCGCTGGGCATGGACCACACGCTGATGTACGAGCATCATCGCGGTCCCGAGCCGGCGCATCGCGCCTACGGCTACAGTCGGGTCGACGGCCAGTGGAAGCGCACCGACCAGAGCCTGACCAGCGCCACGCGCGGTGACGGCGGCGTCTACTCGTCCATCGACGATCTGGCCAAGTGGGATGCTTCGCTGTACGGCAACCGCCTGTTGAGCGACGCCTCGAAGAAGCGTTTCTTCACCGCCAGCGAACCAATCGGCGATCCCGATGTCGGCTACGGATTCGGCTGGCGCATCAGCGAGGACAGCGTGTGGAAGTCCGGCGAAACCATGGGTTTCCGCAACGTCATCATCCGCTGGCCCCAACAGCATGTGACGGTGATCCTGCTCAGCAACCGCAAACACCCCATGCCGTATCCGGTGGCGCTGACCATCGGTGAGCTGTTCCTGGCGCACTGACCCTCTGCTTGTTGTGTGTAGGAGCCAGCCTGCTGGCGATTGCCCGGTTATGCGTGAACCCAGGCCATCGCCAGCAGGCTGGCTCCTACATGCGGAGAACGCGATATTGAGACAAAAAAAAGCGACCTGTTTCGTGCGCAGGTCGCCAGAGGGGATGTTTCCGTCATGCGTGGCCCTGAGGGCTCTGTCCAGCTTTGGCGTCGGGTCGAAGATCCGGTGAGGATGGGGAAAAGCCGGGCCGCCCGTCCGTAGGCGGTCCATGGGGAGGAACGTCAGAATTCCACCGATACGGTCAATTGCGCATAGCGTGGCGATTGCAGGAACCGTTCCTTGCCGAAGAGCGAATTGCGGTCGCCCACGCCCGGCTCCAGTTCCTGGTAGACCCATACCGGCTCCTGCCGGTTGAGCAGGTTGTACACCGCGAACTTGGCGCGAAGCGTGGCGACATCGCCGAACTCGTATTGATAGCTGACACTGGCGCCGAGGTTCACGTACCACGGCATGCGGCCGGCGCCGCCGCGCGGCGAATGCTTGAATACGCGGTCGGACGTGCTCCAGGTATCACCTTCCTGTGGATCCGGATAGGTCTGTTCCGGCGTGCAGTTTTCCGTGCAGATGAAGTAGCTGTGGTAGCTCTTCCAGTTGTACGGGTTGCCCACGCCCATGGCGGTGATGGGGCCGCCCGAGTGGGCGTCGAGCGTGCCGCCGATACGCCAGTGGTCGGTCAACGCGTAGCTGCCGCGCAACTTGATCTGGTGGCGATGGTCGTTGGCCAGTGGGCCGTCGCCCCCATAGTTCACGAACGGATCGTCGAAGTTCTCGGTGCGTCCCGCATCGCCGAAGTTGGTGTCGGTGTTGACCGGGCCTTCCGCGTTGCCTTCGCTCCACGACAGCGTGTAGGAGGCGTTGAACATCCACTTCCCGTCCCAGGCGCGGTTGACCTGCAGTTCGACCGCCTTGTACGTGCGCTTGGGATCGACCCAGCCGCGCTGCGAGCCGCCGGTGGAGTTGACGTATTCCCATTCGCCGTTGGTGTAGCGGTAATTGTCGTTCTCTGTCCAGTAGCCGCCCTTGGACGTATCGATCGTCACGTAGCCGTCGTCGGTGCCGTCGCAATCGGTGTCGCCCCAGATGGTGACCGGCTGGCCCGGGTTGGCCATGACCCAGTGGCTGGAGATGCGGCCGCAGTGGGTGGCGGTGATGTTGATGTCGTCGATGGCGTTGTGCAGCTTGCGGTAGATGCCGCGCACGCCCCATGACCACTTCTCGTTGAGCATCTGCTGGAAGCCGAGGATGAACTCGTCCTGGTAGACCGGATCCATGTCGTGATCGACCTCCGAGCGCAGGTCGCCGACGGTGCCGTCGCCCTGGTCGTCACTGAAGCCGAACTTCGGCCCCAGTTTCGGGAAGGCGTACTGCACGCCGTCATGCTCCAGGATCTGCCAGCCGTCGAACCCGTAGAAGGTGCGCGCGTCCAGCAGCGCGCCGCCCTGCTTGATGTTGATGACGTTGGCCACCGGCAGGAAATAGCGGCCGATGTTGCCGAACAGCTTGGTGGTGCCGTCGCCCTTGACGTCCCAGGAGAAGCCGACCCGGGGCGAGATCATGTTGTCCATCTTGATGTAGCTGCGGCCGGCGGCATCCTTGTTGTCGAAGCTTTCGTAACGCACGCCCAGGTTCAGCACGAAGTTGTTGCCGATCGACCAGTTGTCCTCCAGGTAATACGCCTTGTTGGTGGACTCGAAGTTGCCGAAGATTTCGTACTGGCGCGCACGCACGTAGGCGTAGTAGCCGGGCGGCACGTTGCCGGCGTCGGAAATGTTCGCTCCGGGCGTGGTGCTGTCGACGTCGTACTCGATGCCGCCGGGGCCGGAATAGCGCGAACTCAGGTCGGATGTGTCGATTTCGCGGTCGAGGCCGAAGCGCACCAGGTGGTCGCCCAGTGTCCACTGGAAATCGGCGCGCAGCTGCTTGCGCAGGTCGTCGCGGTCGTAGACCGAAAGGTTGTTCGAGCAGCCCACCGGCACGCCCGGATCGACCACGTCGGCCTCCCGCGTGACGTAGTTGCACTCGGCGTCCGACGGCGAGCCGGACATGCTGGTGCGGTCGTTGCGGCCGTACATGAGTTTCATCGAAAGGTCATCGGTGAAATACGATGTCCAGGTCAGCGCCCAGTTGCGGCCGCCGGTCTGCGAATACGATTCGGAAAGTTTTTCGCCTCGGGTATCGGTGTCGAAGTCGTAGGTGTAGGTATCCGTGTCGGTGCGATTCTTGTTGGAAAACGCCAGCAGCGAGAGCTGGTTGTTCTGGGTGATGTTCCAGTCGAGAGTGACGCCCCAGAACCCGTTGTCTGCCTTGCCTTTGTTGATGCTGGTGGCGGCGTTGTCGGTATTGACTGGCTTGATGTCGCGCGCTTCGTACATGGCGAAGAAGAACAGTTTGTCCTTCACGATCGGGCCGGACGCCCATACGTTCAACTTCGTGGAGTCGGTGCTGTCGCGGCTGCGGGTGATGTAACGCTGACCATCCAGATAGCTGTCGCGGCCATGCGCCTCCCAGGAATCCGGCCCCCATACCAGCTTGCTGCCGAAGTGGAATTCGTTGGTGCCGGACTTGGCGACCGCGCTGACCACGCCACCGGTGGTGCGGCCGTATTCGACCGAATAGCCGCCGGTCTTGACCTGGAACTCCTTGTAGAAGTCGAACGGCGCCTCGGAAAAACCGATGCGGTTGTAGAAGTCGGTGACGTTGAGGCCGTTGATGTAGAAGGTGTTCTCCGCCACCGACGAGCCGCCGAAGGAAATGCCGCCGAAGCCGGCCGTGCCCGGATTCACGCCCGGCGCCAACAGGGCCACCGCGCTCACGTCGCGTTGCACCGGAAGACGCTCCAGTTGCTGCGCGGTGATGTTCATGGCCGATTCGGTCGAGGTGACGTCGACGGCGCTGATGACCGAACTGGCCGTGACCGTGACCCCGCCAAGCTGAGTGGCGCCGCGCGAGGCCAGGTTCACCGTGGTGGCCTGGCCCAGCTTCACGGTGACCGGCACCGAGCTGCCGGTTTGCGTTCCGCCGACCCGCGTGGTGAGTACGTAGTTGCCCACCGGCAGGTACGGAAAGCGGTAATTGCCGTCGGCGTCGGCCGTGACCCTGCGGGTGAATCCGGTGTCCGGATTGACGATGGTCACCACCGCGCCCGGCTGCGTATGCCCGACCACCGAACCGTCTGTGTTGGCCGCCAGGGCCGCTGGCGCGGCGACCGCCAAGGCCAGACCCATCGCCATGCAAAGCGCGCTCTTGCGCAAGAATCGACCACTCATGCCCATGTTGCCCTCCCCACGTGTCGTGGTTGATAGATTGAAAAGAAAAGCCCGTTATTTCATGTCGCGTTCCTGGTCGACCGGCAGGATCCGCCAGTCGAAGTGATAGCTCCATTGGTCGTAGTACAGGTTGCCGCCATCCCACTCGACTTCGCCGCGCTGCGAATCGACGGTGTCGGAACGGAAGGATGACTTGGCCGGCACGAACGGCTGCGAGAAACCGTCGTTGAAGGCGATGCGGTAGTTGTCCAGCCCGCCCAGGTAGAACCATTTCAGGGCCGGATCGCCGGTGTCGAAGCGCCCGTAGGTGACGTCCACCGGAATCCAGCCGTACGGGGCCAGGTAGATTTCAGCCCAGTCGTGGATGTTGTCGTAGTCGCTGTCGCTGTAGATCCAGCCCGACTGCCAGCGCGCGGGAATGCCGTTCATGCGCATCAGCGTGATCAGCAGCAGGGTCTGTTCACCGCAGTCGCCGTGGCCGGCGTGCAGGGTGTAGTCGCTGATGTTGGCGATGGTCGAGTATTCGCGTGCGCCGGCCCAGGGAATCTTGTCGACGGCGGCGTAGATGCGCCGCGCGATCTCGTACGGGTTGGTGGCGTCGCCCACCACCTGATCGGAAAACACGTGCAACGGCTGGGTGAACACGACGTGCGGCGCGCGCTCGGCCACGAAGGGTTTCAAGGCCGGTGTGATCTTTGCCGGCACCACCTTGTCCGGGTCGATCGCGTGGTACTGCGCGTAAAGCGTTACTTGGTAGGTGATCGAAAATACCGTCGGTTTGCCGGCCTGCGCGGTCTTTTCCAGGTACACCGTGCGCTGCAGCGTGGAGGCGGGCGCGATGCGGTGCCGCGACGGCTGGCTGGACACGAAGCGGATGTCTTCCTGCTGGCCGGGGTTCGCGCGCGGGTAGGGGATCCAGGCGCGGATGGTCTTGCCGGCGGGCACGGCGTCGGCGTCCACGGTCAGCGTCTGCGTCACCTGCAGTCGTCGCGGCAGCACGCTGGTTTTTCCGGTGGCCTTCGCCTGCTGGATCACCTTGCGATCGAAGCTGGCGACCATCCGGTCGTATGCGTCCGACAGGCCGCTGCCGATGTACGGCGACTGCTCCTCGCGCAACTTGCGCGCCTCGGCGCTCAGTCGGAACAGGTTGGACGGCGCGCGCCGGAAATACAGCCGCTTGCCGTCGATGAGCATGTGCTCGAAAAGGCCGTGCGCATCCCAGCGTGCGAACTGGGCGTCGGTGAGGTCCGGAATCTGCTTGCGCACGCGCGCCTTGACCTGATCGGCGTCGAGGCTGAAATCCATCCGCATGCGCTGCATGCGAACGCGCTGGAACTCGAAGGCGCGGCGCGTGGCGGCGGGCACATTCGATTGCCCGAGTACCGCGCCGATGCGGGCATCGGCCTCGCGGAACTGTCCGGCGGTCACCATGGCGACGACCGAATCGAGCGTGCGCCGGGCAGAGGTCTGGATGTCCGTGGTCATGCCCGTGCCCGGCAGGATCACCAGCAATACCGCCAGCAGCATCCAGCGCCTTGCGGGGGGAGTCTGCCGGTGGTGGAAAGCGTGCGCTTGCATGACGTGGGTTTTACACATGGCATCGAGGATGTGGCGGCAACGTCACGAACCGTTGTCGATCGGTCGCGGCGCGAGAATCTGTTTCAGGTAATCGGTCGTGCCCGGCGCGCGCACCAGATGCGGATATTTCAGGCCGCCGTCGTAATGGATCATGTAGCGGCGGGTGACGCCGTCACCCTTGGCGCGAATATGGATGGGCTGCTTGTCCTGCTGCGCGCGGGCGATCCGGTCGCGCAGGGCTTCGATGCTGTAGGCTTTGCCGTCGACGGCGACGATGCGCATGCCGGGCGCAAGGCCGGCCTTGAACGCAGGACCGTTCCAGCGCACGTCCGCGATCGCGCCGCCGTTGCGGAGGAACAGGCCGATCGAGAACATCTCGTTGAAGCCCATGCCTTCGAGCTCGCCCATGCCGACGTTTTCCAGCGCGCTTTCGTAGCGCGACGGCTTGTCCGTGTAGACCAGTTTCCAGCCGCTGGCGGTGATGCCGGACAAAAGTGGCACTTCATCGCCGGTACCGTTCACCCAGGTCTTCAGGAAGGAGGCCCAGTCGTAGGGCTGCACCTTGTCCAACGCGGCGACGACATCGTCGAAGGTGTAGGTGTGCGTGACGAAGCTGCCGTTGTCGACGCCGAAAAACGCGCGCGCGAAATCGTCGATGGCGTGCTTGCCGTGGCTGAGCGTGCGGATCTTCATGTCGACGGCCATCCACAGCAACTGGCCTTCGCGGTAGAAGTCGTTCTGCCGGCGCCAGTTGGCCCCCGCGCTCGGCGCGCCGTAGTTGACGGCGATGGTGGTGTCGATCAACGGACGCCATTCGCGACCGGTGCGATGCGCCATGACGGCGGCCCGGTAGGCGACGACCTGACGCCAGACGTCGGACGACCACAGACCGCTGCGCACCGTGAGCACGTCACCCAGGTACACGGTCAACCCTTCGTACACCCACAGCATCTTCGGACGCTCGGGCTTCTCGAAATCCGGCTGCCAGAGGCCCGCCGGACGCATGAATTTGCCGTTCCACGAGTGTACGTACTCGTGCGGCAGCAGCGAGGCGTCCATCATGAAATGATCGGCATCGGCGAACGTTTTCGCGCCGCCGCGGGCGCGGTCGTCACTGGATCGATGGTGTTCCAGGCCGCCGACCGAAGTGTGGTCGCTCAAGGTCAGCAGGAAATGGTAGGCGTCGTAATGGTGTGAACCGAACAGGGCCTGCGCCTGCCGGACCAGATGCCGGTATCCCGCGATCTGCTTGTCCGAGATGGCCACCGCCGCGTCGCTGTCGCCGACCAGATCGAGATGACGTTTCACCGATGCGCCGGGCGGAGTGACGTTCACCTTGCGGAAATGCCTGCCGGCGATCACCGGCGAATCGACGAGCGTGTTGAACGGCACCGGTTTGAAGGTGATGCGCTTGCCGTCGCGATTTTGCGTTTCAAGCGCGCTGGCGTATTGCCAGTCCGCCGGAATCACCAGCGTCGGCTGGAACAGCTGCGTGCGCGTCGGATAGCCCGCGCGATACAGCGCGACGTGATCCCAGGTGAGATCGACGAGGTTCGGCGTCACCCGTCTCGACGACGGGAATTGAAAGCGTACCTCGATCCGGTGCGCGCCCTGCGGAACCATCATGTGGAAGGTGAAGCGGTCCAGCTCGTCGCGATGCCAGGCGATGCGCTTGCCGGCCGCCGTCACTTCCAGACCCATGATGGCGTTGATCGGCCCGTCCGGGGAATGGTCGCCCGGAATCCACTTGGGATAGTAAAGCGTCACACGCCCTGGCTTGACCGGGATGACTTCGTGCACGTACAGAAGCTTTTGCGCGGGGTTGGGCAGCCGCACCGTCAGCTCGATGACGCCGCCTGGTTTTTTCGCGGGCGCGGCGGCCGGAACCTCCACGCCGGCGTGGGCCGCGCAAGACAGTGACGCGCCGAATACACAAGTACCCAGAAGCCACGCCGAGCGCTTCATGCCTTGCTTCATGTGATCTGTCGCCCCATGCCCCAAGCAATGCTTCTAGGTAAACAGGTTCGGGCGCAGGTCTCCAATGAAAAGAACTTCCGTCGCATAACTGGCAGTTATGGACGTGTGCAAAACCAATGGATCCGGTGCTCGTAAACGTCGAGGCTGATTGCTGCCATGCCATCCATGACAGAAATGGCACTCAATCAGGCCCGTTCGTCCTGAGCGTAGGCCGCAGGCCGAAGCCGAAGGACAGGTCGGTGACTTGCCGGATGCACTTCGACTCCACCCGCTGCGCGGGCTACGCTCAGTGCGAACGGTTTGGCGAGGATAAATCGTTTAAACGCCCATACCATCCATGACAACATTTGCGAAAACCGCACTTTCGGGTTATCTGGATACATCGGTCTCTGGCCACGACACGACCATCCGACATGCGCCTGCGATACATCGAGCTTTTCCACGCCATCCTCACCACGGGTAGTCTGACCGGGGCGGCCAAGCTGCTGAACATTTCGCAGCCGGCTGCCAGCAAGGCGCTTCAACATGCCGAGTCGCAACTCGGCTTCGCCTTGTTCAGTCGCGTGCGTGGCCGTCTGCAGCCGACGCAACAGGCCATGCTGCTGCGTCATCGCATCGAGCGGATCATCCATGAGGTGAACGATCTGGGGCGGCTCACCAAGACCCTCGGCGAGCCCGAAAGCCATCCCTTGCGCGTGACCTGCACACCGACGCTGGCGCAGACTTTGCTGCCCGATGCGACCATGCTGTTGCGCAAGGCTTTTCCGGGCACGACCTCGGAATTGTCCACCCAGCATTCGGTGGTGATGTGCAAATCGCTGGCGTTGCGCGAAACCGACATCGGCCTCACGTTGCAGGACACCGGCCAGCAGAACCTGCATCGCGAAGCCCTGTGCCGCGGGCGCGTCATGGTGATCGCGCCGCCGGGCTGGTGGTCGGAGGCGGAGCTGGCGCAACCGCTGCCGATGGAAGCACTGGCCGACCAGCCGATGATCGGCATCACCGTGCGCGACGCGCTGGGCAACATGCTGCAAAGCCGGCTCTCGCAGGTCGACCCGACGCCGAAGACGTCGGTCTGGGTGCAGACCTATCAGCTGGCGCACGCACTCGTTTCTCGTGGCGAAGGCCTGGCGCTGGTCGATCCGTTCACGGCAAGCATCGGCGGCAACAGCGGAGCGGTGCAGATGCGGCCGCTCAAGCTGCACATCGACGTGGTGCTGTACGCGCTGTACCGCACCGACAGTCCGCTGAATCCGGTGCAGAAACGTTTTCTGGAGCTCGTGCGCCAGCTTGCGAAGCGTTTGCTGGCGCAAGCCTGAGACACCTTGCCGTTTGCGGTAACGACCGGAAAACTCCCACAACCTCCGGTTATGCCTGCTGCCGGTCTTTTCATTGGCGACGCGCGTGCGGCCTTGCTTATGCTCGACGGCATGTCGCGTGTCGCATGGCAGGCGTTCTGTCGGGGGCGATTTGCCGGGCGTCGGATCGTGTATGTTGTTCCGACAATGCGGAGCGAGGGATCTTCCCCGCCTGGCCGTTGCAGGATGCGCACGTTCGCGGTCGATGCCTTTGCGAAAGGAAAGTCCGATGAAATCCATCCATGCATTGCTCACTGTCGCCGCGCTTGCCGTCGCCACGACGGCCTTTGCCGCGAGCGCTTCCATCGACGGTTTTCCGCCGAAGTTGAAACCCGCCGACCTGGTGTTGCGCGACGCCGTCATCGCGACGCTTGATCCGTTGCAACCGAAGGCGCAGGCGCTGGCCGTCCGCGACGGCCGTATCCAGGCCGTCGGCAGCAACGAGGCCATCGCGCATTACATCGGCAAGGGCACCAAGGTGCTCGACCTGCATGGCGCGTTCGTCACGCCCGGCTTCATCGAGGGCCACGGGCACCTGATGGACACCGGCCACGCGCTGTTGCGCTTGAACGTCGGCAAGCCGTCCAGTTGGGCCGGCGTCGTGGCGATGGTGAAGGCCGCCGTCGCCAAGGCCAAACCCGGCGAATGGATCGTCGGCCAGGGCTGGCAGCAGACCAAATGGGACAAGGCGCCCGAGCCCAACATCGGCGGCCTGCCGCTGCCGGCCAGTCTCGATGCGGTATCGCCCGACAACCCGGTCATGCTGATCCACGCCAGCGGCCATGGCCTGTACGCCAATGCGGCGGCGCTCAAGGCCGCCGGCATCACCGACAAGACACCCGATCCCGATGGCGGCAGCATCGTGCGCGACGCGAACAGCCATGCCATCGGCATGCTGCGCGACACCGCCGCGTGGCCGGTGCACGCCGCCTACCAGCGTTATCTGAAAACCATGAGCCCGGCCCAGCGCAAGGCGCGCCGCGAGAAGGCGCTGCATCTGGCGGTGCAGAACGAGATCAGCAAGGGCATCACCACCTTCGTGGACATGGGCGCGGACTTCGAAACCATCGACTGGCTGAAAAAGCAGGCCGCGAAGGGCCTGCCGTTGCGTCTGTACATCAACGTCGATGGCGAGTCCGTGGCCAGCCTCGACAAGCATCTCGCCGACTACCGCATCATCGGTTTCGCCAACGACCACTTCACCGTGCGCGGCATCGGCGAATCCGTTTCCGACGGCGCGCTGGGCACGCGCAGCGCCTGGTTCCTCAAACCCTACAGCGACGCCCCCGGCATCACCGGCAAGAACGTCACCGCGATGAGCGACCTGGAACAGATGGCGAAGATCGCCGCGCGCGACGGCTTCCAGGTGTCGATCCACGCCATCGGCGACCGCGCCAACCGCGAAGTGCTGGACATGTACGAAAAAATCTTCCGCGCCGATCCGGCCGCGCACAAGTTGCGTTGGCGCATCGAACATGCGCAGCACCTGAATCCCGCCGACATCCCGCGCTTCGCCGACATGGGCGTCATCGCCTCCATGCAGTCCATCCACGCCTGCTCGGACGCGCCGATGGTGCTGCCGCGCATCGGCGAAAAGCGTGCGAAGGAGGGCGCCTACGTCTGGCACAAATTGATCGAAAGCGGTGCCATCGTGCTCGACGGCACCGACACGCCGGTCGAGGACACCAACCCCATTCCGAACTTCTACTGCGGCGTCACGCGCGCCTACGACCATGGCAAGAAAACGCTGTTCCCGGACCAGGTCAAGACGCCGATGCAGGAGTTGAGCTCCTACACCTGGAACAACGCCTACGCCATCTTCGAGGAGGACGATCTCGGTTCGCTGACGCCCGGCAAGCTGGCCGACATCGACGTGTTCTCGGGCAACCTGCTGACCATGCCGAGCAACCGGATCCTGCACACGCGTCTGCTCTACACCATCGTCGGCGGCAAGGTCGTGTACCAGCGAAAGGGCGCGGAAAACTGGCGCAAGGGCCAGACGTTCGAGGCCATGCCGGAGTTCAACCATGCCGAATGAAGGACATTCCGGTTTGTTGCATGCCCTGCACTTCCACCGTTCGTGGTGAGGTATCGAACCATGAACGGCGCGGGAAACCTGGGGGCTGCCCTTCGATACCTCAGGGCGAACGGGTTTTGGTGTGGGTCTTTGTCTTGTCTCAGCCTTCCACCGTTCGTGGTGAGGTATCGAACCATGAACGGCGCGGGAAACCTGGGGGCTGCCCTTCGATACTTCAGGGCGAACGGATTTCAATGATGGGTTCCGACAGCGATATGACCCGAGGGGAGTGAATCGTCCATGCACGTACTGGTTCTCGGCAGCGGCGTCATCGGCGTGAGCAGCGCGTGGTATCTGGCGCGCGCGGGCTTCGAGGTCACGGTGGTGGATCGCGCGGCCGGTCCCGCGAAGGGAACCAGCTTCGCCAACGCCGGGCAGATCTCGCCCGGCTACGCCGCGCCATGGGCCGCCCCCGGCGTACCGCTGAAGGCGTTGAAATGGCTGTTCTCGAAAGATGCGCCGCTGGTCGTCAGGCCGGGCCTGGATCCGCACCAATACCTGTGGCTCGCGCGCATGCTCGGCCAGTGCACGGCACGGCGCTACGCCATCAACAAGACGCGCATGTTGCGCCTGGCCCGCTACAGCCAGGATTGCCTGCACCGGTTGTGCGCGGACACCGGGCTGGATTACGAAGGCCGCCGGCTCGGCACGCTGCAACTGTTCCGCACACAGGCGCAACTGGATGCGGCGGGCAGGGACATGGCCGTGCTCGATCGGCATGGCGTGCCATACGAACTGCTGGATCGCCATGGCATCGTGCAGGCGGAGCCGGCTCTGGCCGGTGTCGCCGATCGTTTTACCGGCGCATTGTGCCTGCCCGGCGACGAGACTGGTGATTGCGAGCTGTTCACGCGCAGGCTGACAGAGCGGGCCCGGGCGGTAGGTGTGACATTCCGTTTCAACGCCACGGTGGAAGCCCTCGAACACACGGGCCGGCGCATCACCGGCGTGCGCATCGACGGCAAGACCGAGCGTGCGGATCGTTACGTGCTGGCATTGGGCTGTCACACGCCGCGGTTGCTCGCGCCGTTGGGTGTCCGTCTGCCCGTGTATCCGCTCAAGGGTTATTCGCTGACCCTGCCTATCGTCGATGCGGCGGTGGCGCCCGTGTCCACCGTGCTCGATGAAAGCCACAAGGTGGCCATCACCCGTTTCGACCAGCGCATCCGCGTCGGCGGCATGGCCGAGGTATGCGGCTTCGACCTGTCGCAGCCGGTACGCCGGCGCAGGACGCTGGAAAAAGTCGTCGGCAACCTGTTCCCGCATGCCAGCGATCCGGGACGCGGCCAGTTCTGGGCAGGCCTGCGCCCGGCCACGCCGGACGGCACGCCGGTCGTTGGCGCCACGCCCTTCGACAACCTGTTCCTCAACACCGGCCACGGCACCCTGGGCTGGACGATGGCCTGCGGGTCGGGGAGTTATCTGGCCGACCTGATGGCCGGCGTGTTGCCGGAGATCAATACCGAAGGACTGGATGTTTCCCGATACCGGAAGCGGTCGGCACGGGCGATCAGGCCAAAAAATTCAGAGTTGCCTATCCGTATGGATGGCTATACCGATCAACCCAAATCATCCGTTCGCCCTGAGCGTAGCTTGCGTAAGCAAGCGAAGTCGAAGGGCTCCCCAAGCAACCCTTCGACTCCGACCCTTTGGGTCGAACCCTGTCCTGAGCTTGTCGAAGGGCTCAGGGCGAACGGGCTTTTGAACCGGATTGCCGCGCCACGACATTGACTCACGCCTGACAGAGAAGCGCCATGCCACCACCGATAACCCAACCCGCCACCGGCGACCATCGCCTGAAACGCCACATCGGCACCGTCGGCCTGCTGTTCACCGCGGTCGGCTCGATCATCGGCTCCGGCTGGTTGTTCGGCGCAATGAATGCCGCGCAGATGGCAGGGCCGGCGTCGATCATCTCGTGGCTGGTCGGCGCGGTGATGATCGCGCTGATCGGCCTGACCTACGCCGAGCTGGGCACGATGTTTCCGGTCTCGGGCGGCGTGGTGCGCTTCCCGCATTTCGCGTTCGGCTCGTTCGCCAGCTACACCTCGGGCTGGATCACCTGGCTGGCCACGGTCGCGGTGGCGCCGCTGGAGGTGCTGGCGGTGCTGCAATACGCGGCCACCTACATTCCGTGGCTGCAGACGCTCAAGGACGGCTCGCCGGTGCTGACCGCACCGGGACTGGCCGTCGCCTGTGTATTCCTGTTCGTGTTCTGCGTCATCAACATGCTCGGCGTGCGCTGGTTCGCGCGCATCAACAACGCGCTGGTGTGGTGGAAGATCGGCATCATCGCCATCGCGATCATCGCGTTTCTCGCGGTGGCGTTTCAGGCGAACGGTTTTTCGCCTTCGCGCCTGGGCAATTTCATGCCCATGGGTTGGCACGGCGTGTTCGCGGCGGTGGCGACGGCCGGCGTGGTATTTTCCTACCTCGGTTTCCGCCAGGGCGTGGAACTGGCCGGCGAAACCGACAACCCGCAACGCAACGTGCCGATCGCGATCTTCGGTTCGCTTGGCCTGTGCACGGTGCTCTATGTCGGCCTGCAGGTGGCTTTCATTGGCGCGCTGCCCGATTCGGCGCTGGCCAACGGTTGGGCCCATATCGGCACCACCTTTTCCCTGGGCATGGACGACCACGCGCTGGCGTTCGGTCCGCTGGCGGCGCTGGCGACGGCGCTCGGCTTCACCTGGCTGGCGATCCTGCTTTATTCCGACGCCTTCGTCTCGCCCGCCGACACCGGCCTGATCTACACGGCACTCACGGCGCGCCTGTCCTACGCCATGAGCCGCAACGGCAACGCGCCAAAGGCCTTGTCGCACGTCAACGACAGGGGCGTGCCGTGGTTCAGCGTGGTGCTGGCGTTCGTCGTGGGGCTGCTGTTCTTCCTGCCGTTTCCGGGTTGGCAGAAACTGGTCGGCTTCCACACCTCGGCCATGGTGATGTCGTTCGGCTCCGGTCCATTGACGCTGATGGCCCTGCGCCGCGAGCTGCCCGACCAGGAACGTCCATTCCGGCTGCGCGGTGGCTGGATCGTGCCGTACCTGGCATTCCTGTCGTCCAACCTGATCGTGTTCTGGTCGGGCTGGGACGTGATGTGGAAACTGATGGTGGCGGTGCTGTTCGGCTTCGTGCTGCTGGCGATCTACCAGTCGGGCTGGGGCAAGCAGTTGCCGAAGCTGGAAATGCGCGCGGGCTTCTGGATGTTGCCATGGCTGGGTGGCATCGCGCTGATCAGCTGGCTCGGCAAATACCCCGAACTGGACAAGCACGCCGGCAACATCGGCCTGCTCGGCCCGATCTCCGGCTTCGTCGTCATCGTGATCTTCTCGGCCCTCATCATGTGGCTGGCGCACGCATCGCGGTTGCGTGGCCAACGCGTTATCGAGCATTTAGGCGAGCCGGAAAGCGCCTGATTTCCCTGTTTTGATCGGCACCGAGGAAGCACACCAAAACCCGTTCGCCCTGAGGTATCGAAGGGCAATCTCCAAACTCTCCGTGCCGTTCATGCTTCGATACCTCAGCACCGACGGAACTTCGATACGCGCAGCGTACCCCGTGCCGAGCTTGTCGAAGCATCACCACGAACGCTGGAAGGATCGTGCACCCGCAAGCCATGCTCGGCGAGTAATACACACTCTATGGAGTGACGCCAGGAACCGCGCAACTTTTCTCGGTATCGCCACGCTCGATCTTGCCGACCAGGTTGTAGAGGATGCGCGCATCCTCATCGTCCAGTGTTTCGCCGCCCATGCCACGGAAGTGGTTGTGGAACGCGCGCACCGTGGCCTGCGGATCGTCGAGCGAATAGCCGACGGCGGTCAGGGCCATCCACGGGTCGAAACCGACGGGCGGATCAGGCAGCGGCGCCGGATCGGGCCACAAACCGAAACCGTAAGCGGCCAACCGTGCCCACGGGAACAGCGGGCCCGGATCCGGTTTGCGCGTGGGCGCCAGATCCTGATGCCCGATGATCTGCGCGCACGGAATGCGCCAGCGCGTGGTGAGGTCGGTCAAAAGGCGTATCAGGCTGTCGATCTGCACCGGCGGAAACGGCACGACGCCGTTGTTGTCGATCTCGATGCCGAGGGAGGCCGAGTTGACGTCGGTGATCGTGCCCCAGCGCCCGCCGCCCGCATGCCAGGCGCGTTTGGCGTCGCTGACCAGCTGATAGATGCGACCGTCGCGCCCGATCAGATAATGCGCACTGACCGGTCCGCCACTGTTGCGCGTGCGCAAGGTATCCAGCGATTCGGCCACCGAATCCTGCTCGGTGTAATGCAGCACGATCAGCTGCGGATGACGGTTGCCGAAGTTGTCCGACGGCACCCAGGTCGCCATGGGATTGCGTGGCGGAACCGGCGCGCAGGCGCAGAGCGTCAATATCAGGCAGATCAGCAACAGACACGAGATGCGTTTTGCATTCGCATGCAACCGGTCGGACATCGGACTCTCCCATCACATGCGATGAATGTAATGGCGATGCGCCGCCCCATCAAATGCGGCGGTGATGTCGACATGCATGGGCGACTCCAGGGCTTGAGCCTTGAGCCGACTGGAAGGGCGCGCTGATCCGGGTGTTGGGCTGGCCGTCAGACGACGAGATCGCCGAACTCCGGATGCCTGCGGATGAACACCGCGGCGTACGAACATGCCGGCACGACCTTCCAGCCTTCGCGGCGTGCCGTTTCCAGCGCGAACCGCGTTAGCGACGCGGCGATGCCGCGGCCACCGATGGCCTCCGGCACGCCGGTATGGGTGATGGTCATCACGCCGCCCCGCAATCGGTAGTCGAGGACGCCGCGGTGGCCTTCCACGTCGGTGTGGAACTGGTGTTGTCCTGCATCGTGGATGATATCCATGAGGGTTCCCGGTGTTTCATCGCTTGCAGGCGGCGAACATGCGCCGCCGAACCCAGTTTGATCGCCCATGCATGAGTATTGGGGAAAACCTCGATGCGCGACCGGGCAGGCCGTTCAGCATGCTTCGCTGCGCGTGAACCTCCACGAACGTCCAGTCGCGCACCAGCTTGCCGTTTCTCGTATGGTTTCCAGTGCCTCTCGTTGCGGTGCGCAGCCTTATAGGTTGACGCGGTTGCGGTGGGCCTTCGGGTGAATCCAAGGCACTGAAATATATGGTGGGCCCACCAGGACTTGAACCTGGAACCAACGGATTATGAGTTTGCCCGCAAATCAATAACTTGCTGAAAACCAAGCGAAATCACTGTTAGCGGGCGCAACCTATTATTTCTTTAGCATCAGTAACTTGTGTTAGCTGAGCGCGTGGTTCGAGAACTGATCCGCGTACTGAAACTGTACCCGCTCTCGTCGCTCATCCACCATTGGATGTGACGGCTGCTGTGGTCCATGGTCACCGTTTCATTGCATAGGCTGCGAATTCCCTGACTGGTCACCACGCCTTCACAGCCAAGGCGCGAGCCGATGTCGGAGTCTTCGCAGGGCGCTCCTCCGAGGAGGTAGCGTGAACCAACCGTAAATGCAATGCACCTACAGGCTTATAAAATAAACCATATGGTTGAATTGCGGCGAATGCTGTGCCAGAATTGAACCTGCTGGTTGACGACCCCTCACACCAGGCACGTGACGAAACCATGTAGACGAATAGACACCCACCACACAGAGAGCGAAGACGCCAAGGGGCTAACCATGTTAACGGAGTTCGGAAAAACGCTACGAATGATGAGGCTTGCGCACGGTAACAAGACACTCGGCGACTTGGGCGAAATGCTCGGAGTGAGCGCTACGTTTGTGTCCGCGATCGAAACCGGTAAGAAGAGCGTACCTCCATCGTTTCTCAATCAATTGAAAGCCAAGCTCAACCTAGACCCAGGCGAGGTCCGTCGGCTGGAGGTAGCAGCGGCCAAGCAAGCCAAGGAGATTTCTATGGGATTGCACGACAGAACTGATCGGGCACGTGAGCTCGCGGTCGCGTTCGCGCGTCGCTTCGAGAACATGAGCGATGCGGAAGTTGAAAAAGTTTTCAACCAGCTAGACGACTTATGAGCGCGTAAAGGAGAACGCCAAGTGGCTATGCCGATGTATTCCTACGAGGTACCACCAAGAAGTCGAGACCAAATCATTGAGGCGGCATTAGCACTTCGGCGAGCTTTGCGGATCACGAAGCCGATGTTCCCAATCCTACAAGTTGTCGAAGTGCTTCTTCCGGAGCACGATCCTGATTTCAGCTTTGAAGTGAAGGAGCAAGTTGAACTCGGGGAACAGCACGGATTGACTAGGCCTGAGCTGAAGGAAATGTGGATTCGGGAGGATGTGTACGAGGGCGCAAGGCACGGGGTCGGCCGAGACCGGTTCACCATCGCGCACGAACTCGGCCACTATCTCTTACACAACGAACCAGGGCTGGCTCGAACGATGAAACCTCGAGGATCATTCCCGGTTTACAAATGCTCAGAGTGGCAGGCGAACTCCTTTGCGGGGGCTCTACTCATACCTACCGACGTAGCACAGACTTTGCGTGACCCTTACGCGATCGCTGAAACTTGCGGCGTCAGTGTCGACGCGGCAACGGTGCAGTTGAAGGTGCTTGCACAGAAGGGGTTGCTGTGAAACGTCAGCCCATAAATAACAAAGGCAAACCCGGCAAGGTTCGCCTTTGAGTTCAGTGGGAATGTAGCCACCACTGGAACTTGCGACAGGTGTTACGACAGCTCGACAGCCTACTAGGTTCGAGTGCACCTCGCAAGTACCCAATCGGGCTGCGAAGGAGGTGTTTATGCGTGAGCAATCTAAAGCCTGCCCCTAAGGGGTTCCGCTGGGTTTTCTGCCGCTACCGCCGAGTGAAGAACTCGGAGAAGCTGCTGGATGCCCATGAGTACGGTTACGAAGCATGGTGCTTCCTAGTCCGTTGCTGATGCAAATCGGGCGGCGGCAATCGCCGCCGCCCTCTCAACCTAATGTAAGGAAAACACAACAATGTCTAAGACAACCGGGCCAAAAGCCGCGAAGGCGGCAGCAAAGGTGCTGGCATCCAACAGTACCGGACGTAACTCTCGTACTGCCGCTGGCAGCACATTGACCCAAAGCCGCACGAACAGTGAGCGCACGTCCGCACGTGCCGCGTCTGCGGCATCAAAAGTGCTGCGTGATGGTCGCACTTCCGCTGCATCAAAGTCAGCAGCTGGTAGCGCGCTTTCGCAGCGCGGGAGGTAAGCAAACCAGGAAAGGGGCGGCATTTGCCGCCCCTTTCCTTCTGGGCGACTAGCGTTGCCGCTCAATTAACGTTGTGCTTGGGTGACGAGAGCGAAAGCGTAATCGCGCGCCCATCGTCTACCATCGCAGTGAGTAACTTCGCGACAGACGTTTCTGGAAGGAACTCTTCCCTTTGACTATCCGCCGCCATCGCCGCTTCGTGCCGAGCGATTATTTCGTGAAGCTGCTGCCAAGCCTTGGATACTGCCTGCCGTGACACGCCAAGCTTGCGAGCCGCGTCAGCCTGTGACATCCCTTGCTCCCTTAGCACGTACACCCTTTCCTTGAGTGAGTACCTATGCTTCCTGTTCGCGTTCGGTGAATGCAGCCCGGCGTGAACCAGATCATAGGCAGCCTTCCGCATGGCGGTGATCGTCGTCATTGTGGGGAGTGTGAACCGAACAGCGTACTCGCTCGTGCATATGCGCCGCAGATGCTTGAACTCGTTATGGAAGGCCTGCCGGTAGCGATGATCTACGCGATATTTCGAACGCGGGTCACTGGGATCGTGCTCGCAGCAAAAACGCTTGTTTTTGTTCTCCCCTGATACGGCGCCGGGGGACAATTCTTGGTGAAGGGTGTACTCGGTGGGGCGCCAACAAAGCTCGCAATAGGTCTGAGTTCTACGCGTATGCCGGTTCCAAGTCGAGCTGCCTCTAAGCTCGTCGGTGGGGGACGGGCGCTGGCGGCTTGGAACCATCTCGTGGATGACGAAGAGAAGGCTGGCCTGGATAAAATCCAGCGTTTTGTCGAACTCGTCGTAGCCTTTCACGCCTGCGTTGGCGGCCATTACTTGCGACTGCCTGACCAGTGCTTTGAAAAACTTCCGCCATTCGGTGATGCGTCGCCGCTTCAGTGCGTAGCGACGTTGAAAGTCCGATTCGCGGACGGGTAGGCGGTGGTTGGCAGCGATTGGGGCTGGATCGGTCTTGTGAATTTCGGATAGCCGGAATCGACCAAGCTTCGATCCCGTCGCCGCCTCACCGTAACCGTTGAGAAACTTCGCGAAGGGTACGTCGAGGTATGTCCGCACCAGGGTCCACACTGAATAGCGGCGCGAGGTGATCGTGTAGGAGCACGCGCCATGGCTCGCCACCGACGCACGTAGGTGTGCGACCAGCTTTCGCGTACCGAGCGCGACGCCTGCGTCGATTGCCGGCCCAGCGTCCAAGGCAACCTCCAGCAGGTCAAGTCCAGCATTTACATCGGCAGCTTTCATGTCAACCTAATCTTTCATAATGTCGCGCCCATCCAGTCTAACGGTTCCTCCATGCTGATTTCTATGGCGAAGCGTGGAGAAACAAACCGCATGACTACCGAAGAGATCATCCTGGCCAAGTACGGCGGCCCGCTCCTTAGCTACGACCAGGTGGCCGAGCTGTTGCATCGAAGTCCCGGAGGCCTGCGCATCACGTTGTGCCGTCACGGGGAACTTCCCGAGCAACTGCGCAAGTGTCGCGTCAGGATCGGCAGGCGTGTGTTGTTTCGCGTGTCCGGGCTGGTGGATATCGTGGAAGGGATGCCTGCATGAATTCCCGGCGCCGGAAAGCCCCGATTGTAGGAAGGCTTTCACGGCCGTGGGCTGCCGTACCGGTGGATCTCATGGAAGAACGCTCGCTCAGTGCGACCGCGCGTCTTGTGCTCATTTACCTCGTCGGCTTGGCGGCACGACCAGGCTGGGTCATCTACGTCAGCCAAGTGCGAACCGCTCTCGGCTTGGGCGAGTACGCGTGGACCGAGGCTCGCAAGCAGCTGGAGGCCGCCGGTTATTACTGGTCGGAGCGACAAAAGGAAAACGACGGAACCTGGCGATGGGTTCACATCGTCACCGACGTTCCTGATTTGTCGGGAGGCCAAGGCGATGAAGTAGTCCATCCCCCCGAACCATCCATCCCTGGGAAACCCGGGGATGGTTCACCCGGGCATGGGGCACCCGGGGATATACGCAGTAATAAAGCACCTACAAATAAAAGATGTACTACTACGGCCACGAGCGCCGTGACTGAGGAACTGATCTATCCACAAGGTCTCGGATCGCGTGAGGTAGTAGTCGTTGGAGAATTTCTGTCAAGCCTCGATAGAGGCCTGCAACAGGATGTGCTGGATGAGTTGGCCGGAGCTATGGGCAAGCCGGGAGTCATCAAGGCCTCTCCCGTGGCCTTTCTACGCGCTCTCGCTTCACGCGCAGCCAAAGGCGAGTTCCACCCAAGTTTGGGAGTACAAGTCGCCGCCGCCAGAAAGCGCAAGGCCACCGAAGAAGAAGCGCGGGCCACCGAGCGTGCTGCCCGCCAACGCCGGCAAGAGGCAACTCACTCGGAAAGTGCTCGGCGAGCCATGCAAGCCTGCATTGCCGAAGTAGGCATCGCACTTGGCGCCAAAGAGCAAAAAGGCGCATCACTGTGATGCCTGAAGCGCGGCACCAGCTTTCGGCATGCGATCGAATCGCGCCACATACAAAAAACGGTTCGGCAGGGGGCGATGTTGGAGCGAGGCTCCGACCAGCACCATGTTGCCGCGGCGGATATGGCTTCGTGAGAATGTCGAGTGCTGCATCCCTGCGCTTGCGTGCCTCCATGCACGGGGCCGCTCCATGCGGTCCGGTGAGCACATCCTGGTGCTCACTGACATACGTACGACGTCCAGATTGCCGCGACCGCTACGCCCCCTTGGGCATGAAGCCCAGGATTTCACGACGTGAAATGAAAATGGGGAGTTGGAGTCTAGTGCAGGATAGGCTTTGCGCCGGTTACTCGTTACACATCGACCGAAATCGGTCCGTACTCCCGTGTTTTGACCTCCCCATTTTCGACGTGAGGCGGGCATGCCGAGGCTGACGGCTCATGTCGATGAACCCACCAAGCGAGCATGGCGACGCTTGGCCAAGGAGCGCGGCTTGAGCGAATCCGCGTTGCTCGCTGCCGTCGCCACGGCTGCCGCGAACCAGATCGACAAGCTGGACTTGTCCGGGTACACCAACCGCGAGCGCGGCGGTGAACGGACCAAGATCGACATTCGCTTGAAACCGGCCGAAGACCGGGCCGTGCGAGCGGCAGCGAACGCGGACGGCTTGCCGAGCCGGCAAGCGTGGATCATCGCACTGATCCGCGGCCGACTCCTGCACGTCCCGACGCCGAGCGCGGCCGAGCTGGCCGAGCTGCGCGAGAGCAATCGCCAGCTCGCCGCCATTGGCCGCAACCTGAACCAGATCGCCCACGCGGTGAACATCGACTTTCGGGAACGCACCCACCTGACCGGGCAGACCTTGGAGCAGTTGCACGCGTCGGTGCTGCGCGAGCAAAAGGCGGTCAAGGCGCTGGCCAGCGGCACGCTGGGCCGGTGGACGGGCCGCGGCCGTGAGGACGAGGAAGCAGGCGAATGAACGCAGACGACTTTGACAGCCTTTTCGGCACCGTCCTGGGCACCCGGCCACGCAAGAACAACACGCCGGGCGCGAGCAAAGCGCGCCGCACGGGAAGCCAGCGGCGGGCCAGTTTGCAGAAGGCGATCAGGGTGGCCAAGCGCACCCCGGAGGTGCTGGTGCGGATTTCAGGCGGTGCCCGGGGCGGCGCTCACGTCCGCGAGCACCTGAGCTACATCACGCGCAACGGCAAGTTGGTGGCCGAGAACCAAGACGGCGAGCTGGTGGACGGCCGGGGCGCCGTCCGCGAGCTGGCCAGCGTCTGGCGGCACAGCGACAGCGGGGCATGGCAGAAGAACAGCAAGGACACGGTGAACCTGGTGTTGTCGATGCCGCCGGGCACCGACCGCGACAGGTTGAAAGACGCCGTGCGGGACTTTGCGGCCCGCACCTTTGCGGCCGACCGGGAATACGTGTTTGTGCGACACGACGACACCAAGCACCCGCATTGCCACTTGACCTTGAAAGCCGTGGGCTACGAAGGGCGCCGCTTGAATCCGCGCAAGGCCGACTTGCAGGCCTGGCGCGAAGGATTCGCGCAGGCCTTGCGCGAACATGGCGTGGCCGCGGAAGCGTCGCCCAGGCGGGCCCGGGGCGTCACGCGGAAGGCGAAGCGACAACCCGTGTTGCACGCCGAGCGGCGCAAGTCCTCCACAGTAGCCCGCAAGTTTGCGGACGAAGCAGCGCGGTGCGTAGCCGGAAAGGACAATCGGCCGCGGCCGTGGGAGGCTGTCATCAAGAACACGCAGACAGCAGTGCGCGGCGCCTGGGTGAAGGCAGCCGAAGCAATGGAGGTGGCCAACATCGAGGGTGGCAAGGAACTGGCGGCGGACATGCGTCGCTTCGTGAAGGGTATGCCGCCCGTCCAGACGCGGCAGCAAGCCCTGGAGGCACGGATGCGCGAGCACCTAGCCTGGCAACGAGAGCGGGCGCAGACCAAGCCCGATCAAGAGCGCTAATCGGATAGTCACCTATAGTAGTGTCAAATACCATTTTGTAGCGTTGGCGGTAGTCATGGGCACAGCAACTTCCATCAAGCTGGATGACGAGCTGAGAGGCCGGGTGAAGCGCCTAGCCGATGCGCGGCAACGGTCTTCCCGCTGGATCATGCGCGAAGCGATCACGCGGTACGTTGACCGTGAAGAAAAGCGCCAAGCGTTTTATCAAGACGCCTTGCGAGCCTGGGAGGAATACGAGCTGACAGGCCTGCACGCGACCGGTGAGGAAGTGGACGCGTGGCTGGCCAGGCTCGAAGCCGGCGAGGACGCGGAGCTGCCGCCGTGCCCCGTCTGACTTGGGCGTCGCCGCCGCTGGTCGACATTCACCGTCTGTACCGGTTCCTTGCGGCCGACGACAGCGCGGCGGTGTGAGGATGAAACGATGAATAGCGACAACAAAAAGGGCAAGGGCCACTCCGAAGTCGGTGCCGAATATGAGGCATGGTTTCGCCGTGAGGTCGAGGCCGGGATGGCCGAAGCCAATGCCGGCAACTTGATTCCGGCCGCGGAGGTTGAAGCCAGATTCGCGGCGAAACGAGAAGCAACGCGGCGCCGCCTTGAAGCGGAATCCGGGTCAGAGGCAACGTACACGCATCCCCACATGCCCGTGATCAACATGGAGACCGCGGTTGAGCTGCTTGGTCAAGAGATTGCCAAGCGAGCCGCCGAGCGCGAGGATTTGATGCAGGAGGCACAGGCCCACGGCGTCGATACCTCCCGCATTGTGTTGCTGACGGCCGAAATGACGGCGCTACGGGAACGGCAGGGCCGTTTGCAGGCCGAAGACCAGGCCGCGATCCAAGCGGTCTTCGATCAATTCGGTAACGGTCGCCCTGACTAGATCCGCGCAAGGGTGTTCTTGCGGCGGAATGCGTTGGCCATCCCACGACGCGTAGCCACCCCGGCACGACTGTTCCACGCCGCACTTCCTGCTTTTCTTCCGGCTGCATTGAGGCCTGTCCGGCCAGCACCGCCAAGTGCACCGGACAAGCGCCGCAGCGGGTTCATGGCTGCACCGAACCCGCCAAGCGTGGACATGGCGATACCGCCTCCGAGTGCCGACGCGACCGCCGGAACTTGTCGCAGTACCAGAACGCCAATGCCGCACATGACGAACAACTGTGCGCTGGCCGCGAAGCTGTCCACGTCACTGTGGCCAAGCATGGCATCCAGGAACTGGCCGACGAATCGGAACAGCAAGCTCATGACGGCAACCGCGAGGACGTACGTGAGCATGAAGTTGATGATCTGGCCGAGCCACATGCTGAAGAAGCGCTTGGTGCTCTCGAACATCAACAGGAGGATGAACGCTGGACCGAGTACAAGCAACACGGCCATGGCCACCTTGGCGATCATCAGCATGACGGCTGCGAACAGGGTCAGGGCGGCCACGCCGATGTAGCAAATGAAGGCGACGATGTACATGCCGAAATCGCCGCTCAGGACGCCGGCTTTATTCTTCGCCCGATCACCAAGCTCGAAGCCTTTGCCGAGCATGCCATCCAGCAGCTTGGCGGTGGATTGCTCGTTGGTAGGACTGTTGCTGTTCGCCACCACGGACGCCATGGCGACTGGTGTTTGGGTGACGAAGCTCACCACGTAGTTGGTATAGCGACCCGCGTTCAAAGCCAAGGCAAGAATGACGGCGATGATGACCAGGCGTTTGGCGCCGTCCATCACCGGCTCTTCGATCTTGTTCGACAGGTGAGCCAGTCCCCAAAGCACGATGTAGATACCGAACAAGGTGGCAGCTACCGGGCCGATGGCGGCTGCCACGTTATTCGCACCGTCAACGATGTAGGTGTGGATCGTCGAATCCACTTGCTGGAAGATCCATTGGTAGAACATCGGGCCGGCCATGGTTCACTTCTCCTTGTCCGATGACGCTGGCATGTCAATCCAGGGCTTGGCCTGGTCTTCTGCCTTCCGCACGGCCGCGACTGCGTGCGAACAATTCGCGTCCGTCGCCACGTCGGCCTTGGGCATCGCTTGGCACCGCTCCAGCATGGCGGCCCGTTCCTTGTTGTGCGCCATGTACCACTCGACCGATTGCACGGGTTCGTGATGGCAGGCCGAAAGCAACAATGTCGCGGTGACGGAAAGAATCAGGAGTCCCGGTTTCATTGCTGGCCTCCCATGTCGATCCAGGGCTTGGCTCCGACCTCAGCCCGGAGCTTGTTCGTCCGGATACGCTCCGCGTCTTGCTGGGCTTGCCGAAGCTGCGCCAAAGCGAGCATCTTCAACTGCTCGTTTTGCAGCATGACTTGCTGAGCGCCAATGCGGGCATTCAGGTCAAGAATGGCCTTCTGGTCGGGGGCCTGGTCGATCTTTCCGATCAGCTGCTTCAGATCCCCGAAGCGCTTGGCCACGTCGTCGTATTCGGTGCCCTGCACGGCCTGGTAGCTTGCGGCTTGCCTCGCCTGGTCACCGGCAAGCTGACCGTAGGCTTGATCGACACTGCTTAATACACTGGGGTCGATGCCGTCCATGGTGTTCAGGATCTTGTTGGCTAGCGAACTGATGTTTCCGTACTGGCCGGTGCCGTTGGTCATGTCCAGCGTCTGTTGCCAGTTGGTAGGAATGCGCTCGTAGTTCTCGTTGCCGAGCAACTGACCCATGCCACGCGAGCCAGTCATGGACTTGTAGGCGGTCTTGGCTTGATCGAGCTGGTTCTTCATGGTGCTCAACTGTTGCTTCATTTCGTTGAGCTGGTTGACCAGCTGCGTGAGCTGCTGGGCAGCCTGCATCGCCCGCTGCGTGATGCTGGCCACGTCGGTGACCGGGATCTGCGCCTGTGCAGCGGGCATCATCGTGGCGACGACAATGGCTGCAGCAAGTGCGGTGACTTTGATCTTCATGGCTTGGCGCCTCCGTGGGTCAGCGCGAGGTAGAACAGGACGAGCGCGAAAGCACCGCCGAAAACGATCTTCACCCACGCCACTGCCAGGTCACGGCGGTTTCGGATGGTCGGCGGCGACGCGTCGATGGCGGCCATGACGGCGTTGATGTCGCTGACTTGGCTTTCCCACCAGCGGGATGCAGACGTTCTGAGCCAGCCTTTTGCCCGTGTCCAGTGCATTTTCGTTCTCCCGAAAATCGCTACATTCTTATATAAAATGTAGCAGTATCATGCAGTTACGGTAATGCAACTACATCATTGCGAGAGTACCACCGAAAATGTGTCGGGCAAATGCTTTGGCGCGTTTGCACAGGCTTTACACAGACTGCACGTCCGAATCTCCGGCGCCATGCAGTTGCACGCAACCGATTGACATGGATGGGATGCACCGTGGCACGCGCGGCTACGGGTGCCTACATGGAGGGGGCAAACGTTTCGTTGTGACGCGGCGCGGAGCGATGCGGGTCATAGTCAGCCGTTAGCTGGGGCACGGTGCATCCGGGCATCGGCCGGGTCATAAACGTAATCTGCGATTGAGCCATCGCGGATTCGATTGACGGCCTCATCAATCACTGGCAACGGAACTAGGAACCATTCGCGTGGGTTGCATTTGCGCGCAACTGCTTGGCTGGGAGATCGCTAAGCGTTTAACAGCGATTGCCGACGAAGAAGCGAAGGCGAAGCCCGACCGCAAAACGCTCTTGAGACTCGATGAGGAACGAGGCATGTTACGCCAGCGACAACAAGCACTTCGAGCCAATCAGCCCGAAGGCATCGAGGCGGTATTTGCCGAGTTCGGCCGGGGGCGCGGCTAAGGCATGGGCGATCCTGACGAGATGGCAGCGGCCTGCCGAGTCGATGTGTTGCGTAACATGGTGCCGACCACCTTATCGTGGGAAGAGCCTGTTATGGGCTAGCTCGGTGCGGGCGAGACCCAGGCCCACAGCCGCCGTGAACGCGTGATAGCTGGCTTGGATGCTAGGATGTTGAGCATCTCGGGGGGCTGGATGCTCATGGCGCTGAACGAAATCAAGAAGCATCTTCAAGGCTACTTTAGCGACGGTCTAGTTACCATTGTCGGGTCTGGTCTTTCGTGCGCTGAAGGGTTGCCCAGTATGGGCGAAGTAGCGGATCACTTGTGCGACACGATAGGCGCTGGCTTAGATGCGGCTGATCAAGCTGGATGGGCCGAAACCATTCCACTCATCAAAGCGAAGGGATTGGAGTATGCACTACAGGAAAGAGTGCCGACACCGACGCTAGAGTTGGCCATTACAAATGCGACAGCATCGATGATCGCCGACCGCGAGCGGCAGGTGATTACCTCTGTCTTCAACAGTGAGCGTCAACTACGGCTAACTCGACTGCTCGGCCACATGCTCAAACCATCATTCGGTTTGCCCATCGTGACAACAAACTACGACCGCTTGGTGGAGGTGGCGGTCGAGGAAGCTGGTATTGGTGCTGACACGATGTTTGTTGGCCGATTCGCTGGGTCACTCAATGAACGTGAAAGCAAATTGAGCTTCTGCCACAATGTCACATACAAGAAGCCGAAAGTCACCCTCCACTACAGACCGCGGGCGTTAATTTACAAACCGCACGGCAGCATTGATTGGTATCTCCGGGGGGACAAGCCGGTGTTCTACGCAGGTGATCTGCCCGATGCTAGGCGACTGATCATTACGCCCGGACAGAACAAGTTTCGCAATGGCTACGAAAGTCCGTTTGATCATCATCGGGCTAGAGCAAATGATGCGATTGATCGCGCCAGTCGATTTCTAATCCTTGGCTACGGATTTAACGACGATCATTTGGAGACGCATCTGTCGACCGTGATTAAGGGAGGGATGCCGGCACTCATCCTGTCGCGAACGCTTACGTCAAACGCTTCGGCGATTGCGCTTGCTAATGGAAATGTGACCGCGCTTGAGCGTTACGAAGAGGGTGGCATTGCGGGTACTCGATTGATATTCAACAAAACACGAAGTTTCCTTCCTGGGCTAGCCCTTTGGGATGTGAATTTATTCATTGACGAGGTTCTTGAGCCATGAGCGACACCCCTGCCGCGTTGCAATTCACGGAAGCTGAACTACTGGGCAAGGTTGCATCTGTAGATACAAGCCGCGTAAGCATCGATGTTTCAAACCCAGTGCTGCTCACCCGCATTGGTATTGGAAATCTGATCGCTGTACGAGGGAGTACTGAGCGTGAGTACCTTATTGCGGTGACCGAGCGCGTCACCAGAAGCATTCGCGATGAACTCGCAGATGAGCTTCCGGAAGAAGGCGAAGACTTGGGACTCATCTCTGTACCGACCGACCTCGTGCGTGCCGCCTTGATTGGCACGTTCCGAACTGTTGACGGCGACAAGAAGAACACTTTCAAACGTGGTGCTGACAGTTTCCCCCAGATCGACCGAGAGTGCTACGTCATCGATGCCGCCAACCTGCAGCGCTTCATGGGCATCTTGGGCGCAGACTTTCCTGAGAATGAACGCCTGAAGTTGGGTATGTTTGTTGCTGACAGGAGTGCAGAAGCCATTGTCAGTGGAGACAAGTTCTTTCAGCGACATGCTGCGATTCTTGGCAGCACGGGATCGGGCAAGAGCTATGCCGTTGCCTTGATTCTGGAGCGAGCAGCCAAACTCAGGTTTCCCAACATCATCGTGTTCGACATGCACGGTGAATACGCCCCCTTAGCAGACGCCAAGAGCGGTGGTTTCGCGAGACGATTTCGCATCGCTGGACCTGGTGACCTTGAGAACCCTGATGACGATGCGCTGTTCCTTCCGTACTGGCTGTTGAACCGCGACGAAATGCTTTCCATGATTCTGGACCGCAGTGACCAGAATGCGCCGAACCAGGCATCGCGATTCACACTGCACGTCAGAACATTGAAGCAAGAGACCCTTGAGGGCGAGGACAAACCCGAGGTCGTCAAGACGTTTACCGTCGACTCTCCTGTCCCCTACGCGATCAATGATCTTGTTGCCCTGCTTAATACTGACAACACGACCAAGGGTCAGGGCAAGAATGGTCCGATCAAGGGTGAGTGGGAAGGCAAGCTGACTCGGTTTATTTCTCGCCTCGAAGCGAAGTTGGATGATCGTCGCTATGGTTTCATGTTCATGCCTCCGGCCAAGGCCAACACATATGGCTGGCTAGCGGCTCAGGTGGCCAAATTACTTGGATCTAATGGTGGTGATGGCATCAAGGTAATCGACTTCTCCGAGGTGCCGTCTGATGTACTGCCAGTTGTCACCGGTACACTCGCTCGGCTGCTTTACGATGTTCAGTTCTGGATGGACGCGGCAATGCGCACGCCCATCACACTGCTTTGTGACGAAGCACATCTGTATCTTCCCGTTCATGATGACGCCGACGCTGTGCAGCGTCAGGCGCTCGGTGCGTTCGAGCGCATCGCCAAGGAGGGGCGGAAGTACGGCTTCTCGCTGTTGGTGGTCAGCCAGCGCCCATCAGATGTCAGTAAGACGATTCTTAGCCAGTGCAACAACTTTCTTTCACTGCGTCTAACCAACGACACGGACCAGTCGGTCATCAAGCGTTTGATGCCGGATTCGTTGGCAGGCCTTACCAGCATCTTGCCGCTTCTGGACACCGGTGAGGCGTTGATGCTTGGCGACGCAGTTCTTCTCCCTTCACGGATTCGCCTCGACAAGCCGATGATCCCTCCTGACAGTGCGACCCGCGACTTCTGGACGGAATGGGGCAAGCTGGCGCCCGATGTTGCAGCCATCAACCTCGCAGTCGAGGCGCTACGCAGTCAAACACGGCCGAAACCGACCGGTTCGATATCTCCCAACGCTGAGTAATGCTGCGCTAGAGCTGCCGGCGTGAGCGACCGCTATGGGAGGCGCCATCATCAGCCCAGCCGCGCATACTCTGCAGCAACATGACCGGCCAAGGCCGTCACAAATGTCTTGGGACCTGTCATTGATGACAGTTCCAAGAAATTGCCACTATCGACCGCACTGCGCTCTGCTGCAATGACGGCTGCCGTGGTGTATAGCTGCTCTTGAACCAGCCGCTGGCATAGCAGGTCGTATCGTTTGAGGTAGGAGGCACCCTTGAACTCCTCAAACACGTCGAAGTGTGGGGACGAGTCTCTCACAGGTCTGCGAGACCCAGGCGCGTCCTCGACCATCATCAGCCAGCCCACAAAAGGGCGTGGTTGCTTGCCAAACGCTTCTTCTCGAAAGGCTGTCCATAGGTCATGTGCTGTCCCGATGGCTTCCTCGGTTCTGTTGTTGAAATTGTTGCCGAACGATGGGCCAACATGACTTTTTAGCTCGATGGCGGCGATTAGTTCACCTTTGTAGATCACCAGTAGGTCCCATAATTTCGTTGGGCGGAAGTAGCCAGGCAGAGTGAGCATTGCGCGGTTTTGATGGATTTCGGCATCAGCCAGCCCGTTGGCCTTGATGATATCGAGCAACAGAGCCAAGAACCCATCCATGTTTTTACCCGAAGTAACCCCTGCCCGCTCACCTTGGTCAGCTTTGCCAGATTCCCTCTGTTTCTGCTTTGCTGCTTCTCGATTGCCCCAAAATGCCTTCACGGCTTCACGGACTTTTTGTTCGTAATTGACAAGATCGAGCACTGTTTATTCTCCACTTCCCGCAAGGGACAATTGTTCTTTGTGGCTCAGGCCGTAGAGCTTGAACACGGCTCGGTTGCAGGCCTGGATGTCTCGCTTGGTCGCAGCTTCGGCTAGTTCATGACGCAGAGGTTCAGTCACGTTTGCCCAACGTGGAATGCGAATGCGGCGCAGGTACTGCGCCTGGAATCGCAAGAACCCGCCGCGCATCTTCGTTGAGTAGGTAGCCACAAAAAGGCGGGTGACAGAGGACAGCAGTACGGCCTGCAAGGCACGCAAATCCCAGTCATTTGACGTAACGTAGTAAAGGTTGTGGTGGGGATATCGTTCGCCGCTTTCAAAGACGATGTGTGCCTCACCCTTGATGTCTGGTATCAGGAGCTTGGGTCTTGAGGTCAGTGCCGGGGTGATGCGGTCAATTGTGCGATACCAGCTGGCTGGAGCCTTTTTTGCGCAGTGACGACCAGCAATCGCCTCACGGCGGGTCTCAAGATACCGTCGCAGACGGGGATACTCATCGAGATTGACCAGCCCACCCTTCTCAGCGAAAGGATTGATGACGCCTTGTCCGCGCCACTCTACCTCACCGGTAATGATGTCCTTGGTTGTCACCAACGGCAATTTCCGATCAGGTTCGACATCTAGCGCTTCGAAATTTCCGATGAATGCCTTGTCCGCACCGGTTGCAACACCGATGCCGACTTTGCATCCGGCTTCTTCCAGCAGCGGAAAATCGTTCTCCAGCCGGCGGATCAGTGCCATTTGGTCAAATGATTCCAGTAGCCAAGGCTCCGCACCGTTGGTTACTCGGGCAAGTTCACGCGTCGAGCCGGCTTCGTTTGGAAGCGATGGGCTCCGGAGCAAATTTGCCAGTGTGGTCAATGTTGCTCGGTCAATGGACGGCTGACGCGCGATGCGCGTCGGGCCTGGCTTCTCCCGGCTGATGATGGTGATGGCTGGGTAAGCGATCACGTCAGAACGGAAGGCTGGTGTATCCACCATATCAACGTAAATTTTCAGGCGAAACCGCTTGGCCACAAGGTTGCGCAGCGGTCCACCATAGCGGTTCTTCATCCAGCGATCCGCGCAGATGAACCCCAGGCTGCCGCCATTCGACAAGATCGACAGAGAGCGCTCTATGAAGGGGATGTATATATCCGCACGGTCGTACATTGTTAGGTAGCGGCTTCGGTACTCCGCAAGCAACGGGGACGGAATCAGTTCCTGACGGACGTAAGGCGGGTTGCCCACCACGAAATCGAATTGTTCATCCAGAGGCGTCAACAGAAAGTCGCCTTGCGAGAGCCAATAGTCAGCCAGAATGGTTGCTGCATCCACAGCGACGCCATGGCGCTTGAGTAGCGCGATAACGGCGGCTTGGGTGCGGTGAAAGGTGCCGTGATGCAGCTCAATCGCCCGGATCGCATTGTTCAGCTCGTTGAGCGCCGAGCCATGTGGTCTTGCTGACCGCCATGCACACAGTAGTCGCTCGATGGCTGGTAGCAGAAAGTCGCCACCACCAAATGACGGCTCCATAAGCCGCATTTCATGAAGAGGCCGATCCTCCGTATAACCAGCCAAGTCGAGGATGAAGTCAACCACCTCTGGGCGCGTGAAAACAGCCCCACGGGCCTCGCAGTCGCCCATCGTCGCCAAAATCTCCGCCGCTTCAATGGCGGAGCTTCCCATAGCTGCAACAGATCTCGGGGCGCCCATGCCGGGTGTATCTTCCAAGAGGTCTAGTTGTTGGGTCATCCCAGGTCCTCGTTATTTCACCAACAGCGCGAGCGCCGCTGTTGCGTAGTAGTTACCTTGTTGAGCTATCAACCATGTCGAGTCGGTGCACGAGGTCCTCTGCTCGCAGATGAGTGTAGCGCTTGAGCATTTGCATGGACTTGTGGCCACTGATGGCGGCGACTTCCTGATCGGATAGGCCGGCTTCCACAAGCCGGCTGACCGCTTCGTGGCGCAGGTCGTGGAAGTGCAGGTCGGCCAGGCCGCAGTCGCGCTTGATCTTCAGCCACATCGGGTTGAATTGATACGGGTGGCGTTTGCCATCGGTGCGGCCGGGTTCGCCGAAGAACACCAGGTCGGTGTCGATGGGGCGGATCGGGTGGTTCAACGCCTCACGCAGTATGCGCGTGGCTTCATGGGTGAGCGGCACGGTGCGGGCGCTGCCGTTCTTGGTCTGTTGGAGACGGACAACGCGGCGGTTGAGATCGATTTGCGAACGGCTGAGGCCGGTGATCTCCGAGCAGCGCATGCCTGTTTCGAGCGCCAGTCGCACGATCCAGCCAAGCATAGGGTTGGAATGGTCGTCGACTGCTTTCAGCAGGCGCTTTTCTTCCGCGGTCGACAACCGACGATCGCGGCCGGCGCCCGGAGCGGGACGACGAATACTCTGCACAGGGTTGTACGTGAGCCCGAGCCCCCATTCCTTGAGTGCCACGGTGAACAGGTGTCCAAGCAACGCCAGCTCGATGCGCACCGTGTTGTTGCTGCGCGGATGCCGCTTGCCGTCTGGCCCGATGTCACCGACAAGGCGTTCGTCGCGGTATTGGGCGATGATTTCCGGCGTGAGTGCTGCCAGCGAGTAGCGGCCCAGGTGGGCGATCAGTATCGGCGCGCGGCGGCGTTCGGTGTGCTGTGTGCTGGGCCGTTTGGTCGGGGTGACTTCGTTGAGGTAGCGCTTGAGCGCGGCCTCGACTGTCATCCGCTCCGCGTTGCTGCGCTGGATGAATACGCCACGCACCATGTCGTCTTCGGTACGGCGAGCCCAGTCTTCGGCGTCGCGCTTGATGCGGAAGGTTTTGGATGCGGTCGGCCAGCCGGCCTTGCGGATGACGGCTTTCCATGTACCCGAAGGGGTCTTCACGAGCGTTGCCATGCCATTTCCCGAAGTATGCGGCGCCTGGCAACTGTACCGAAATTGTACCTTCCGCGCGAATCGACGAAGATGGTGGGCCCACCAGGACTTGAACCTGGAACCTACAGATTATGAGTCTGCTGCTCTAACCAATTGAGCTATAGGCCCTTTTTACTTTCCTCTGTTCCCGCTCCGACCTGTGGCTCCATGGTGACGCAGATCATAACTAAAGGATTATGAGTCCGCTGCTCTAACCAATTGAGCTATAGGCCCGCGGCGAAGTCGTACATGGTAGCGACAGCGCCCGGTCATGGGTAGCCGGGGGAAGGTTTTTCCTACGCCAGGTTCCACCCATGCCGACATGCAATGGGCGCGATGCCGGACAGCCGGTCCAAGATGACCGGGCGAAAATACCGGCTTGCAGTCGATGGCGGGAGGCGAGGGCATGCGCGGTTGGAGAATGGCATGGTTGGCGTGCATCTGGTGTTTCATGGCGGCGGCCTGGGCGGGCACGCCGCCGGCGCTGGAGCTGGTGGACGTGTATCACGGCGGCGTCGATCTGTCGCGCTATTGGGTCAGCGAGAAATTCGACGGCGTGCGCGGGTATTGGGATGGTCATCATCTGTGGACGCGAGGCGGCGAGCGCGTGCGGGTGCCGGCCTGGTTCACGCGCAATTGGCCGGATGTGCCGATGGATGGCGAGTTGTGGGCGGGCTACGGCAAGTTCACCCGCGCCTCGACCATCGTGCGCAGTGCCGGGCCGAAAGATCCGGCCTGGCACGAGATCAGTTACCGGGTGTTCGACCTGCCTGCGCACGGCGGTGATTTCGATCACCGCGTGCCGGCCATTCGTCGGGTCGTCGCGGCCATTGGCGACCCATGGGTGGTGGCGATCCGCCAGTTCCACGTGGACGACGAAGCGGCATTGCACGCGGCCCTGGAGAAGGTGCTGGCCAGGAATGGCGAAGGTCTGGTGCTGCATCGTGGCGACGCGCCGTACCGGCCCGGGCGCGGAGTCGGTTTGCTCAAACTCAAGCCGTACCGGGACGCGGAGGCGAGAGTGATCGCCATCCATCCCGGACACGGACGACTTGCAGGGATGATGGGCTCGATCGAAGTGCGCACGCCCGATGGTCGGGAGTTTGCCATCGGTTCGGGCTTCAGCGATGCGCAGCGCGCCGATCCGCCGCCGATCGGTTCGTGGGTCACGTATCGCTACAACGGCCTCACGTCCACCGGTCTGCCGCGGTTCGCGCGTTTCCTGCACTTGCGTCCTGGCGGGCCGCCGCCCGGGTAGGAAATCTCCATATGGAAACCAGGAGCAGTCACGGCACGCAACGGTTTCGAGGTGCGGGATGGCAGGGTTTGGCAGTAGACGGATTGCACCATGCCAGGTGATAACCTTGCCCATTTCGCGAGGGGCATGTTCATGAAGGTTCTGGTCTGTGGCGGCGCCGGTTACATCGGTTCGCACATGGTGCGGCATCTGGTGCGCGGCGGGCACGACGTGGTGGTGTTCGACA
>DASSTF010000125.1:0-9121 GCA_035708045.1 Rhodanobacteraceae bacterium | reverse complement strand
CGGCTCCATGCCTCGCATTCGGCCAGACCTCGCGGTATCGTGATTGCCCATTCCATACGAGATGGCGCGATCATGTTCGAAGGGCTGCGCTTCAACCACTGGAAAACCTCCGAGGACGAAAACGGCATCGTCACTCTGGGCATGGACAGGGCCGACAGCCCGGTCAACGCCATCTCGCGGGCCATGCTGGACGAGCTGGATGAAATCATCGAGCGTCTGGAAATCGAAAATCCGCCCGGTGTCGTCATCCATTCTCTCAAATCCGGCGGTTTCGCTGTGGGCGCCGACATCCGCGAGTTCGTGCGGTACGAAGCCGACGGCACGGTGGAAGACAACATCCGCCACGGGCAGCGCGTCTACGAACGCCTGGCCCGCCTGACCTGCCCCACCGTGGCGGCCATCAGCGGCCACTGTCTGGGGGGCGGCACCGAATTGATCCTGGCCTGCCGCCAGCGTGTGGCCGTGGCCGATCCGTCCACCCGCATCGGCCTGCCCGAGGTCATGCTGGGCATTCATCCGGGCTGGGGCGGCACGGCCCGCCTGCCACGACTCATCGGCGCCACCGCCGCGCTCAAGGCCATGCTGACGGGCAAGGCGTTTTCCGCCGACAAGGCGTACGCCGTTGGCCTGGTGGACCGGGTCGTGCCTCACGAACAATTGCTGTCGGCCGCTCGCCAACTGGTCAACCACCCCCACCAACGGCCTTTCGGACAACGTTTCATGGCAGGGGCCAGCAACCTTTGGCCGGTGCGCCAGGTACTGGCGCCGATGATCCGCAGACAAACCGCGGCCAAGGTGCGCAAGCAGCATTATCCGGCCCCTTTCGCATTGATCGAAGTGTGGCGAAAGGGTGGCGGAAAGATCCGCCAACGTCTCAGTCTGGAGGCCCGCTCGGTGGCGCGGCTGGCGCAAACGCCTACCGCCCGTCAGCTCATCCGCGTGTTCTTCCTGCAGGAGCGGCTGAAAAAACAGGGCGCCGAAACCGACCATGGCATTCACCACGTGCACGTGGTGGGCGCCGGCGTCATGGGCGGCGACATTGCGGCCTGGAGCGCCTGGAAGGGCTTCGACGTCACCCTTCAGGATCGTGAGCTGACCTACGTCGAACCGGCACTGGAGCGGGCACGCAAGTTGTATGCGAAAAAAGCCCGTGGCGATGCGCAACAAGCCGCGCAAGCAAGCGCCCGGCTCAAGGCCGACGTGGAAGGCGGCGGCGTGGCGAACGCCGATCTGGTGATCGAGGCCATCTTCGAGGACGCGGAAGCCAAGCATGCGCTGTATGCCGCCATCGAACCGAAGTTCCAGGCCGACGAGATCCTGGCCAGCAACACGTCGAGCATTCCGCTGGACGAACTGCGCACGGGCCTGGCCCGCCCCCGCTATTTCCTCGGCCTGCATTTTTTCAATCCGGTGGCGCAGATGCCGCTGGTGGAAGTGGTGCGTCACGACCAGCTCGACGCCACGGTCGAAAAACGCGCGCTGGCATTCTGCCGGGCGCTCGGCAAACTGCCGGTGGCGGTCAAGGGCACGCCGGGTTTCCTGGTCAACCGCATCCTGATGCCCTACCTGCTGGAGGCCATGCGCCTGTACCACGAGGGCGTCCCCGGGCCGGTGCTGGACAAGACGGCCAAGGGTTTCGGCATGCCCATGGGGCCTATCGAACTGGCAGATACCGTGGGGCTGGACGTATGCGCTTCCGTGGGCAAGGAGCTGGCGCCGTTCCTGGGCCTGGAGATTCCACCGGATCTGGAGCCCATGCTGGAGGCCGGCAAGCGCGGCAAGAAGGACGGCCAAGGCTTCTACACGTGGAGCGAAGGCAAGGCGCAAAAACCCGAAGTGGACAAGCAGTACCGGGCGCCGAAGGATCTCGAGGATCGCCTGATCCTGCCCATGCTGAACGAATCCGTGGCCTGCCTCCACGACGGCGTGGTCGACGATGCCAATCTGCTCGATGCCGGCGTCATTTTCGGCACCGGCTTCGCGCCCTTCCGGGGCGGCCCCATCCAGTACATCCGCGACACTGGCGCGGACACCCTGCGCACCCAATTGGAGCAGCTGGCCGAACGTCATGGCGACCGCTTCAAGCCGCGCGACGGCTGGGACGCCGACCTACTGCGTCACACTTCCAACCCCTCGTAGTAGCATGATGCCCAGGATACCAAGCCGGTCACAAAGGACATGCATGGCCGGCTGCCACCATGCGGCCACATCATGCTCCGGGCGAACACCAGAGGGGTAAACGCCATGAGGTATCTCACACGACTTGTGCCGGTGCTCGTCGCCGGCCTGATGCTTTCCGCCTGCGCGGGCAAAGTCCGCACCTATGTCGACACGCAATACCACCACGCCGATTGGGACAGCATCCAGCAGACGGCAAACCCCGTTCCGGTCAACGTCACCGTGCAATTCCAGGAAAACGGCAAGGCCAAACCAAGCGTGGACGACGGGCTCAAGACCGACGTCGAAAACACGTTGCGACGCAGCCACGTCTTCATGCCGGCCAGCGACGACATGGCCACAGGCACCCTCACCGTCGTCGCCAACAACCTGGCCGCCATTGCCAACGCCAAGCACCAGGGGCGGCATGCCGCGCTCAGCTTCGGTTCGGCCAATGAGCTGGTACGCGACAACTACGTCTTCAAGGTGACCTACAAAAGCCGCGACGGTCAGCAATTTCAGCACACTTACAACCACCGTCTGGTTTCCGCCTTCGGCGACACGAAAGTGCCGAAAGATCTGTCTCCCGCCACCCTGTCGAACGGATTTCAGCAGGTGGTTCGGGACGTCATGCTGAATTTCATTCAGGACTGGCAGAACAAACGACAAGTGGCTCGAAGCGCCCTTCCGCACGCGGATTGAGTCACGACTCAGGCCGTGGCCAGCACGCCGACGGCGACCACGGCAAGCGCCAGTCCGATGCGGTTCAACCATCCGATGCGTTCGCCGAACCACCACACACCCACCAGTGTGGCCAGAACGATGACGCCGATGTTCATGGACGAGAACACCAGGGCCGGATCGTGCGCCAGATGGCGATGCGCCTGGATGTAAAACAGGATGTTGCCGAAATTGAAGGCACCCAGCAGCACCGCGCCGCCCGCATGACGCCAGCGCCAACGGGCGTGCCCGCGGGCATAAAGCCAGATCATGGCCAACATAGCCAATCCAAAGGCCAGCACGAAAGTGGCCAGCAACACATCCGCAAACGGCACGCCGGTCAACTGCGCCACACGCTTGAACAGAATGTCGATGGCGCCCATGCCGACGAACACCACCACGGGCCACCACCACCCTTGCGCGGTGGCGACCGACTTTGGCGCATCCGCGCGGCGACGCATCACGATGCACGCGATCGCCAGCAGACCAATGGCCATGCCGATGCCCTTGCGCCAGGTGAACGCCTCGCCGAACAGGGTGAACGCCGCCAGCAGGGGCAACAGCAGGGACAGTCGCTGGGCCGCATCGGTGCGCACCACACCGGCCAATCGCACTGACCGGGCCAGCACCGCAAAAATGGACGGCAACAACACGCCCAGCGCCAGCAGCACCCTCCAGGCCGGATGCGCCAGGGGCAACGTCAGCAATCCGGGATGGGGCGCCAGCAGCACGATGGTTAGCAGGGTCGCCACCAGATAATTGCCGGTGATGGCCTGACGCACATCCACGCCATGACGCGGCGCGAGTTTCAACAGCACGGACACCGCCACGCTGCACAGCACGCTGAGGATGATGTAGGTCACCTGAAGCCCCTGTTGAATCCCGAAATGCACTGCCCCGTCCGAGCATGAACCACCGTCACTTGCCTTGAACAGGGTGAGCCTTGGCCCACTCTACGGTGGCCCGCCTGTCGGCGCCTCACCAGACCAGATCGTCCGGCACGCCGTCGTCCGCTTCGACCGCCTCGGAATCCACCAGCAACGCGACATGATCGGGCGCAAAGGCCTGCACCCGATCAATGATTTCGCGCGACACCAGCACGTAGCTGCCGCTGGACTGCACCACGCCCAGCCGGCCATCGTTGAGCGCCTTCCACTGCGCGTCGTCCACGTACACGCGGCGGATCTTGCCGCCGTATTCGAAATGCCGCGGGCGCTCGGCATCGGCCTTGTTGAGCGCCTTGCCCTGCAACAACTGCTGCAGACGAAGCTTGCGCTCCTTGCGGGCGCGCGCTTCGGCTTCGGCCTCGGCCTTGGCGCGCTTGCGTTCGCCGGCTTCGGCCTTCGCACGTATGGCGTAGGCCTTCGCCAGATCCATCTCCGCGGAACTTGTCCTGGCGGCAGCGTGTTTGTGTTGTCCGCCTTTGCGGTTCGCCGGTTTGTTCTTGCGGGTCTGTTTGACGATGCCGCTTTTCAGCAGTTGCTCGCGGAGTGAATCGGCCATGGGGCGTTCCGTGGAAATGAAATCTTGGTCGGTTTGACGCGGGTAGTTGCGGATCAGTAATGCGGCGGCGGCGGTTCGTTGCGCGGATCATCGCTCAAGGCGGCCCGCATGGAAGCCAGCTCCGCACGCAAGTCATGCATGGCCTGCTCGAGTTCAAGCAGCCGGCGCGATTGCAGGGCATCGGCATCGGCCAGGGTGAGGATCGTGTCGTCCATGAAGGTCAGGCGCGTTTCCAGATCGGCCAGCCGTTCCTGCAAGGCATCGTCATGCATGATTCGACTCCACGCGCCTCAGGCTGCGTCCGCGTCCGATGCCGTAGTAGGCGATGCCTGCCGCCTCGACCATGGCCGGATCATACAAATTGCGCCCATCGAACATGACGGCAGGCGCTGCCAGGGCCTTGCCGATGCGATCGAAATCGGGGCTGCGGAATGCCTTCCATTCGGTCATGACGACCAGTGCGTCGGCACCATCCAGCGTTTCATAGACGCCATCGCACAGGATCAGATCGTCGCGTTCGCCATAAATGCGGCGCGTTTCGACGCGGGCCTCCGGGTCGAAGGCCTGCACCCGCGCACCGGCCTCCCACAACGATTCCATCAATCGCCGGCTGGGCGCTTCGCGCATGTCGTCGGTATTGGGTTTGAAGGCCAGCCCCCACAAGGCGATGGTCTTGCCGGCCAACTGGCCATCGAAGTGCTGCGACAGAAGCTCGAAAAGACGATATTTCTGCGCCGCATTGACCGCTTCGACGGCCTGCAGCAGTCGCGCCTGGTAACCATGCGCGCGCGCCGTACGTTCCAGCGCCTGCACGTCCTTCGGAAAGCACGAGCCGCCATAACCCGCGCCCGGATAGATGAAGTGGTAACCGATGCGCGGATCGATGCCGATGCCCTGACGCACCAGCTCGATGTCCGCGCCCACGCGCTCGGCGATGTTGGCCACTTCGTTCATGAAACTGATCTTGGTCGCCAGCATGGCATTGGCGGCGTACTTGGTCAGCTCGGCGGAGCGTTCGTCCATGACCACCAGACGCTCGTGATTGCGGTTGAACGGGGCGTACAGCTTGCGCATCAGCTCCACCGCACGTTCGCTGGACGCGCCGACGATGATGCGATCCGGACGCATGCAATCGTTGACCGCATCGCCCTCCTTCAGGAATTCGGGGTTGGAAACCACATCGAAATCGCACTTTGCGCCACGCTCGGCCAGCGTCGCGGAAAGCGTTTCGCGAACCCGATCAGCCGTGCCCACCGGCACCGTGGATTTGTTCACCACCACGGTGTAGCCGCCGATGTGCTCACCGATGGTCCGGGCCACCGCCAGCACGTAGCGCAAATCGGCGCTGCCGTCCTCGTCCGGCGGCGTACCGACGGCAATGAACACCACTTCACCGTGGGCGATGGCCTGCTCGGCGTCGGTGGTGAATGTCAGCCGCCCGGCCCGGTGATTGCGCTTGACCAGCGGCTCGAGCCCCGGCTCGAAGATGGGTATTTCACCGTGCGCAAGGCGCGCCACCTTGTCCGCATCCACATCCACGCAAACCACGTGATTGCCCATTTCGGCCAGGCAGGTACCCGTGACAAGTCCGACGTAGCCAATGCCGAAAATGGTAATTTTCATGTGCAATCATTCCGTGGTTCACCAAGCCGGTCATTGTAAAAGCCCTGGCCGGCCACGACCATACGGACAGCTGAACGAAAAGGAGCGGACCAGGTCCGCTCCTTTCTCGCATCGATGACGGCTGACGATCAGCTGCCGCTGTCCGAATCACTCGATGCCGGTGGTGTCGCCTTGGTGCCGTCCAGTGTCACGTCGAAGACGATGGTGGCGTTGGGCGGAAAACCGTTCTTCGGCTGCGAACCATACGCCAGGCTGGAAGGAATCCAGAGCTTGTAGTGACCGCCCACCTGCATCAGCTGCAGGCCTTCGCGGAAGCCCGGGATGACGTTGCTCAGCGGGATCGGCATGGATTTGCCGCCCTTCGGGCTGGGATGGTCGGCCGAAGCATCGAATTTGTTGCCGTTGAGGAACGAACCGACATATTCGACCTGCACGGTGTCGCTCGGGCCCGGACGCGGGCCGGTGCCCTTCTTGATGACCTTGTACTGCAAGCCGGAAGCCGTGGTATGCACGCCCGGCGCGCTCTTGTTCTTGGCCAGGAAGGTTTCGCCTTCCTTCTTGTTTTCCGCCGCCACCTTGTCGAACTCGGCCTTGGCCTTGGCGCGCAACTGGGTCAGGAAAGCCTTGCGGACCTCGGTGGCTTCTTCCTTGCCCATGGTCGGCTTCTGACCGGACAGGGCCGCCTTGACGGCGTTGGCCACGATGGTCGGATCGACTTCCTCACGAACAATAGGCGGCAGCGTGCTGGCCAGATCCCACCCCACTACGTAGCTGGCCTTGGACTTGTCGACCTTTGGCGCTGTCGTGGACTTGCTCGACTGGGCGAACGCGCCCGCAGACATGCCCAGTGCAGCGGCAGCAGCGGCCGCCAGCAACATGGGTCGATACATATGCTTCATTCGTGACTCCCTCGGATTCATGTTGGGTTTTGTGTCCGGCTCCCCGAGCCAGGCAGGTTTGGCATTGTGCGTTGCCGGGACACCGTTGGCAACGGCTTGGGGCATTGACCACGGCGGATGACAAAGGTTCATGGCCGTGCGGCAACGGACACCGCCAAAACCGGCCCGATGACGGCAGACGATAATTTACCTGCGATACCTCATTCACCATCCTGTTTTTCATCGGGTTTGTAGATGGTGTCTCGCAATGTCGCCTGCAGTCGCGCATGTACCTTGACCAAACCCCGCCACAAGATCAGCGCCATGACGATACCCACGGCAAGCAGCATGAAAAGCATGCCGCGCGACGGCAGGATGGCGGATCCCAGCGCACCGACCAGCAAGGCCAGGCCCAGCAGCGTGGCCAGCGGAATCAGCTGCGCCAGCACCGTGCGCATGGCATGGGTGTATTCGCCGGCAAAGCGCTCGCGAATGCCCAGCTCGGCCAGCAACATGCCCAACGCCTCGGCCTTGCGGTACACGGCGATCAGCATCGGCAGCGACAGAAACAGCGCGATCGCCCAGATGATCGCGTGCCGCGCCTGACGGTAAATACCCAGCTCCGAAAACCAGCGCCAGTTGTGGGCATTGATGTAGGCGCCCAATACGAACAGCGCAACGATCAGCACCACATTGACGCCTATGTGCCACAGAAAGCGCCTGAGCATGGCCGCGATGGCGGCGTTTTCATTGACCGGCTGCAGGTTCTGCAGCCAGCCGCTGTAATTTTCCGCCAGGATGCGCAGGGACCGCGGCACCACATGTCGCGCCCCATCGATGATGCTGTCCGCCGAGCGCACCAGATAAGGCGAAACCGCCATGCACACCACGGATACGGCCACCGCGATCGGATAAATGAAATTGCTGGTGGCATGCAGGGTCAGCCCCAGCGTGGCAATCACGAACGAAAACTCGCCGATCTGGGCCATGCTCAGCCCGGTGCGTAGTGACGTGCGCGCACTGTGTCCTGTGGCAAACACGCCCAGGCTGACCATCAGCGTCTTGCCGACCACCACCACGACCACGGCAATCAGCGCCGGGCCGAGGTACTGCACCAGGAGTGTCGGGTCGATGCGCAAGCCAATGGCCACGAAAAACAACGCCGCGAACATGTCCCGCAACGGCTCCACCAGGTGCACCACTCTTGCGGAACTGCGCGACTCGGCCACCACCACGCCCGCCATGAACGCGCCGAGCGCCACACTGAAACCCAGCTTCGCCGCCAGCAGGCTGGCACCGAAACAAATGCCCAGCACCAGCACCAGCAGGATCTCGTCACGTCCATAACCGGCCACCCGATCGACCAGACGCGGCAGCAGCAACAGCCCCAGCACCATGCCCACCACCACGAACATGCCCAGGTGGCCGATCACGGTGAACGCCAAGTCCGCCTGCACCGTACCGCCGATGGCCACGGCCGTCAGCAGGGTGATCAGCACGATGGTGAGCACGTCCTCGGCCACCAGCATGCCCACCACCGTGCGCGCAAACGGGAAATGCTGCAGCTTGCCTTCGGCCAACGTGCGACTGGCCACCATCGTGGAAGACAACGACACCACGGCGCCCAGGAACAGCGAATCCACCCGCCCCCAGCCGAACGCCTGCCCAAGTCCGTAGCCAATCCACAGCATCATGGCCACCTCGGCCACGGTCGCCACCAGCACACCGGCGCCCACTTCGCGCATCTTGCGCACGCTGAACTCGAGACCCAGCGTGAACATCAGCAGCACGACACCCAGGTTCGAGATGTCATCGATGGTGCGCGGATCATCCACCAGCACACCCGGCGTATGCGGTCCGATCAGGATGCCGGCGAGGATGTACCCCAGCAGCACCGGCTGCCGCAGCCGGTGAAACACCAGCGTGGTCAAACCGGCGACGATCATCACGATGGCCAGGTCGCTCACGAACCCTATGTCATGCATATCCAGTTCCTTGCTGCGATCTTCACAGTATGCCGCAGCACGGTTGTCGCCGACCATGCGCCAACGCGCAGGAAAAATATTCGTCGATCGTGCGAAAAAAAGCTTGACGTTCCTGCCCTGCCTCACTAACCTTTCGCGCTTCCGGTGACGGGGCCATAGCTCAGCTGGGAGAGCGCCTGCATGGCATGCAGGAGGTCGGCGGTTCGATCCCGCCTGGCTCCACCAACCACGTCCCCATCGTCTAGAGGCCTAGGA
>DASSTF010000124.1:0-8839 GCA_035708045.1 Rhodanobacteraceae bacterium | reverse complement strand
CACGCCCCTGCCACGCAACGTCCGCCTGCTGATCGGCATGCGCGCGGCGCGCAGCCTCGGCCAGGGCGCGATGGTGGCGGCCTTCACACTGTATCTGCATGCGCTGGGCTGGTCGGGCACGGCCATCGGCGCGGTGCTGATGGGCGCACTGCTGACGGGATCGGTGCTGACGATGGCGGTGGGGCCGCTGAGCGATCGTGGCGGACGCCGGCTGTTCCTGATCGGCTACGACTGCCTGCAAGTGGTCGCCGCCATCACGGCCATGCTGACGACCACACCGTGGCTGCTGGTCACGGCGGCGGTCATCGGCGGCTTCGGCCGCGGCGCCAACGGATCGGCCGGGCCGTTCGCGCCCATCGAACAAGCCTGGTTCGCCATCGAATTGCCGATCCACCGGCGCGGCGGCGTGTTCAGCCGCAACAGCGCCATCGGTTTCATCGGCATGGCCGCCGGCGCGGCACTGGCCGCCGTGCCGGCGCTGGTGATGGGGCATCAAATGGGTCTGGACGGCTATCGCGCATTGTTCGTGCTGCCGCTGGCCGGTTCGCTGGTGTCGCTGGCGCTGCTGAGCCTGGCGCGCGAGCCCGTCATTCCACCGCGTGCGGACGACACGGTCGAAGCCGACACGCGCGAACGCCACCAGGAAAACCGCCTGCTGCGCCGTCTGGTCATGGTCAACCTTTTGAACGGCACCGCCATCGGCCTGATCGGGCCGTTGACGGCGTTCTGGTTCGCCATCAAGTTCCATCACGGCCTGGACACGATCGGGCCGGGTCTGGCCATCGGTTTCGTGCTGGGTGCGGTCGGCTCATGGCTGGCCGCAAAGATGGCCAAACGCTACAACGTGATCCGTACCGTCATCGGCATGCGCGGCACGGGTCTGGTGTTGCTGATCGCGATGCCGCTGGCGCCGTGGTTCTGGCTGGCGATGGCGCTGTACATGCTGCGCGGCGCGTTCAATCGCGGCACCGCCGGCGTGCGCCAGGCATTGGCCGCCGGGCTCACGCGGGTGGAACGACGCGGGCTGGCCAGCAGCCTGCAGAACATCTCCATCCAGCTGCCGCGCGCCATCGGCCCGCTGATCGGTGGCACGCTGCTCCACGCCGGCTACCTGAACCTGCCGTTCTACATCAGCGCCGCGCTGCAACTGGCCTACCTGGCGCTGTACATGCGCTTTTTCGGCAAGCTGCCCGCCGCGCAGGCACGCGGTTGACCGACGCCTGCCCACCTTGCAGCCGGCAGGGGCCGAGTCTGCCCGGAGGTTCCCGCAGGGCGGCCAATGCCTGCTCTGCGCATCGGTTGTTCGATCAATAGCGTGAATGCCGATGCCAGCGCCAGGCGGTTTCGATGATGGCACCGATGTCGGTGTACTGCGGCTGCCAGCCCAGTTGTTCGCGCGCACGGACACTGGATGCCACCAGCACGGCCGGATCGCCGGCACGGCGCGGCGCGCGTTCGAACGCGATGTCGGCGCCGGTGACGCGGCGCGCCGCCTCGATCACCTCCAGCACGGTGAAACCTTCGCCATTGCCGAGGTTGAACACATGCGCGCCCTCATGCTCCTGCATGAACTGCACCGCTGCCAGATGCGCCGCGGCCAGGTCGTTGACGTGCACGTAATCACGCACGCAGGTGCCGTCGCGGGTGGCGTAATCGTCGCCGAACACCTTCAGCCCGCCACCCTGCCCCAGCGCCGCGCGCAGCACGTTGGGAATCAGATGCGTTTCCGGATCGTGCGACTCGCCCAGCTCGCCAGAGGCATCGGCGCCGGCCGCATTGAAATAGCGCAGCGCCACCGAACGCAAGCCGAACGCCGTGGCGGCATCGGCCAGCATGCGCTCGACCATCAATTTGCTAGCGCCGTACGGATTGATCGGCTGCGTGGGATGGTCTTCGTCGATCAATTCAGCCTGCGGCTGGCCGAACACCGCCGCGGTGGACGAGAACACCAGCTTGTCCACGCCTGCGCGCTGCATCGCCCGCATCAATCCGAGCGTACCGACGACATTGTTTTCGTAATACGCCAGCGGCTTGTGCACCGACTCGCCGACCAGCGAACGCGCACAAAAATGCATCACGGCATCCAAGCGATGCGCGGCGAACACTGCATCCAGCGCCCGCGCATCCAGCACATCACCCTCGACCAGTGCCACGTCGCCGACCGCCTCGCGATGGCCGGTGGACAGATTGTCGAACACCACCACCTCATGCCCGCCCTGCACCAGATGCCGCACCATGTGCGAACCGATGTAACCGGCGCCGCCGCAAACCAGAACCTTCATCCGCGCGCTTCCCCCGAAAAGGGACGAGGTTATCATCCACCAACCCGCCGGGGGAATGGACTGGCGGCGTCAGGCCATACCTGCAGCCATCCCTGGCCACACGGCCGTCAAGGGCGCGACGTCACGCCATCAGGCCAACGACGGCGGATCAATCGTCACTCCCCCGCCGACTTGCCGCCCGCCTGGCTGCTTTTCATCGAGTCGTCTTTCCGCATCATCGCGTGCTTCTTCATCGCGCTTTTTTGCATCGCATCCTTTTTCATCTTCATGCCGTGCTCGTGCATGGAGCCCTTCATTGCATCCTTGTGCATGGCGTCTTTCATCATGCGCTTGTGCATGGAACTCTTCATCATGTGCTTGTGCATGCCGCCTTGCGACATGGTCGAGCTGGCGCTGGCCGGCATGGCGTTTTGCGCCAGAGCCGGCGTGCCGGCGAAAAGTCCGCCGACGAAGACAAGTGAGAAAACGGTGAGCATTCGTGTATTCACGGGTAATCCTTCCAATTGAAAGCCAAGAGACGAAAACGGCCATGCCGCTTCCACTCTCCTTTTCGCCGGAAGTGCACGACGGGTTACATCAACGCCGCAACAACAGTCGTCCACCCATCGCCGCGTTCACCGCGATCACGATGCCCACGGCCAGCGCATGGGTCAGCAGGTCGGTCGCGGCCGCATCGTACTCATGACAGATTTCCAGCAGGCTGGCCGAAGCCGCTGCACTGGCCAGGCCCACCAGTATCGCGGTGAGGATCGGCCGCACCGGACAGGCACGGCGCAACAACCAGATCATCCATGCCGACAGCGGAATCGAAAAGCCGACAATGAACGCCAGGCAATCGACCGATTGATGGATGGTGGCGATGCTGGTGCCGGGCGCGATCCAGGTGCGCAGGCAACCCAGACCACTGGCGCCGATCCACAACAGCACACCGGGCAGCGGCAACCACGCCCATGCACGCGAACGCCCGGGCACACCCAGTGCGAAGGCCGCCCATGCGGCACATGCCGTCGTGAGCACCGCACCCCCGGCAGCCCAGGCGAGATCGTGCGCTCCGGCCCAGCGGCCCAGCATCGGTGCGGTGCCGTAATGCATCAACAGCCCTGCCGCGATCGCCGCAACCGCCGCCAGCCAGCCGAGCGTGCGCAGCCAAGGCGGCAGCAGACGACGCACCGGGGTCAGCTCGGCGCCGAGTGTGTCGATCAGTGTCTGGTGACGTGGATCGGACGACATGTTTCTACAAACCTCCATGGAGGCGGCTGCGCAACGCCTTCAATGCGCGATGCAAGTTCACTTTCAGGGCACCCGTATTGCGGCCGGTTTCAGCAGCCGCTTCGGCCAGCGAGCGTTCCTTCAGACTCAATTGCTCCACCGCTTCGCGCTGGCCTGGCGGCAGTTCCGCGATCGCCGCGCGCAGGCGCGATGCCTCTTGCGCACGTTCGCTCATGACACTGGCATCCTCGTGTCCGGCGACGAATTCGAGCACGAACTCATCATGCACTTCACGACGCCTGTGGCGGCCGTGGCTGCGCAGCGCATCGATCGCGCGGCGGCTGGCGATGGCAGCCAGCCAGGCATCGTAGGAACGCGCCGGATCGTAGGTATGGCGCACCCGATGGATGGTGATCAGGGTTTCCTGCACCACATCGTCGAGTGTATCCACCGGCACGCCCTGACGGCGCGCCACGCTGCGGATCAGTGCCACCGAATCGGCCAGTACCCGCTCATAGGTACGGCGGTCCCCCGCCTGCGCGGCGGCCATCCACGCGGCGCGGCGACGTTCGGGGGACGCGTTGTCGCTGGTTGGGGCGGCTGACACGGGAACGCAGCGATCCAGTGATGTAATCAAGCCGTCATTTATTACCCATGGGGATACGGCGGTCAAGCGAAACATCCCGGGAACCGTGAGCCTGCCTGCATCTGGATTCGCCGCATCCACCGTTGCAGTTACCTTCGTGCCGGCGATGGAGGATGTAACCGGCAGCGACGGCACAGCGAATACATCCCGTCTCCGACATTTTCAGAGCCTGTCCCATGATCCTGCTGCTGCTTGCCTACCTCGGTGGTGTCCTCACCATTCTCAGCCCCTGCATTCTGCCCGTGCTGCCATTCGTGTTCGCGCGCGCCGATCGGCCTTTCCTGCGCAACGGCTTGCCGATGCTGGCGGGCATGGCGCTTACCTTCGCAGCCGTCGCCACGTTGGCTGCGGTGGGCGGTGGCTGGGCGGTTCACGCGAATCAGTACGGTCGCATCGCGGCGCTGATCGTATTGGCCTTTTTGGGCCTTGCCCTGCTCTCGGAACGCCTGGCTGCATGGATGAGCCGCCCGTTCGTGGAACTGGGCAACAAGCTGTCGCGACGCGCTGCGAACGGCAACGATTCGATCTGGGGCGCTGTCGGCCTGGGTGTGGCCACGGGCCTGCTGTGGGCGCCCTGTGCCGGTCCCATCCTCGGCCTGCTGCTGACCGGCGCGGCATTGAAAGGCGCCAGCGTGCAGACCACGTTGCTGCTTTTCGTGTACGCGGCCGGCGCGGCCACTTCGCTGGCACTGGCGTTGATGATCGGCGGTCGTATGTTCGCGTTGATGAAGCGCTCGCTGGGCGCGGGCGAGTGGATTCGCCGCGCGCTCGGCGCGTTGGTTTTGTGCGGCGTCGTGGCGATCGCGCTGGGTGTCGACACCGGCCTGCTCACCCGTGTCTCGCTGGCCGGCACCAACAGCATCGAGCAGAAGCTGATCGACGCGGTGCGCCCCATGCCCACTGCCGCGGCGGCGCCCGCGCGGCAAATGGACGAGTCGCTGCCCGTCGAAGGAACGTTTCCTTCGCTTGCCGGCGCCACGCAGTGGCTCAACAGCGAGCCACTGACACCCGCGTCGTTGCGCGGCAAGGTCGTACTGGTGGATTTCTGGACGTATTCCTGCATCAACTGCCTGCGCTCGCTGCCCTACGTCAAAGCCTGGTACCAGAAGTACAAGGACCACGGCCTGGTGGTGATCGGCGTGCATGCACCGGAGTTCGCGTTTGAAAAGGACCCTTCCAACGTGGCGGCGGCGGTGAAACGCCTCGGCGTGAAGTATCCGGTGGCGCTGGATGACGACTACGCGATCTGGCAGGGTTTCAACAACCAGTACTGGCCGGCCGACTACTTCATCGACGCCCAAGGCCGCATCCGCCACCACTACTTCGGCGAGGGTGGCTACACCGAGGGCGAGGATCTGATCCGACGTCTGCTCACGGATGCCGGCTACAAGCATCTCCCCGGCGGCTACGTGCATCCGGGGGCCAGCGGCGCGGAAGCCGCCACCTCGAATGACTACCGCTCGCCGGAAACTTACGTCGGCTACGCGCGCGCCGACAACTTCGTCGGCGGCGCAGAAATGCGGGACGTCGCGCATGAGTATCAGGCGCCCGCCAGCCTGGCCATCGATCACTGGGCCCTCGGCGGTCGCTGGACGGTGCACCCGCAGGCCGCAGTGCTCGATTCGACGCAAGGCCGCATCACCTACCGCTTCCGTGGCCGTGACCTGCATCTGGTGATGGGGCCGCGTGCGGACGGCAAGCCGGTACGCTTCCGCGTCACCATCGACGGCAGGTCACCCGGTGCCAACCACGGCACCGACACGGATGCCGACGGCAACGGCGTCGTGAAATCGCAGCGCCTGTACCAGCTCGTGCGTCAGGCTCACGGAACCGGCGATCACGTATTCGAAATCACTTTCCTGGATCCGGGTGTACACGTTTATTCCTTCACTTTCGGCTAGGCGCAACCCGAAACTCCTGCGGATGACAGGCACACCCGTTCCGGAGTCTGCCATGTCGTCCGTTGTACCCATCACCCCGAAAACCTGACGGAGACGTGCATGATCCGCTTTTATTTCCACCCGGCACCCCTGACCTTGGCCGCATGCTTGCGGGCGCAACCGCGTGGTGGAGCCATGGAATAAAATGCCGACTGGCGCACCACCACCGTGAGCCGGCTGCCGTCGATCAGCGCCTTCCGGGACCGACCTCGGGAGGCGAGCGACGCCCCTTCAACCAGCGATCCAGCGAGAAGGGGCCAGCGCCACCCACACACAACGCCAGAAGGCCCGCGACATACAGCAGGTCTGTTTCGTAACCCGGCTGGCCAAAGTGCGCACCGGCCGCATCATAGGAAAGGAGCTTGATCGAGCTGAATCCGTTGGGCACGTGCACAGAGAAAATCGCAACAAGAAGCACGACGATCATCGGCACGGTCGCCACGGGAACAAACGCGCCAGCGAGAATCAACAGACCGCCAACCACCTCGACCACGACGGTCGCCCAACCCAGCAGGTGCGCCATCGGCATGCCGATGGCATGCAAAATGGCGATGAACGCCTCCGGGCCTCTCGCCAGCTTGGCGTAGCCATGTTCGACAAACCCAAGCCCCACGACCAGCCGCAGCGGGATGGCGTACCAGCCCGCCGGCACGGGAAGGGGAGCGACGGCAAACTTCCGAAGGATCGCTTTGACGTTCATGCAGTGCTATTCGCTGCAGGGACCGAGTCAGTTACACGCAAGACCGGACAATCCCCTTTCTTCGATTTTCCGACGCCTGTCGAAGGCAGAGCATCGCTGCCTGGTTCACCTAACCCGGCGGCGGCCCACCCGGACGCAGGTGCAGGAAACGCGCGAAACGCGGCAGGCCGGTGGACGTGAGGCCGTTGTAGCGATACGTGACCCACGACCCGATCGGCGGCGGGTCGGCACGCTGCGCGTCAGTGAAGCCCGAACCGATGGCAAACTCCCGGCCATCGGGCGTGCGCACCTCGATCGAGCCCATCATCCCCGCAAGCCGTCCGTGTCCGGAATGAATGGCGATCACCCTCGCCTCCGCGTCCCGGTACGGTTTGAGTTTGAGCAACCCGACGCCACGCCCGGGCCGGTACGGTGCGTCGCCACGATGCAACACCAGCCCCTCGCCATGCTTGGCCAGCACCTTTTCCAGGGCCGCATGCAAAGCCGCCTCGTCGTCCACATGGAACTGGCGGATCGCCACCACCCACGGATCGCCGATAGCCGCGACGACCCGGCGGATGGCCGGTACACGGTGGTCGAAATCGCCACCATGCGCCGGCAGGTCGAACACCCGGTAACTGATCTCGTGCCAGGCCGGATCGTCCGGCCCGGCGCTGCGCACGATGGTCGAGGCGCGGGTGAACTTGCCGTAGCCCACCCACAACTCGCCATCCATCGGTACATCCGGCCAATTACGCGTGAACCAGTCCGGCGCCCGCACGCGCTCGCCGCCGCGCGTCCACAGATGATGGCCATCCCAGTACCCGCGCACGCCGTCGAATTTCTCGCTGACCCAATAGCGCGACAGATCGACGCCGCCGTGATACACGTCCACCAGTTCCAGCGCTGGCGGCGTGCCCGCCCGAACCGCCGCCACGAAACACCAGATGCACGCCAACCACGCCACTCTCCAACCGCGCATACCCTTGCCTCCTGCCATCGACTGCAAGCCGGCATTCTCGCCCGTTCTTCCGCAGCCGGCTGCCCGGCATTCCGCCCGCGACATGTAGGCATGTATGGAATCCGCCGTAGGAAAAGGCCGACCCGTCTTCCGACGGCTACCCATGACGAGGCGCTGTCGCTACCATGTACGACTTCGTCGCGACGGGCCTATAGCTCAATTGGTTAGAGCAGCGGACTCATAATCCGTTGGTTCCAGGTTCAAGTCCTGGTGGGCCCACCATCTCCGCGTGGAGCTATACACAACCCACATACGTGGCGTAAACTGTTGGGCAAGTGGATTGGGGGTTCCCGGTCGGCGCTATAGCCTCGGTGGGTTCATCGGGGCTTTTCGCTGTCTGTTGCCGGGTAAATTTTCAGCCCGACCCCGTCGAAGCACTCGCCGACGTGCGCTTCCACGACCTTCGCCATGAAGCCTTCAGCCGCATTGGTCGAAGCCGAGCTGTCGGATCAGGAAATCGCCGCCATCAACGGCCATAAATCCATGCAGATGCTCAATCGCTATACGCATCTGCGGGCCGAAGGCCTGGCGCCGAGTTGGACAGCATCGGCATGCGATGATGAAGTGACTGTCAGCTCTCGCAACATCACGTGCTGCGATGCACTCGGAAACCAGATGGATGCCGCAACCGCCAGGCCCACCCTTCCATGTCGCTCGATGGAAGGGGAGCATGGTTTCCCTTCCGCTTGATGCCACAATGGGCGACCACAACCATCCATCCGCTGCAGGATCCGTCATGCCAGAGCTGCACTTCAAGGGAAAGGAATTCGTCTACAACCATCACCTGACGGTGCCGTTTCGGCCGCTGATGCCGGTGCCCGAAAAGTCCTGCGGGGACGATCCGGAAAATCTCATCATCCAGGGCGACAATCTGCACGCGTTGAAAAGCCTGCTGCCCCGCTACGCCGGCAAGGTCGACCTGGTGTTCATCGACCCGCCGTACAACACCGGCAACGAAAACTGGTGCTACAACGACAACGTCAACAGCCCGATGCTGAAGGAGTGGCTGGACGGCAACCCCATCAACAGCGAGGACATGCTGCGGCATGACAAGTGGCTGTG
>DASSTF010000123.1:0-25188 GCA_035708045.1 Rhodanobacteraceae bacterium | reverse complement strand
GGCCCCAACGAAGTGCTGATCAAGGTGGACAAGACCGCCATCTGCGGCACCGACCTGCACATCTACAAGTGGGACGAGTGGAGCCAGCGCACCATCAAGCCCGGACTCGTCATCGGCCACGAGTTCGTCGGCCGCATCGTCGAGCTCGGTTCGGCGGTCGAGAATTACCACGTCGGCGACCGCGTCTCGGCGGAAGGCCACGTGGTCTGCGGCCATTGCCGCAACTGTCGCGCCGGCCGTCCGCACCTGTGCCCGCATACGGTCGGCATCGGCGTCAATCGCAACGGCGCGTTTGCCGAATACGTGGCCGTGCCCGCCAGCAACCTGTGGCCCATCCCCGATTCGATTCCCTCGGAGCTGGCCGCCTTTTTCGACCCCTACGGCAACGCCGCCCACTGCGCGCTGGAATTCGACATGGTCGGCGAAGACGTGCTGATCACCGGCGCCGGCCCGATCGGCATCATCGCCGCCGGCATCGCCAAGCACGTGGGCGCGCGCAACGTGGTGGTCACCGACGTCAACGACTACCGCTTGAAACTGGCCGCCGAGATGGGCGCCACGCGTGTCGTCAACGTTTCCAAGCAGCGTCTCAAGGACGTGGTGTCGGATCTGCACATGGAAGGTTTCGACGTGGGCCTGGAGATGAGTGGCAACCCGCACGCCTTCAACGACATGCTGCATTGCATGTACCACGGCGGCAAGATCGCCCTGCTCGGCCTGCTGCCTTCGGGCGCCGGCATCGACTGGGACAAGGTGATCTTCAAGGGACTCACCCTGCAAGGCATCTACGGCCGGCGCATGTTCGAGACCTGGTACAAGATGACGCAGATGGTGCAGACCGGCTTTCCGCTGGGCAAGGTGCTGACCCACCAGATCGCCATCGACGATTTCCAGACCGGTTTCGATTTGATGGCGTCCGGGCAGTGCGGCAAGGTGGTCTGCAGCTGGTGAACGACGAAGCGCCAAAAAAACCCGCCGACCCGGAGCCGCGCCGGCGCATGCGCTGGCTGCGTCGCGAAGCGATCAGTCTTGGCGATTTCGTGGTGCAGATCTTCGCCGTCGTGGTCGGCATCCTGCTGGCGCTGTTCATCAACAATCGGGTCACCGAGCATCAGCAACAAAGCGCGGTCGACGACGCCATGCATTCGATCCGCGCGGAACTTGTCGCCAACCGGGACGCGCTGCACAAGAGTGTCGCCTACCTGTATCGGCGGGTGGCGCGCATGCAGAAGGCGCCGGAGAACCAGAATCAACCGCCGCGTCCGTGCTATCTGTGGAGTCAATGGGGCGGAACCGGCGCCGTGAACCTGACCGATGCCGCCTACCAGACCGCGATCACCACGCAAGCGTTGTCGCACATGCCCTTCAAGCAGGCGCAACAGATTGCGCAGGTCTACGGCAAGCAGCGCATTGCCAGGAAATCATTCTGGCTCATTCGCACCAATATCCTGATCGCGGGTCCGCACCCACTGAGCTTGTGCGCTTCCGCGATCAGGAGTTTCGCTGCCAACGAACGCAATCTCGCCGGCGCCTATGTCCCCTTGATAGGGCCGGACAAAGTGGAGTGGCCCGCGCCCCCATCCCATCCGACGAAATCGAAAACCTTGAAGTGAGATCCGCCATGACTTACGCCGCACAAGACCGCTACACCACCGAACTGGATGCCATCCGCGAGCAGGGCCTGTACAAGGACGAGCGCATCATCACCTCGCCGCAATCGGCCGAGATCACCCTCGCCGATGGCCGCAAGGTGCTGAACTTCTGCGCCAACAACTATCTCGGTCTGGCCGACTCTCCACGTCTGATCGAGGCAGCGAAGAAGGCGCTGGATACGCACGGCTTCGGCATGGCCTCGGTGCGCTTCATCTGTGGCACCCAGGATCTGCACAAGGAGTTGGAGGCGAAAATATCCCGCTTCTTCGGCACCGACGACACCATCCTCTACGCCGCCTGCTTCGATGCCAATGGCGGTCTCTACGAGCCGCTGCTTGGCGAAGAGGACGCCATCATTTCCGATGCGCTGAACCACGCCTCCATCATCGACGGCGTGCGCCTGTGCAAGGCCAAGCGCTTCCGTTACGCCAACGGCGACATGGCCGACCTCGAAAAGCAGCTGCAGGCCGCCGATGCCGCCGGCGCGCGCACCAAGCTGATTTCGTCGGACGGCGTGTTCTCGATGGACGGCGTGGTCGCGCCGCTGGACAAGATCACTGCGCTCGCGGAAAAGTACAACGCCATGGTGCACATCGACGAATGCCACGCCACCGGCTTTCTCGGCGCCAGCGGACGCGGTTCGGCCGAAGTCCATGGCGTGATGGACAAGATCGACATCTTCACCGGCACGCTGGGCAAGGCGCTCGGCGGCGCACTCGGCGGCTTCACCACCGGCCACAGCGAAGTCATCGCGATGCTTCGCCAGCGCTCGCGTCCGTACCTGTTTTCCAACTCGCTGGCGCCGCACATCGTGGCTGCGGCCATCGAAGTGTTCGACATGCTGGCAGGCGCCGATGAACTGCGCCGCACGCTGGCCGACAACACGAAGTATTTCCGCGAGCGCATGACTGCCGCCGGCTTTGACATCAAGCCCGGCAACCATCCCATCGTGCCGGTGATGATTTATGACGCCCCCAAGGCCCAAGCCATGGCCAATGCGCTGCTGGACGAAGGCATCTATGTCACCGGTTTCTTTTTCCCGGTGGTGCCCAAGGGCCAGGCCCGTATCCGCACGCAAATGAGCGCGGCGCACACGCGCGAGCATCTGGACAAAGCCATTGAGGCCTTCACCCGCATCGGCAAGCAGGTCGGGGTTCTGTAAAAGCTGCGCCCCATCTTGATGACCGGGCCGGACAAAAAGCTTTTTTGACACGGATTTACGCGGATAAATACGGATGAGGTGGCATGCTTTATCCGTGTTGATCCGTGTCCGAAAAAATCCTTCCAATCGCCTGCCCTGCAGACGAATAAAAGAAAACCCCGCCAAAGCGGGGTTTTCTTTTGGCTTCATGCCGTCGGCATTACATGCCGTTGCTGTCATCCTGCTGTTGGCCACCGGTGGTGGACTGATCCACCTGCAGCTCGGTACGACGGTTGCGGGCACGGCCTTCCTTGGTGTCGTTGCTGGCAACCGGATCGTTCTCGCCATGGCCCACCGGGCCTTCCAGACGACTGGCGTCGATACCATGCGAAGTCAGGTAGTTGTACACGATCTGCGCACGACGCTCCGACAGGCTCTGGTTGTAGGCATCGCTGCCGATGGAGTCGGTGTAACCGGCCACCATCACCTTCACCTGCGGATAGCGCTGCAGCGTGTCCACTGCCTGCTGCAGGATGGCCATCGAATCCGAAGTCGGCTCCTTCAGGGTCGGACCGATGTCGGTTTCGCCCTTGCTCGGACGATCGAACTTGAAGTTCACGCCGCGCAGGTCGATGACCACCTTCTGCGGACAACCATCCGGGCCCACCAAGGCGCCGGCAGCCGTGTTCGGGCACTGGTCGTCGCAGTTGTTGACGTTGTCGTGGTCGTCATCCAGCTGGTCGCAGGTCGGCGCTGGCGGTGCGGCCGGCGGCGGCGGTGCAGCCGGCGGTGGCGGCGCCGGCGGATTGCCGAAGCGCGCAATCAGCTGGATACCGAGCAGAATGTCGCCATAGCCGCTCTGGCTGGGCCGCGTCTTGTCGTCCCAGTCGTAACGATAGGCCGTCTCGACGCGGAAATCCGCATTGTCGGAAATGGTCTTGGACAAACCCACACCCAACTCGGCAGCCGGCGCCCAGCCGTGATCGCTGTCATTGATGTGATAACTGCCCATGATGCCGGCCAAGGCATAGGGACGCCATGCATTCCAGGCGCCGCCATAAAACCGTGCGGCCACACCGAAATTGTTGTTGATCCAGCCGCCGCCAGCATCACGCTGGCGCCCAGTGTGGTCAACGAAAAAATCGATCGAGGTATTTTGCGAAATGAAGCGGCCAAAACCCAAACCGAAATATCCCTGGCGGGGATGCGTATTGCGGTCGTCATCGTTGGCGTAAATGCCCCCGCTCAGGGCAGCATACCAACGATCGTCATAGCCATTGGGCCAGACGCTGGTACTGGACACATTGCTGTCTTGCGACATGCTGTTGTCCTGGGTGGACATGGCGCCACCGTCCTGGGTGTCCTGGGCATGGGCCGCCACCACGCCGCCTCCCAGAGCCAGAGCAATCAGTAAACACAAGCCCTTATGTTTCATCTGCGAGTCTCCTCTCTTGTGACCAGTAATGTCCGCTCCACCCCTGACAGACATCCATGGAAAAAGCCGTTTCATGTACCCGACAAACTCCGGATTCCTGCGGAACCGGCGAATGCCAGTTTAGCAAAAAACAAACAAATCAACGGCTTTCGTCATGGGCCGTTCATGAGCCGGTCACGCATTGGTTCAGGTTGCGAATATCCCCATGAAATCGGAAATCGGCATTGCATCGAGCTTTTGGGTATCGGCGCAGGCCGCCAGGATGGCCTCCACCCGATGCGCCGGCAAATGGCCGCGCAGCGCCTTTTCGAACTTGGCAAGCAACACCGGAATACCCTCGTCGCGACGCTTGCGATGGCCGATCGGATAATCGATGGAAACCTTGTCGGTATGGCTGCCGTCGGCAAAGAAAACCTGAACGGCGTTGCCGATGTAACGCTTGTCCGGATCGAAATAGTCCTGGGTGAACTGCGGATTTTCCTTCACTTCCATCTTGTCGCGCAGGGCGTCGATGCGCGGATCGGCGGCCACCTCGTCGCTGTAATCGTCGGCCACCAGGCGGCCGAAGATGAGTGGCACGGCCACCATGTATTGGATGCAGTGGTCGCGGTCGGCATAATTGGCCAGCGGGCCGGTCTTGTCGATGATGCGGCAGCCCGCTTCCTGCGTTTCGATGACGATCCTTTCGATCTGGTCCAGCCTGCCGGCTACCTGCTCGTGCAGTTGCATGGCGCACTCGACGGCGGTCTGGGCATGGAACTCGGCCGGGAAGCTGATCTTGAACAACACGTTTTCCATCACGTAGCTGCCGAACGGACGCTCGAACTCGAACGGCTTGCCCCCAAAGGCGACGTCGTAGAAGCCCCAGGTCTTGGCGCTCAGCGCCGAGGGATAACCCACCACGCCCTTGTCCACGGCGTTGAGCGCGTGGGTGACGGCGCGACGGCAGGCATCGCCGGCGGCCCAGCTCTTGCGCGGGCCAGTATTGGGCGCATGGCGATAGGTGCGCAGCGCGCCGTTGTCGATCCAGCTGTGCGAGACGGCGGTGACGATTTCGTCCTTGCCGCCGCCGAACATCTGCGTGGTCACGGCGGTGGAGGCCAGGCGCACCAGGATCACATGATCCTGACCGACGCGATTGAAACTGTTCTGGAGCGCGTAGCAGCCCTGGATTTCGTGCGCCTTGATGGCGGCGGTGAGCACGTCGCGCACGGTCGGGCCGGTGCCGCCTTCGCGCTTGGCCTTGCGACCGAGATAATCGCCCACGGCGAGAATGGCGCCGAGGTTGTCCGACGGGTGACCCCATTCGGCGGCCAGCCAGGTGTCGTTGAAATCCAGCCAGCGGATCTGGGTGCCGATGGCGAAGGCGCCCTGCACCGGGTCCAGCTCATGGCTGGTGCCGGGCACGCGGGTGCCGCCGGGCAAGGTCGCGCCGGGCACGATCGGGCCCAGATGCTTGACGCATTCGGGAAACTTCATCGCCAGCATGGCGCAGCCCAGCGCATCCAGCAGCATGTAGCGCGCGGTGTCGTAGGCCTCTTTCGAGTCGATGCGGTAGTCGACCACGTAGTCGGCGATGTCACGCATCGGCTGGTCGGGATCGGGACGCTGGGCGGAACGGATATCGGCGCTCATGGGCACTCCGGCAGATGAAAACGCCCATTTTAACCCGCGCGTCACGATAACGCTTGACGCCTGCCCAACCGCCCGCAAGAATGCACGGGCTATTCCAAAAGGGAGTAGCCCCGGACGCTTCGGCGTCCTGCGCGGCAGTCGTCATCACGGGCGTGACGCCCCGGTTGCCGCGGCGGTTTGCATCGCGGGCGAGACTTTTGCGATCACGGCGGAACCTGCGCGGCCGCCGGGTTCGCATGTGTCGTCGCGCAAACACGAGAACCGCATGGATTTTTTCTCCATCCCCCCGCATTTCTTTTCAGGCCTGCTCAGCATCATCGTCATTGATCTGGTGCTGGCCGGCGACAACGCCGTGGTCATCGCCCTGGCCGCACGCCGCCTGCCGCGACACCGCCAGCGCCAGGCGATTTTCTGGGGCACGTTCGGCGCCGTGGCCGTGCGCATCGCCCTGACCATCGGGGTGGTCTACCTGCTGAAGCTGCCCGGATTGATGCTGATCGGCGGCATCGTGCTGATACCGATCGCCTGGAACCTCTTGCGCCACAACGACGCGCAGGACGAACCGCATGTCCGCGAGGCCGCGGGTTTCTGGATCGCGTTGCGCACGATCATCGTGGCCGACGCGCTGATGGGGCTGGACAACGTGCTCGGCATCGCCGGCGCGGCCAAGGGCCACATCGGCCTGGTGGTGATCGGCCTGTTCATCAGCGTGCCATTGGTGGTGTGGGGTTCGACGCTGATCCTGCGCCTGATGGAACGCTACCCCATCATCATTTACGTCGGCGCCGGCACCATCGCCTGGACAGCGGCGCGCATGATTTCGCACGACCATCTGGTCGGCAACTGGTTCGATGCCAATGCCTGGGCCGCATGGTTGCTCGATGCCGTCCTGATCGCGGGTGTCTGCGGCTTCGGCTATCTGGCTTCGCGCCGTGCACGTCGAAAGAGCGGGTGAGCCGCGCTCTATACTGGTCGTTCCCCCTCACACGGAGCCGCTGATGAAACTGTATTACCTGCCTGGCGCCTGCTCCCTGGCCGACCACATCGTGCTGGAATGGATCCATGCGCCCTACGAGGCCATCGAAGTCGCCCGCGACAAGCTGAAATCGCCCGAATACCTCAAGATCAGCCCGGGCGGCCACGTGCCGGCCCTCGTCGACGATGACGGATGGACGCTGACCGAAAACGTGGCCATCCTGCACTATCTGGCCGAAAAGCACCCCGATGCGGCACTGGCCGGCAGCGACGCGCGCAGCCGCGCCGAGGTCAACCGCTGGCTGGGCTTCCTCAATTCCGACGTGCACCAGGCTTTCAAGCCCATCTTCGGCGCCGCAAGTTTCATCAGCGATGAAGCGCAACATGAAGATCTGCAGCAGCATGCGCGCGAAAAACTGGGCAAGCTGTTCACGCGCATCGACACGCAGCTGCAGACCCACACGTGGTTGGCCGGCGATCACCGCTCGATTGCCGACCCTTACCTGTTCGTCGTGTTGCGCTGGGCGCGCGCCAAAAAGGTGCCTTTGCAAGGCCTGGAAGCCCTCGATGCCTTCTTTGTCCGCATGCACGAGGATGCCGGTGTGCAAAAAGCGCTCAAGGCCGAAGGCATCGGTTGACACCGATTTGCCTCATTCCTGGAAGCCGTGGCCGACCATCGCCACGGCTTTTTCATGCCCGTTGATCCGGTTCTAGAAACGCAGATAGACAAAAGCCGACGGGCCATTCAATTCCAGATCCAGACTGTCCCGGTAATGTTCGTGCGACTGCTTGATGTGGATGCTGTTGATGCCGTACTCGACGGCAAACCCGAGACGCCGCATCGGCAACCATTCGACGCCAAGCGAGGCGTTGTAGATATGTCCCTGCAACTTGCCGCCGTTCTTGAACACGCCGGCGCCCGAGAAATACATGCGCCACTGCGGGCTGAACATGTGCCGCCAGCCCACCTGCAGCAGCGGCGCCCAGGCTCCGGCGCCGGTACGCTCGTCGAAATCGTGTACCTTCCCGTCCACCTGCAGGTTGCCCACGAAGCTCGCCGACGCGCGGTAATGACTGGCGCCGAGGCCCAATCCGATCACGTTGTCCCCGCTGCCGAACCACCAGCGCCAGGCCACGCTGCCGAAAGCAAAAGCCAGCTTGCCATCCAGCTTCGCGTGGATATCGTGGACGACGCCTTGCCAGTCGACCGCACGCTGCCACGTCTGCGCATTGTTGCGGTTGTAGCGGTAGTAGTCGAACGAGAGCCCCTGATGATCGCCTATCAGCACGTCGGCCCGGATGCGCGCCGACAAACCACGATTGTCGAGGCCGAGGTCGTTCTCAAGATTGATGCTGGCGGCGGCGAAACCCTCGGGGATGCTCGCACCCACGGTGGTGTCGCTGGTGGCGTAATAAGCGCCGATGCCGATATCCAGACGATCCAACGTCGGTGACTGCTGTGCATGTGCCATCGGCAGCCACACGCTGGACAATACAAGTACCGCCGCCAGCCATACATGACCGGCACGCCTCGAAGAACACGGAAGATATGCCGCCAACAAGTGCAGACGCATGGGATGGTGCCTTGGGGCCGGGAGCGACGAAGTTGCCATCCGGGACTTTATGCCTCACGAACCGGATGCATGAAAGCGCCGGGCGACTGCCCGACGCTTTCGTGGTGGATGCCGATGCTCAACGCTTCTCGATCGGCGTGAACACCTGATCCTCGGGGCCGACATAGTTGGCGCTCGGGCGGATGATCTTGCCGTCGATGCGCTGCTCGATGATGTGCGCGCTCCAGCCACTGGTGCGGGCGATCACGAACAGCGGCGTGAACATGGCCGTCGGCACGCCCATCATGTGGTAGGCACTGGCCGAGTACCAGTCGAGGTTGGGGAACATCTTCTTCATGTCCATCATCACGTTCTCGATGCGCTCGGACACCTCGAACAGCGTGTCGTTGCCGCCCTCGGAACACAGCTTGCGGCTGATTTCCTTGATGATGGGATTGCGTGGATCGCCGATGGTGTACACCGGATGGCCGAAGCCGATCACGATTTCCTTGTTGGCCACGCGCTCGCGGATGTCGGCTTCGGCCTCGTCGGCGCTGCGGTAGCGGCTGATGATTTCCATCGCCACTTCGTTGGCGCCGCCGTGCTTGGGACCGCGCAGGGCGCCGATGGCGCCGGTCAGGGCCGAATAGAAGTCCGAGCCGGTGCCGGCGATGACGCGACCGGTAAAGGTGGATGCGTTGAACTCGTGCTCGGCGTACAGGATCAGCGACTTGTCCAGCGAGTCGGCCTGCAACTCGGTGGGCTCGACGCCATGCAGCATGTGCAGGAAATGGCCGGCAATGGTTTCATCGTCGGTTTCCGTGTCGATGCGCTTGCCGTTGTGGCTGTAGTGGTACCAGTACAGCAGGATGGAGCCGAAACAGGCCATCATGCGGTCGGCAATTTCGCGCGCACCGGTGACGTTGTGGTCGTCCTTCTCCGGCAGCACCGTGCCCACCACCGAACAACCGGTACGCAGCACGTCCATCGGATGGGTGGAGGCCGGCAACTGCTCCAGCACGGCCTTCACCGGCGCCGGCAGGCCGCGCATGCTCTTGAGCTTGGCGCGGTAGTTCTTCAGCTCGCTCCAGGTCGGCAGCACGCCGTGCACCAGCAGGTGCGCCACGGCCTCGAAGCTGGACTTGGTGGCCAGGTCGTTGATGTCGTAGCCGCGGTAATGCAGGTCGTTGCCGCTGCGGCCGACGGTGCAGATGGCGGTGTTGCCGGCGGCGACGCCGGACAGGGCCACGGACTTCTTGCCCTTGGGCTTGGTTTGCTCGGTAGTCTCGCTCACGTTGTTCTCCGTGTTTCGATAATGGTGTACGGCAAATTCGCGATGCTCAATCGCGGAATGTTTCTTTGGGCGACAGGCGCGGGCATTGCCCGACCTGCCGTACGGCGGGCTTGACTGGCGCGCGGTGATCTTCGAGCAACCAGCAGTCGCCAAGAGTCGAGCAGTAACAAATGTTCACAAGGCCGTGCGCACTCATGGCCGTGCGGAAATGCTGGTATTTCGCCTTCTCATCGAAAACCAGCACCGCCAGCGCATCGCCGGGACTCAACACCGCGGTGGCGAGCGTCGAGTGACCGTAGTCGGACTCGGTGTGCGGAAGGTTCATGGCTGCCAACGCATGCTCCCAATCCTGTTGCGGCTTGCCGTCGACCGTCACTTCGACACTGTGCACTATGGCCGGCCCCACGCCCTTGTTGAACACGGTGAGTTTGTACGCCTGATCCTGGTACGCGATCGACAAATGCGGCCACACCTGCGCACGCACCTGTTGCCGCTGGATGTAGGCGGTGTAACCGGATACCAGCAGCGCGAGCAGACCGACCAGCGAAGCAATGATCACGCCGAAGGCCTCCCAACGGTGGGCGTGGCCCACACGCGGTGATGCAACGTCATGCTCTTGCGGCTGGGCGTCGGACACGATTGCTATCCCTTGTTGCCGCCGCCGAACAGTGCGTCCAGCTTCTGCTCGTAGGCGTGGTAACCGAGAAAATCGTACAGCTCCTCGCGCGTCTGCATCTGCGGCACGTAGGCCTTCTGCGTGCCGTCGCGACGGACGGTTTCGTAGAAACCCAGCGCGGCCTTGTTCATGGCGCGGTAGGCGCCGCAGCAGTACAGCGCGATGTCGACGTTGGCGCTCTTCAATTCTTCGGTGGTGAAGAACGGCGTGGAACCGAATTCGGTGAGGTTGGCCAGGATCGGCACCTTCACCGCCGCCTTGAACTTGCGGTAGTCGTCCAGCGTCTTCATCGCTTCGGGGAAGATCATGTCGGCGCCGGCCTCGACATAGGCCACGGCGCGCTCGATGGCGGCGTCGATGCCCTCCTTCGCGGCGGCGTCGGTACGCGCCATGATGACGAAATCGGAGTCGGTGCGGCCATCCACGGCCGCCTTCACGCGATCGACCATTTCGGCCTTGGTGACCACTTCCTTGCCCGGGCGATGGCCGCAGCGCTTCTGCCCGACCTGATCCTCCATGTGTACGGCGGCCACGCCGACGCGCTCGAAGGAACGAATGGTGCGCGCGATGTTGAAGGCTCCACCCCAGCCGGTGTCGATGTCCACCAGCAACGGCAGCTGCGTGGCCTCGACGATGCGCCGGGCGTCGGTGAGCACGTCTTCCATGGTGGAAATGCCCAGATCCGGCATGCCCAGCGAATTGGCCGCCACCCCGCCGCCGGAAAGGTACAGCGCCTTGTAGCCCACGCGCCTGGCCATCAGGCCGGCATAGGCGGTGATGGCGCCGACGACCTGCAGCGGCGATTCGGCATCAAGGGCGGCGCGGAATCGCGCGCCAGCGGAAAGGCGTTCGCTCATGAAGCTTCCTCGTAAAAGTGGCATTTTAACCGATCCGGAAACCCGCCATTCTCCGTATCCCGCCCACAATGCAAAAGGGCGGCCGAAGCCGCCCCCTTGCATGCGCATGCTGTCTGCTTACTTGCCGAGCAGATTCTCGACGGCGGCACGCTCTTCGCCCAGCTCCTTGCGCGTGGCGTCCATGCGCTCACGCGAAAAGTCGCCGATCTCCAGGCCCTGCACGATGGCGTACTTGCCGTCCTTGCAGGTCACCGGGTAGCCGTAGATGACGCCCGGCTCGATGCCGTAGCTGCCGTCGGCGGGGATGCCCATGGACACCCAGTCGCCCTCTTCCGTGCCCAGCGCCCACGAACGCATGTGGTCGATGGCGGCCGAGGCGGCCGAGGCCGCGCTGGATGCGCCACGGGCCTTGATGATGGCCGCGCCGCGCTGTTGCACGGTGGGAATGAACTCGCCTTCGTACCAGGCCTGGTCGACCAGCTCCATGGCCGGCTTGCCGTCCACGGTGGCGTGATGGATGTCCGGGTACTGGGTGGAGCTGTGGTTGCCCCAGATGATCATCTTCTTGATGTCGGTGTTGTGCTTGCCGGTCTTTTCGGCCAGCTGGCTCATGGCGCGGTTGTGGTCCAGGCGCACCATGGCGGTGAAGCACTTGGGATCGAGATCCGGCGCGTTGGCCTGGGCGATCAGGGCGTTGGTGTTGGCCGGGTTGCCGACCACCAGCACCTTGACGTCGCGCTTGGCGTGGTCGTTCAGGGCCTTGCCCTGCGGGCCGAAGATGGCGCCGTTGGCGGACAGCAGGTCCTTGCGCTCCATGCCCGGGCCGCGCGGACGCGCGCCCACCAGCAGGGCGTAATCGACGTCCTTGAAGGCCACGTTGGCGTCGTCGGTGGCGACGATGTCGGCCAGCAGCGGGAAAGCGCAATCGTTGAGCTCCATCACCACGCCCTTGAGCGCCTCCATCGACGGGGTGATTTCCAGAAGATGCAGGATGACCGGCTGATCCTTGCCCAGCATGTCGCCGGCGGCAATGCGGAACAGCAAGGCGTAGCCGATGTTTCCGGCGGCGCCGGTGACGGCAACTCGAACAGGTGCTTTCATGGGGTTTGCTCCGTGACAATGAGTCGTAGGGTGGGCCCTCGCCCACCGCGTGGGATGGTGGGTGGGCCAGAACCGACCCTACGGTTATTTCAGTTCGGCAAAGAACTCCTGGATGCGCTGCATGCCGGGCTCCAGTTGCTCGGCCGGGCAGGTGTAGCTGATGCGCAGGCCGCGCGGCTCGCCGAAGGCCGAACCAGGCACGCAAGCCACGCCCTTGACGTCCAGCAGCGCCTTGCACAGCTCGACGTCGTCGGTGATGGTGCGCTTGTCGTGGCTCTTGCCGAAGGCGCAGGACACGTCCGGGAAGGCGTAGAAAGCGCCCTGCGGACGCGGACAGGTCACGCCGTCGATGGCGTTGAGCGCATCCACCACCTTGTCGCGGCGCTGGGCGAATTCCGCGCAACGCGCCGCGGGAATGTCCTGCGGGCCAGACAACGCGGCCACGGCGGCGGCCGTGATCACCTCCGGCAGGCTGGTAATGTGGTTGGAGTTGAGCGTCACCACCGCGTTGGCCACTTCGACAGGCGCGGCGATCAGGCCCACGCGCCAGCCGGGCATGCCGTAGGTCTTGGACAGCGAATCGACGAAGATCACGCGATCCTTCAATTCCGGACGGGCATGCACGAAGTTGTGGTAGCCGATGCCGTCGAACACCATGCGGTTGTAGATGTCGTCGGTGATGACCCAGGTTTCCGGGTACTTCACCAGCACGTCGGCCAGCGCGGCGATCTCGTCCTTCGTGTAGACCATGCCGGTCGGGTTGGACGGGTTGTTGAACAGGAACACGCGCGGCTTGCTCTGCAACGCCTTGTCCAGCTGCGCCGGCGTCAGCTTGTAGTGCTGCTCGGGCGGGCACGGCAAGGTGGTCACGCGGGCGCCGACGATCTCGGCGATGTCCATGTAGCTGGTCCAGTACGGCGTCGGGAAAACGATCTCGTCGCCCTCGTCCAGCAGTGCCTCGGCCAGGTTGTACAGCACCTGCTTGGCGCCGATGCCGGCGGCGCAGTTCTCGCGCGTGTAGCCGGTCAGGCCGATCTCTTCGATGTGTTTCAGGAAGGCGTCCAGCATCGCGTTGCCACCGCGGTTGGAGCCGTACTGGCCCGAATCGTGATCCAGCGATTCGCGCACCGCGTCGTACACATGCTTGCCCGGCAGGAAGTTGGGCACGCCGATGGAAAAGCTGATGATGTCGCGGCCTTCGCCTTTCAGGCGCTTGGCAAGGTCGGCAATGGCCATGATGGCACTGGGCTTGGCGCGGCCCATGCGCTGTGCGAGCTTCGGCATGGAATTCTCACTTGTGCGGACGAAAGGTTAGCAGCCGGCAATTTTACCACACGGCCCAGGCCGCCGATTCAGGTCACATGTAGCCAAGCGCATAAGAATCAAGGCATGATTGGGGCGCCTGCACCATGCGGGCAAGGGGGAACCGGCCACCATTCATACGGGAGAGGCGTATGTTGCACTGGTTGTGGGTTTTCATCATCGGCCTTGTCATTGGCATCATTGCCAAGTGGATCATGCCCGGCAAGGATCCCGGCGGTTTCATCGTCACCGCCATCATCGGCATCATCGGCTCGTTCATCGGCGGCTTCATCGCCAAGTGGATCTTCGGCGTGGGCGCGGGAGCCACCGCTTCGGGAGCCGGCGTCGGCGGATTCTGGGGACTGATCCTCGGCGTCATCGGAGCGATCATCCTTCTGTGGATCTACCGGATGATCTTCAGCAAAAAATCGGGCGCCTGACCGCGCCACTGCAACCGGCGCCTTCGGGCGCCGGTTTTTTCTTGCTTCAACGCATCAAACGTCGGCGTGGCTTGATCGGAAACTTGCCGCGCCAGTATTCAATCAGCAGGAAACCGCCGAGCATGCCGCCCAGGTGCGCGAAATGCGCCACGCCCTGCTGTGTGCCGGTCACGCCAAGGATCAGTTCGATCACGCCGTAGCCGGTGACGAACACCCACGCCGGCATCGGGATGGGCGGGATGATGAGCATGATGCGTTCATGCGGAAACATCATGCCGAAGGCCAGCAGCAGGCCGAAGATGGCGCCCGAAGCGCCGACCGTGCGGTAGAACCCACCGGTGAAGAATTGCACCACCAGTTCATGACAGATACCAGCCACGACCAGACACACGAAATAGTAGATCAAGAACTCGCGCTGCCCGAACAGGCGCTCAATGGCTCCGCCAAACATCCACAGCGCGAACATGTTGAACAGGATGTGGGTGAATCCGCCATGCATGAAGGCGTAGGTCACCAGTTGCCAAACCTGGAAACCCACCATGACCACGCTGCCATCCGGCATCCTCATTGGATGAGCCGCGCCCCAAGGCCACAAGGCAAAATGCACCGCTAGGAACGGATAGAACAACTGCTGCAGCAGAAAGACCGCCACATTGGCGATCAGCAGCGCGCGGGTGGCGGGTGGCAAGTCGAAAGGCATGGCACAGCCAGTCAGGGGGAATGGGCGTCAGGGTAACCCACCGCGTCGAACCAATCAGGCGGGATCAGGTTTAGATGGCCGCGAATGACTCAAGTTCAAGCCATGCACGGCGCGCTCACCGAAGATGGCGCGACCGATGCGTACCTCGGTGGCGCCTTCGGCGATGGCCAGGGCGAAATCGCCGCTCATGCCCATGGACAGGCGCGGCAAGTCGAAACCCTCCTCACGGGCCTGGTCGCGCAGTTCGCGCAAGCGCCGGAAACAGGCACGCACGGCCTGCGGATCGGGAGAGTGCACGGCCATGGTCATCAGGCCACATACCCGCAGGCTGCCGAAAGTGCGCAGTTGTCGCAGGAAAGCCGGCAGTTCTTCAGGCGGCAGGCCGTGCTTGGCATCTTCCGGCGAAGTCTTGACCTCCACCAGCACGTCGATGGCGCGCCCCTCGTGCTGCAGGCGCTTGTCCAGCGCCTCGGCCAGGGCCAGGCGATCCAGCGACTGCACCTCGCTGGCCAGGCGCGCCACATCCTTGGCCTTGTTGGTTTGCAGATGGCCGATGACCACCCAGTCGATAGCGGCGTCGGCCAATTCGGCCTGCTTCTGGCGCACTTCCTGCACGCGGTTTTCGCCAAAGCGGGTCAGGCCCAGGGCCATGGCTTCACGAATGACGTTCGCGTCGAAGGTTTTGCTGACCGGCAAGATGCCGACCTCAGATGGATCGCGACCTGCCTCACGACAGGCCGCGTCCACGCGCTCGCGCACGGATTGCCAGCGCCGGGCAAGCGAATCGGCCATTACGCCCGCATGCGCTCGCCATGCCTGGCCAGCACTTCGGCCACGACCATGGTCACGCGCTTGCCGGTGGGGATGTGCAAGAACTCGTTGGGACCGTGCGCGTTGGAATGCGGCCCGAGCACGCCGGTGATGAGGAACTGCGCCTCGGGGAATTTCTCGCCGAGCATGCCCATGAACGGGATCGAGCCGCCCTCGCCCATGTAGGCGCACGGCTTGCCGTAGTAGTTTTCCGAGGCCTGCGACACCGCATCGGCCAGCCATGGCGACAGCGGCGGCGCGTTCCAGCCGCTGCCGTCCTTCTCCAGGCCGACACTGACCTTGGCGCCGTACGGCGGATCCTTCTCCAACAGTTCCTTGACGAAATCGCCGGCCTTCTCGCCGTCCAGCGTCGGCGGCAGGCGCAGGCTGAGCTTGACCGACGTATGCGGACGCAGCACGTTGCCGGCATTGTCCAGCGACGGCAGGCCGTCGATGCCGGTGATCGCCAGCTGCGCGCGCCAGGTGCGGCTCAGGATCAGGTCGACCTTGTCGTCGCTGGCCGGGCGCATGCCCTCGACCCACGGGAACTTGCTGTAGACCTCGTCGCCGAGGATTTCGGCGCACTGCTTCGCCTGTTCGATGCGCTCGGCGGGCACTTCGACCTTGAGCTCGTCGGGCAGGATTTCGCCGGTGGTCTCGTCTTCCAGGCGCGACAGCACCTGGCGCAGTACCCGGAAGCTGTCCGGCACCACCCCGGAGGCATCGCCCGAATGCACGCCTTCGGTCAGCACTTCGACCTTGAGGTCGCCGCCCATCATGCCGCGCAGCGAGGTGGTCAACCACAGTTGCTCGTAGTTGGCGCAGCCTGAATCCAGGCACACCACCAGCGACGGGTTGCCGATGCGCCCGGCCAGATGGTCGACGTAGTGCGGCAGGTCGTAGCTGCCCGACTCCTCGCAGGCTTCGATCAGGATCACGCAGCGCGCGTGCGGCACGCCCTGGTCGTGCAGGGCCAGCAGCGAGGTCAGCGAACCGAAGATGGCGTAGCCGTCGTCGGCGCCGCCGCGGCCGTACAGCTTGTCGCCCTCGATGACCGGCTTCCATGGGCCCAGATCCTCGCGCCACCCGGTCATTTCCGGCTGCTTGTCGAGATGGCCGTAGAGCACCACGGTGTCGTCCACCTCACCCGGCACCTCGATGAAGATCAGCGGCGTGCGGCCTTCCAGGCGCACCACTTCCAGCGTGGCGCCAGGCAACTGCTCCAGCTTTGGACGCGCCCAGTCGCACATCAGCTCGACCGCCTGATCCATGTAGCCGTGCTCGACCCACTTGGCGTCGTAAAGCGGCGACTTGTTGGGGATCCTGATGTACTCGACCAGCTTGGGAACGATTTCCTCGTCCCACACGCCTTCGACAAAAGACCGGATCCTGGCGTTGTCCATGAGCTGCCTCGTCTTGCAATGGGAAACGTCCATTCTAGCAGTCCACCCCGGATGACATGGCGTCAGCCGCCACGTACATGACTGGAGTCACAAGGCCGACACGAAGACGCGGCCCGTACCGGCTGCGTCGCCGGACAGGCTTGTCGACACTGGCGAAGCGGCGCCAGCCGCACCTGTCACCATCCAATTCGGGAGAAACGCATGTCTCGCAAACTGACCACATCCATCCTGGCCCTGATCATGGGCACGGCCTTCAGCCTGTCGGCCATGGCCGCCACGCCGGTCAACATCAACAAGGCCGATGCCGCCACCATTGCCAAGGCGCTGGACGGCGTGGGCATGGCCAAGGCGCAGGCCATCGTCAAGTACCGCAAGGCCCACGGCCCGTTCAAGAATGTGGCCGAGCTGACCAAGGTCAAGGGCATCGGTCCGGCCACGCTGGCCCACAACCATGGCGACATTCTTCTCGGCGACAGCCACGCCGCCGCCACAGGCAGCCGCCATTCCCGTCATGGCGACGTCAAGCACTGACGGAAACAGCCGGCCCGCACGACGCGGGCCGGCTTCGCGGCACTTCACGAGCCTGCCGGGAGCCGCGTAAAAATGTCGCGGCCGGATCATGATCGAAGCCATGCGGAAAGCCTGAATGCCGCATAAACACTCGCTTTCGGCGCATCCGCCCAAGCCGGCGCCATGCTGGTTCGGGCATATTCATACTGTGTTTTCAAATCAAGGGTTTATCGTATCCCCAAGGCGTGGGAGAATGGCACCGTCAAGTGGGAATCCAACGTCGCCCGGTCATGCCGGGCGATGCCTTTTCAGCCATGTCCGACATCCCCGAGATCGAAACCCCCCGTCTGCGTCTGACCGCCTTCACCGAGCAGCATTTCGACCGCTATGCGGCAATGCTTGCCGACCCATCGTGCACGCGCTGGATCGGCGACGGTCGGGCCCTCAATCGCATGAACGCCTGGCATTCCATGGCCATGCTGCTGGGTCATTGGCAGCTGCGCGGCTTCGGCATGTGGGCGCTGGAACACCGCGACGACCGGACTTTCATCGGTCGCGTCGGTTTGATGCGCCCCGAAGGCTGGCCCGACGTCGAACTGGGGTGGATGCTGTGCCCCGATCAGCGCCATCAGGGCTACGCCACCGAAGCCAGCGAAGCCGCCCTGCAGTTTGCCTGGCAGCGCCTGCGCCAGCCACGGGTCATCAGTCTGATCCGCCACGACAACGACAATGCCCGGCGCGTGGCGGAACGCCTGGGCGGCAAACACATCAGCGAGAAAACCTTCCTCGGCGCACCCGCCGAGGTATACGCCTACTACCCGCCGGCATCCTGACCACGGGCCGCTCATGGACATGCTGCAAGCCGTTCCCCCCAGCCAGTTCCGCGAACAGCCGTGGGCCAATGGCGGCGGCCTGACCACCGAGCTGGCCGCCGGCCCCGATCGCGATCATTGGCAATGGCGCATTTCCCTGGCACGCATCGACGCCGACGGTCCTTTTTCCGTCCTGCCCGGCGTACGCCGCCTGCTGGCGCCGCTGGACGGCAACCTTGAACTGCATTTCGACGACGGGGAGCGGCTTCATGCAAGACGCTTGCAGGTCATGCATTTCGACGGTGGCCGCGCCCTTGCCTGCCATTCGCCCGACGGGCCGGGTCGCGATTTCAACCTGATGCTGCGCGATAGCGTGGACGGCGACCTGATGGTTCGCCCCCTGCTGGGTTCGATGGTGTGGCTACCGCGCACGGATACGCGCTGGTTCGCCTGCATGTTGAGCGGACAGGCCGACGTGAGCGTGGGCGATGAACAATTGCTGCTGGAGGCGGGCCATGCCGCGTGGATCCGGCCACGGGCCGGCACACGCGTCCTGGTCGACGGTGGCGGCGAAATCGCGCTGGTGCGACTGACGTTGCCGGAAGCCCCATGAGAAACGGTTGATCCATCGTTTCCCGGAACCACGATCACGACGCAAGCTGGGCGGGCACTGCCCGCCCTGCTCATGGTCTTGACGATGCGGTCAGACGGCTGGCGCCAGAGTGGCGCCGCTGCCATGCCGACGGCGTGACGGCACGCCACACGCCACCATGGTCAGCGCACTGATGCGCGCGGTACGTTGCCAGGCCAGGATCACCACGATCAGCTGCGCCAACAGGATGGCCGCGATGTAGCCGCCGACGCCCACGGCATCGGTGCGGATGCGCAGCATGCCGACCAGGACCACCAGCACATAGCCCACGATGCTGGTGCCCAGATACAGGCCCAGCGTGGCCAGCGGACGGCGCACCAGCATGCCGATGCCACGTCCGAAGGCGCGCGTTGCCGAACGCAGATTTTCGTCAGCCGCGATCTGCGCGCGACTGGATTCCATCATCGCATGCGCCAGCACCACCAGCACCACCAGGATGATCTTGGCCGCCAGGTAGCCATGATCGGCAACCGACTCCAGCACCGCCGTTTGCGCATGCGCCGATGCCGCGCCGAACGCGAAGCTGCCGATGCCCACGGCGATGCCGTAGGGTATCAGCGACCACAGCATCAGCCGCAACATGCGCCAGTACTGGCGAAGCCCCCCATGCATCAACTCGCCCAGCGTGGCTTGCCGCATCGAGCGCACCGCGGTCACCACGACGCCGGTCAGGAACGGCGACAACAGCAGGGTCACGATGAATGCCGCCGAGTACGCTCCGCCCAGGCCCGCGTTGTGCTGCATCAGCGACGTGATCGCGTCGCCCATCAGCAAGCCGTCGAACTTGTGCGCCAAGGCGTTGGCGTACACCGAATGATCGAGCAATGCGCCCAGCGCATGCCCCACCGGCAAGGCCGCGATGGCCGTCGGCAGCGCCATCAGCACGATCCAGATCAGCATCACGCGCCATTGCAATGCCGCCCACATGGCTTTGGGAAAAGCGCCCCAGCCTACGCGTTGTTTGTTCGTCGTCATAGCGTCACCAGGAACGTGTAGAAGTTTTCGGCGAAAGCCGCGAAGTCCGCCGTCCAGCGTCGTGAAGCAGTCTTGTTGGCCTTGACGGTGTAGCTGTTGTTGAGCATGTTGGCGTCAAGGTAGTTCTTGTGTTCCGGATCGAGCTCGGCGGAAACCACCTTGACCGGCTTGTCGAAGCTGAAGCGCTTCCAGCGGCTGCCGTCGTTCCACTGCACGGTTTCGGTGGAGTCGTCGGCAAAGGTCACCTTGAGCGTGGCGGGCATCACCGCGCCATCGTGCTTGACCGTGACGAAACTGCGCCACAGGTACGGCCCGCCATGCCTGGCCTTGGGATGCTGCTTTTTCCACGCCTTGGTCGCTGCCTTGACGGTCTTGTCCACCTCGTCGTCGGTGCGCGTGACGCGCTTGCCGTCCTTGACGTAGCTGCCCGTGCGCGGCTTGAGCTCGATACTCTGAATGTCGACCACGCGGTCATCCACGCGGCGCGTGCCGTAGACCTGGGCTTCGAAGATGCTGTCGACCAGCTTCGGCTTGCCCGACACCTCGGCCAGCACGTCGCGCAGGTCCGCCGCGTCGGGATGGCGGAACTTCCAGCGCTCGTAGTAGGCCTTCATGGCCTTGCCCATGACCTCGTGGCCGAGCAGGTTTTCCAGCGTGTGCATGGTCGATGCCGTGCGCGAATATACCGAACCATAGCTGGAATTGGACATGCGATCCCAGGAGTTGGCATCCAGCGAATCGGCCGGAAAGTTGATGCCCAACACACCACTGAGACGCTCCAACGCGAAGGGAAGCATGGTCGGCTGGATGCCAAGCATCTTCAGCAGGGGCGTGGTCATGTAGATATTCTGCTTGCGTCCGGTCAGCATGCGCTGATCCCAATACTCGTTCATGCCCTCGTCCAGCATGGGTTCCTCGAACTCATTCGAACCGAGAATGCCCATGAAGTAACCGTGGCCGAACTCGTGAATGGTCACGAAATCGATTTCGAACTGGCTGATGGTGCCCTTGGTGTACTCGTCCGAGTACTCCGTGGTGAAGAACGTCGGATATTCCATACCGCCTGCCTCGCTGGCGTTGTATGGAGGTACCACCGCGGTGACCGTCTTGTACGGATACGGTCCCAGCGTCTTCGAAAAGTATGTCAGCGCGTCAGTAGTCGCCTTCATCGTCGGCCCGGCCACCACCTCGTATTCGGGCGGATAGATCACCTTGACGTCGACACTGGGGCTGCCCGGCCCCGTCCAGACCGTCGACTTGGTCAGATAACCCGGCGCGGCCACCCAGGCGAAATCCTCCACGTCCTTCTGCGTAAAGCGGTAGGTCGCCTTGTCGCCATCGACGACCGGCTTGCCCTGCTGCATGCCCACGGCGCCGACGGTGTAGTTTTTCGGCACCGTCAGGGTCACGTCGTAATTGCCGTAGTCGGCGTAGAACTCGCTGTGGTAATGGAATTCGTGCACGTTCCAGCGCACCTGCGTGGCGCCACGCTCACCCGGCAGTTCCAGCACGCCGATCTTGGGGAACCACTGCGCCACCAGATGGAACTTGCCGAACCAGCCGGTGCGCTCGACCACGCGTGGCAGCTTGTCGTGGAACTGGATGTCCAGGGTCAGCGTGCCGCCGGCGGGTACCGGCTTGACGAGATCGAATTCGACCACGGTGTGGTCGGTCTTGGGACCGTTGTCCGGCTGCACGTAGCGCCAGGACACCTTCTGGCCGTCCTGTTCGACCTTCTGGAGATCGATATAGCCCCACTCACCCTTCTTCAGCTTGGCCGCACCACGCGAGCCGCCGCTGCCGGAGAACATGCGCCGCTCGGTGAAGAAGGTGCTGCCCGGATTCTCGAAGGCGTTGAGATAAAGGTGGAAATAGACCTTGTCGACCGGACGCTTGCTGCGGTTGCGCCAGGTCATGCGCTCGGTCGCATCGACCGTGTGCTTGTCCGGGTTCAGCGTCGCGTGAATGGTGTAGCTGGTCACCTCGTCCGACAGCGTCGCGTCGGCCGCGGTGCGTGGGCCGCCCCAGGCATCGGGAGCGCTGGGCACCGTGAAGTTGGCGGCATGAGGCGACACGAACGGAATGGGTGCACTGGCGGCGGCAGGAACGCTGGCGGCCTGTGCCGGCGCCGAGGCGGCGTCCGCTGACCGGGCATGGGCCATGGCCAGTGCAGGCAATCCCAGACCCAGTGCCACCAGCCACGTCCGGATGATGGATCGGCTCGAATACGGCATGATTCCCCTCGTCTGCGGCAAATGTCCGGAGCCCCCAGCCCCGAAGCGACAACCTAGCCTGCCGCAACTACGGCCCGACGGCAACTGGCCAGAGGTCATGCCGGTCCGCAAAACCCTCAGTCGAAGCGGTCGTCCCGCGTCCAGATGCGCCCGTTTTCCTCTTTCACGGGAAACGAGGCGATCGGCGTGACCGCCGGCGCCCGGGTTACCGCACCGGTGCGTACGTCGAAGCGCGCACCGTGGCGCGGACACTCGACCTCGAAGCCGAACACCTCGCCGCCGGCCAGGTCGCCGCCATCATGCGTGCAGGTATCCTCGATGGCGTACAGGTCGCCATCGATGTTGTACACGGCGATCGGCGTGTCCTCGTCCCACACGACCGTGAATTCGCCGGGCAGCAGGTCGTCGCGCGTGCCGACTTCGACCCACTCGCTCATGCCGCGGCTCCCACGCGCAACGGCTTGACCAGCCATTCGAAGCGCAGGTCGTCGCGCCTGGGGATGCCGAAGCGCTCGTCGCCATAGGGGAATGGCCGGTACTCGCCGGTGCGGCGATAGCCACGGCGTTCGTACCAGGCGATCAGCTCGTCGCGCACGTCGATCACGGTCATGCGCATGTCGGTGCATTGCCATTCCTCGCGCGCGATACGCTCGGCCTCGCTCAGCACGCGTTTGCCGATGCCGCCGCCCTGCAGGCCGGGCTGCACCGCGAACATGCCGAAGTAACCGACGGCTTCCTGCTTTTCGATGTGCGCGCAAGCCAACAGCTGACCGCCTTTCTCGGCCAGCAGCACGCGGCTCATCGGCCGTTCGATGTCGGCCAGCACGCCTTCGGGGTCGATGCGCTGGCCATCCAGCAGATCGGCTTCGGTCGTCCAGCCGGCGCGACTGGCATCGCCACGGTAGGCCGATGTCACCAGCGCGACGATGGCCGGTATGTCGTCGGATGCGGCAGAGCGGAACTGCAGTGCGTCGGTCATGTGGCAATCCATCGTGTGGTCAATGGGGAGGGTCGTTTCTGGATCAAGCCAGCAGCTTGCGCACCTTCGCGATGGCCTCGACGAAACGGTCGATTTCCTCGCGCGTGTTGTAGAACGCCAGCGAGGCGCGCACCGTCGCCGGCACGCCGTAGAACTGCATCAGCGGATGCGCGCAATGATGGCCCGAACGCACGGCCACACCTTCCAGATCGAGCATGGTGGCCAGGTCGTGCGCGTGGATGCCCTCGATCAGGAACGAGAACACCGCGGCCTTGTCCGGCGCCTGTCCGTAGATGCGCAGGCCCGGCACGCCGGCCAGTGCCTCGGCCATGTAGCCGCCCAGTTCGTGTTCGGTGGCGGCGATGCGATCCATGCCCAGATCGTTCAGGCAGTCGATGGCCGCGCCCAGGCCCACGAAGCCGGCGATGTTGGGCGTGCCGGCCTCGAATTTGTGCGGCACGTCGGCAAACGTGGTGCCGGAGAACTTCACTTCGCGGATCATCTCGCCGCCGCCGAAGAACGGCGGCATGGCATCCAGGTGCTCCCTGCGCGCCCACAAGGCGCCGGTGCCGGTCGGCCCCAGCATCTTGTGCCCGGTGAGGGCATAGAAGTCGCAGCCGAGGGACTTCACGTCCAGCGGCAAGTGCGGCGCGGCCTGCGAGCCGTCCACCAGCAGCGGAATGCCGCGCTTGCGGCACTCGCGCGCCAGTTGCCGGACCGGGTTGATGGTGCCGAGCACGTTGGAGACGTGGGTCACGCAGGCCAGCTTCACGTCCGGCGTCAACGCTTTCACGAACGCCTCGACGATCAGTTCGCCGGACTCGGTGATCGGCGCCACCTTGAGCGAGGCGCCGCTGCGCTGGCACACCAGTTGCCACGGCACGATGTTGGCGTGGTGCTCCATCTGCGTGGTCAGGATGCTGTCGCCTTCGCCCAGCCTCGGCAACGCGTAGCTGTAGGCGACCAGGTTGATGGCCTGGGTGGTGCCCGAAGTGAACACGATCTCGTCGCGCGCATTGGCGCCGATAAAGGCGGCCAGTTTGTCGCGCGTGGCCTCGTAGGCCGTGGTGGCCTCGTCGCCGAGCTGATGCACGGCGCGCGCCACGTTGGCGTTGGAGTGTTCGAAAAAGTGGCTGACCGTGTCGATCACCACCTGCGGCTTCTGCGAGGTGTTGGCGCTGTCCAGGTACACCAGCGGCTTGTCGTGCACGCGGCGCGCCAGGATCGGGAAATCCTTGCGCACCTCGGCCGGATCCAGCAGGACGGCGGCGGTCTCGGGCTTCGCGTTCATGCGGTGGCCTCGTCGATGGGGAGCACCTCCACCAGCAGGGCGTCGAGGTGCTCCCGCAGCGGTTCGTTGTGCAGCGAATCGAGTGCGGCCCGGCAGAAGGCGGCGGTCAGCAGCTTGCGCGCCGTCTCGTACGGGATGCCGCGCGAGCGCAGGTAGAACAGCGACAGCTCGTCGAGTTGGCCGACGGTCGCGCCGTGCGCCGCCTGCACTTCGTCGGCGTAGATCTCCAGTACCGGCTGGGTGTCGATGGCGGCCTGCGGCGACAGCAGCAGGTTCTTGTTGTTGAGCGAGGCATCGGTGCCGTCGGCACCCGGATCGACGATGATCTGGCCATGGAACACGCCGTGGCCGCCCTGGTCGGCGACGCCGCGCCACAGCGCGTCGCTGGCGGTGTCCAGCGCCGCGTGGCGGATGTCCAGATGCGTGTCCAGCAGCTGGCGCGCATGCGGCACGAACACGCCGCGCGTGTCCAGGCGCGCGCCCTGGCCGCGCAGCACCGCGTCGATGTCGTTGCGGACCAGCTTGCCGCCGAGTTCCAGCGCATGGATGCGCGCCGCCGAACGGGCGCCCTGGCGCAGGGCCTGGCGGCGCACGAGCGTGGCCTTGGCGCCGGCGTTCTGCAGCATCACCCAGTCCAGCACCGCGTCCTCGCGCAGCACGGCATCGGTGACCAGCGTGCCGAGATGGGCATGTTCGCCGCTGGCCATGTGTTGTTCGACGAGCCGCAGCGAAGCGCCCTCGCCCACGTCGATGATGCTGC
>DASSTF010000122.1:0-7847 GCA_035708045.1 Rhodanobacteraceae bacterium | reverse complement strand
TGCGGTGATCGTCAAGCCGCTGCTCGGCAAGGATTGCGTGCCCGACGACAGTCCGTATTGCACCGGCGGTTACGCCCTGGTCGGTACGCGCGCCTCGCAACTGGCGATGGAAGCCTGCGATGCCTTTCTGATCGTCGGCAGCTCCAGTCCCTACAGCGGATGGATGGCCAAACCCGGGCAGGCGGTCGGAGTGCAGATCGACGATCTTCCCGAGCGCCTGGGCCTGCGCTATCCGATCGAAGTGGGCCTGGCCGGCGATGCGCAGCTGACCTTGCGCGAACTGATTCCGCTGGTCGAGCGCAACGACGATCGCAGCTTCCTCGAAACCGCGCAGCAAAACATGAAGGAGTGGCGCGAACTGATGCGCGAGCGCGGCACCACGCCGAGCGATAATGGCCTGATGAAATCCGAAGCGGTTTCATGGCATCTGGGCCACGCGCTGGCCGACAACGCGATCCTGTGCGGCGATTCGGGCACCGTGACCACGCTGGCCGGGCGCACCGAACTCAAGCGCGGCCAGCAATTCTCGTTCTCCGGCACGATGTGCTCCATGGCCGCCGCGTTGCCCTACGCGATCGGCGCGCAGGCGGCATTCCCGGATCGCCAGGTCGTCGCGCTGACCGGCGACGGCAGTCTGAGCATGATGATGGGCGACCTCGTCACCTGCGTGCAGCACAACCTGCCGATCAAGGTGATCGTGGTCAAGAACAACGTGCTCGGCCTGATCAAGTGGGAGCAGATGGCGTATCTGGGCAATCCGGAGTACGGCGTGCAGCTTGCGCCCATCGATTTCGCGAAGGTCGCCGAAGCCTGCGGTTTCAAGACCTTCCGTCTGGAAACGCCGGATGACTGCGAAAAGCGTTTGAAGGAAGCGTTGAACACGCCCGGACCGGTACTGATCGAGGCGGTGGTCGATCCCAACGAGATGCCGTTGACGCCGATCATCAAGAAGCAGCATGCCGAGAACCTCGCCAAGGGTCTCGCGCGTGGCGAGCCCAACCGCAAGCGCATCGCGCTGACGATGTCGCGCGCGCTGGCGCATGAGATGACCTATGCGGCGAGCCCCGCCGGTGTGGTCGGACGTGCGGAGAAAAAGCTGAAAAACATCATGCCCGGTCACAAGGATGAGTAACGCCTACACCTTGGCTGACGAGCGCGTACCGGCCGGCGCGCGCGAGGTGGACGGGCGGGGCCTGGCCGCTGCGCTTGCACGCGAGGTGACCGGGGAAGTGCGCTTCGAGCCAGGCGACCGCGCGTTGTACGCCAATGATGCTTCGGTATACCGGCAGGTGCCGATCGGGGTGGTGCTGCCGAAAAGCGTGGATGACGTGGTCAGGACCGTCGCACTGTGCCGCGAGCACGGGGCGCCGATCATCGCGCGCGGCTGCGGCACCGGCCTTGCCGGCCAGAGTGTCAACACGGCGGTGCTGATCGATTTCAGCAAGTACATGAACCGCATCCTGGAACTCGATCCCGAGCGGCGCCATGCGTGGGTCGAGCCCGGCGTGATCCTGGATACGCTGCGCGACGAGGCCGAACGCCACCAACTCACCTTCGGCCCGGATCCGGCCACGCACACCCGTTGCACGTTGGGCGGCATGATCGGCAACAACTCCTGCGGCGTGCATTCGATCCTGTCCGGCGTCACCGCCGACAATATCGAGGCGTTGGACGTGCTGCTCTACGACGGCACGCGGATGACGTTGCCCTGCGAGGTTTCGCCCGAAGACATGGAGGCCGTCATCGCCGGAGGCGGCCGGTGTGGCGAGATCTACGCCAGGTTGAAGGCGCTTGGCGAGCGCTATGCCGAAGCCATCCGCGCGCGCTATCCGCAGATTCCGCGTCGCATCTCCGGTTACAACCTCGACCGCCTGCTGCCGGAAAACCATTTCAATCTTGCCGCCGCGCTGGTCGGCACCGAGGCGACCTGTGCACTCACGCTGCGCGCGAAATGCAAACTGGTGCCGAGCCCGCAATGCCGCGTGCTGGTGATGATCGGCTACGAAGACGGCTACACCGCTGCCGACCGCGCCTCCAGCTTGCGCGATTATCAGCCCATCGGTCTGGAAATGTTCGACCGGCGCCTGGTACGGAACGAGCTGGAAAAGGGATTCCAGCGCCACACGGAACTGCTGCCCGAAGGTGACGGCTGGCTGCTGGTCGAGTTCGGCGCCGCCAGCAAGGACGAGGCCCGCGCACAGGCACAGCGCATGCTGGACGACATCGAGGGCGGCGACCAGTGCGGCGTCAAATACTACGACGGCGCCGAGGAGCAGAAGGAAATCTGGACGCTGCGCGAGGGCGGGGTGGGCCACTCCAAGGTCGTGGGCGAGCATCCCGGCTGGCCTTCGTTCGAGGATGCCGCCGTCGCGCCGGAAAGGATCGGCGACTTCCTGCGCGATTTCGAGCGGCTCATCAATGATCACGGCCGGCGTATTTCCGCGTTGTTCGGCCACGTCGGCGCTGGCTGCGTGCACACACGCATCGACTGGGACCTGCGTACCCGCGAGGGTATCGCCAATTACCGTCGCACCATGGAAGACGCCGCCGACCTGGTCGTGCGTTATGGCGGTTCGCTGTCCGGCGAGCACGGCGACGGCCAGGCGCGCGGCGAACTGCTGGAACGCATGTATGGCCCCGAGCTGATCCGGGCGTTCCGCGAGTTCAAGGCGATCTGGGATCCGGACGGCCGCATGAATCCCGGCAAGGTGTCCGACCCGTATCCGCTGGACAGCAATCTCAGGATGCCGCTCACCCAACGCATGCCGCCGGTGAAGACGCATTTCCAATTCCCCGCTGACGACGGCAGTTTCGCCTTTGCCACCCAGCGCTGCTTCGGCGTCGGCAAGTGCCGGCGGCTGGGCGGCGGCACCATGTGCCCGAGCTTCATGGCCACCCGCGAGGAGCGCTATTCGACGCGCGGTCGTGCACGTCTGCTGTTCGAGATGATGGACGGCGACATGATCCGCGACGGCTGGCGCAGCGAGGAAGTGAAGGACGCGCTGGATCTGTGTCTGGCCTGCAAGGGTTGCAAGCACGACTGCCCGGTGCAGGTCGACATGGCCACCTACAAGGCGGAATTCCTCTCGCATTATTACCGGGAGCGCATGCGTCCATTGTCGGCCTACCTGTTCGGCCTGATCCCGTGGGCCTCGCGGATCGCTTCGTGCGTACCCGGCCTCGCCAACAAGGTTGCACGCACCCGACTTTTCAAGCAGGTGACGGACGTCGCGCCGGAACGCGCACTGCCGGGTTTCGCGGAGCACACCTTCAAGCACTGGTTCACCCATCGCAATCGCAAGACACATGACGGTCCCCGCGTCGTGCTGTGGCCGGACACTTTCACCAATTTCTTCGAACCGGAAGTCGGTATCGCGGCCGTCGAGGCGCTGGAAGCGATGGGCTACGAGGTGACATTGCCGCGCGGCGCCCTGTGTTGCGGACGGCCGTTGTACGACTACGGCATGCTCGATCTCGCGCGTCGCCAACTGCGACAGATCCTTTCGAGGATGCGTCACGAGATTCGAGCCGGCGTGCCAGTGATCGGCCTGGAGCCGAGTTGCACGGCAATATTCCGCGACGAACTCGGCAACCTGTTCCCGGACGACGACGATGCACAGCGGCTTGCGCAACAGACCTTCACCTTCGCCGAATTTCTGACGCATCAGGACGACATCCGATTGCCGCGCCTTGGCGGCAGGGCGGTGGTGCATGCGCATTGCCATCACAAGGCATTGTTCGGCACGCAGGCGTTCACCACGCTGCTGGATCGTCTCGGCATCGAATGCGACATGCCGGAGTCGGGTTGTTGCGGCATGGCCGGCAGTTTCGGCTACGAAGCCGGCGCGCACCACGATGTGTCGATCAAAGCCGGCGAACGCGTCCTGCTGCCGGCCGTGCGCGCGGCGGCCAAGGACACGCTGATCATCGCCGACGGCTTCTCCTGCCGCACCCAGATCGCGTCACTCACCGACCGTCGCGCCCTGCACCCGGCCCAGGTCATCCAGATCGCGCTCCAGGATGCGCGGCTTGCGGCGCACGCGTATCCCGAAGCCGGTCGCTACGCAGAGCGGCCCACCCGGCTCACGCCGCGCGACAAGGCGGCGCTGGGCGCCGGTGCCGCACTGGCCGGTGCGCTGGTGGTGTGGGCCGTGAAGCGCAAGCGTGCGCCGAAAAGGCAGCCGCTGCTTGGTCGGAAGCTCCCCGGAAAGTGACGGTTTCGTGCATGGCGTTTGATGGGCTGCCCGCTCCGGTATTTGCGACAGGAAGGACGGAGCCTTGGAGTTCGTGGAGACGCGCCCCCGTCGTGAAATTCCCGATGAGCTGGGCGTGCTGCTCGCAATGCGCGACATCCCCAATGGAGCAATGTCGAGAAGTTGTACATTTTCATGAAGGTTTCGGAAGTAGGATCCGGCGGCTGAAATCACGTATTGGCGCCCGTTCCAGGCAATATGCCACCTCGACGATGGCATTCCCGGCCTTGGCGGCTGTCGAAAATCTTTACTTGTTTCGAGCCGGCCACGACGCAATCCGTTGTATATCAGGTACGGCACTAAAAATGCATGGCTGAGGTAAAGCTGCTTTCGGTTTTTCAACCCGATTCGCTCGGCGTGGCCATCATGAACAAGACGAAGATACTGTTTTTTGCCGGTCTGGCTGTTGCGGCCATGCTTGCGGGTCAAGCCCGCGCCACTACCTTGAACGAGTCACCGCCCCCGGGCTGGATCATCAATCTGGACGGTCAGCCGGTGCCCACGAACCCGGTGCATTACGTGCAGTACACGACGTACTTCTTCGCAATGCAAACGACGACCTACATCACGTTTGCCATGCGCAATGACACCTTCGACTCTACTTTTTTGGACACCATTGCCGTCACCGACGTCGGTAACCCAGGTGTCAATCTGATTCAGAATGGTGATTTCGAGGACGGCACCGCACCGAGCGGGGGCTACGCGAATGCGCCCGTGGATTGGTATTATCGCAACCCTTACGGCGCCTTGGAAACAGCTCCGTGGCATGCGGCGGCTATGGACAGAGTGGATCCGGTTGTGCGTGGGGTAGTGGTGCCGTCGGAGCATATGACCTCATCACGCAGTCCATTGCCACAGCCATTGGTGATAAATATCAGCTCAGCTTTTGGGCAATGGGGGCCGACGAGGGTCATTGGAATACGCTCTGTTGCTCAACTCCGGGTGCAGAAGGTTCCGCTTACAATATCGTCGCTTATGCGGGAAAGGTACCAGTTCCCGAGCCTGCGGCACTCGGCATGTTCGGCTTCGGTGTGTTGTTGATCGGAGGCTTCTTTGCGTTGCGTCGTCGAGAGGAACGGCAAGCCTGAAGCGGATCGGCCACGTCCGTCCGGGATAGCTTCGGCAAGCCAGATCGTTCGCGGATTGGCCTGATCCCGGGTCGTTACGCGGGAACCCAACTGGAGTTGGCGGCGCTCACGACTGTTTGGTTTCTTGGCCGGCAAAGGCGGTGACCGGTTTGTGCACGTCGCGGTTCAGGCCTTCGCCGAACGCCTTGACCGCGCCGATGAGTGGTGTCAGCGTCTGCCACAGCGCGTCATCGTGCAGCATGTTGTAGAAACCCTTGATGCCCGGGGCGTCGGCTTCCTCATCCTGCGGCCGGTGGCGCGCCATGTGCTCGAAGCTGTCCCTGGCGGCGAACAGCACCTTGCAGAGCTGATCCGGTTCGATGCGTGACAGCAGCATCAGGAACATCGCGAGGTTCTGCGCGGCCTTGCGCGAGTTTTCGCTGTTGAGGCCGTCCACGATGACCTGCGTCCATTGATGGTTGGACGCGATCAGGTCGTTCGCGAAACGCAGGACGCCATGTTCGTGCGCCGTCTGCAGCAATTGTTCGAGCGCCTCGTGGGCGTCGGGGTCGATCTTCGGCGGTCTGGGCGTGTATTTCAGTGGTTCGGCCATCATATTCTCTCCGGATGCGGCGCTTCTTCGGTGATCGGCACGTAGTCGTCGCGCGCCCACTTGTCCTGGACTCCGACGTTCTTGCGTGGCGTCGGATTGCCGTAGCGGAAGTTGTTCTTGCGCAGCGGCGACTCGCCACGCTCGCCGAGCTTTTCGATCCGGACCGCGACTTCCTTGTAGGCCGGCGTGTTGACGTCCGGGTCGTGTGCATCGCCGGTGAGCCGGTTCATCGACGGCTTTTCGTGATGAATCGGCAGGTACAACTCGTTGCCATGCACGCGATCGGTCACCAGTGCCCGCACCTTGACGGCGCCGCGCCGCGAGATGACGCGCAGCCAGGTGCCATCCTCGATGCCGCGTTCGGCGGCAAGGTCGCGCCCGATCTCGATGAACCAGTGCGGCACTTCGGAAGCCATGCGCGGCCCCTTGCCGGTCTGGTTCATCGACTGGAAATGCTCCAGCAGGCGACCGTTGTTGACGTGCAGATCGTATTGCGCGTCCGGCACCTCGGCCGGCTCCTGCCACTCAAGCGGGTACAGCTGTGCCTTGCCGCCCGGCATGTGGAACTTGTCGGTGTACAGGAGCGGTGTATCGGTTCCGTCTTCGGCGACCGGCCACACCAGCGACTTCCATCCGGACAGCCGCTCGTAATTGACGCCGGCAAACACCTTCGCGATGCCGGCGCATTCGTCCATGATTTGTGAGGGATGGGTGTAGCCCCAGTCGTGACCCATGCGCGCGGCAAGCTCGGTGAGGATGCGCCAGTCGGGCCGGCTGTCGCCGAGCGGCGGCATGACTTCGTGGAAACGCTGGATGCGCCGCTCGGTGTTGACGTACGTACCTTCCTTTTCGACGCTGGCGCACGCAGGCAGGATGACGTCGGCAAATTCGGCGGTGGTGCTGACGAACATGTCCTCGACCACCATGAAGTCGAGCTTGGAAAAATGCTCGTGCGTTTCTCTGGCGTTGGATTCGGACACCGCGGTTTCTTCGCCGATGATGTACATCGCCTTCAACTCATCGCCGGCCTTCATCGTCATCTCGAAGTTGTCCAGGCCCTTTTCGTTTGACAACTGCTCCGGTGCGACGCCCCAGCCCTTGGCCCAGCGTGCCCGCGCTTCCTCGTCGGTGACTTTCTCGTAGCCCGGGTAGACGGTTTTGAGCGCGCCGAAATCGCTGGCGCCCTGCACGTTGTTGTGGCCGCGCATCGGATAGCCGCCGGTGCCGGGTCTGCCGAAATTGCCGGTGACGAGCATCAGGTTCGCCAGCGCCGTGCTGGTGTCGGCGCCGTGGCCGTGCTGGGTGATGCCCATGGCCCACAGCAGGCACACGCGTTTGGCGTTGCCGATCATCTCGGCCGCGTCGATCAATTGCTGTTTCGGTACGCCGGTGATTTCGGCGGCAAAATCCATGGTGTACGGTTCCAGCGAAGCGCGGAATTCATCCACCTTTTCGACGCGCTCGTTGAGAAAATCCATGTCGGCCAGGTCGTGGTCGAACATGTAGCGCGCCAGTGCCAATGCCCAGGCCAGATCCGTGCTCGGTTTGGTGCGCACGAAAAGATCCGCGCGCTCGGCCATCTCGTGCTTGCGCGGATCGAAGACGATCAGCTTCTGGCCGTGGTGCTTGTGCGCGCGCTTGATGCGCGAGGCGATCACCGGATGATTCTCGGCAGTGTTGGTGCCGACCAGCACCACGACCTCGGCCTTCTCGATATCGCGGATCGTGCCCGAATCGGCGCCGATGCCGACCGTTCGCTGCAGGCCCTTGGTGGCCGGGCTCTGGCAATAGCGCGAGGAGTTGTCGACGCTGTTGGTGCCGATGATGAGGCGCGCGATCTTCTGCGTCAGGTAGGCTTCCTCGTTGCTGGCCTTGCTGGAGGCGATGAAGCCGATGCTGCGCGGGCCGTATTGA
>DASSTF010000121.1:0-5325 GCA_035708045.1 Rhodanobacteraceae bacterium | reverse complement strand
CCGGCAGAGCCGGCCCGCGTACGCCCCGATCTTCTGCCGGAGCAGGAATTTGCCCAGCACGCGCCGCAGGAAATGATCCGCGTGCGCGCCGACCTCATCGATTCGCTGGTCAACTTCGCCGGCGAGGTGTCGATCTACCGCGCGCGCCTGGAGCAGCAGGTCAGCGGCTTCCGCTTCAACCTGATCGAATTCGACCAGACCGTGACCCGTCTGCGCGACCAGCTGCGCAAGATGGAAATCGAGACCGAGGCGCAAATCATCGCCCGCTACCAGCGCGAACACGAGAACCAGGACGGTTTCGATCCGCTGGAGCTGGATCGTTTCTCGCAATTGCAGCAGTACTCTCGTGCGCTGGCCGAGTCGGTCGCCGATCTGGTCTCGCTGCAGAACATGCTGGACGACAACACGCGCCAGTCCGAAACACTGCTTTTGCAGCAGTCGCGCGTCAGTTCCGAACTGCAGGAAGGCCTCATGCGCACGCGCATGGTGCCGTTCGATTCCATGGTGCCGACCCTGCGCCGCACCCTGCGCCAGGCTGGCCAGGAAACCGGCAAGCGGGCACAGCTCCAGGTCGTCGGTGCGCATGGCGAAATGGATCGCAACCTGCTGGAACGCATGAAGGCGCCGTTCGAGCACATGCTGCGCAACGCGCTGGCGCATGGCATCGAGTCGCCCGAGGAACGCCGCCGTGTCGGCAAGCCGGAAGAGGGCTTGGTGTCGATCCACGTCAGCCGCGACGCCACCGAAGTGGTGATTCGCGTCAGCGATGACGGCGCGGGCATGGACCGGGACGCGATCCGCGCCAAGGCCATCGACCGCGGGCTGCTGCGCGAGGACGTCGAACTGACGGACAGCGACCTGTTCGGTTTCGTGCTGGAGAGCGGCTTCTCCACCGCCGGCGAAGTCACCCAGCTGGCCGGTCGCGGCGTTGGCATGGACGTGGTCGCCAACGAGATCAAGCAGCTGGGCGGCACCCTGCGCATCGAGTCCGAACGCGGCAAGGGCACCACCTTCGTCTTGCGCCTGCCGTTCACGCTGGCCGTGACCCAGGCCGTGCTGGTCAAGGTGGGCGAGGCCACTTTTGCCGTTCCCATGACGTCCGTGCAGGGCGTGGCGCGCATCAGGCCGGGCGAGCACAGCCGGCAACTGGCGGCTCCCGGTTCCAGCTTCGTCTATGCCGGCGAGGAATACACCATTCACGACATGGCCGGCTTGCTGAATGTGCCGCCAGGCCATCTTGCCGAGGATCAGCAGCAACCGTTGCTGCTGGCGCGAAGCGGCGATCTGCGTGCCGCCGTTCGCATCGACGCGGTGATCGGCTCGCGTGAAATCGTGGTCAAGCCGGTGGGCCCGCAGGTCAGCTCGGTGCCCGGCATTTTCGGCGCCACCATCATGGGCGACGGCTCGGTGCTGCTGATCCTGGATCTGGCGCCACTGGTGCGTCACGGCATCGCCCGTGCCGAGCATTTCGAGGAGCCGACGCATGAAACCATGGCGGAGGTTCCGCAGGCTCCGGTGAAACGGGAGCCGACGACGCAACCGGCGGTCATGGTCGTGGATGATTCGATCACCATGCGCAAGGTGACGGGCCGCATCCTCGAGCGTCACGAGTTCGAGGTCATGACCGCCAAGGACGGTATGGATGCCCTGGAAAAACTGCAGGAACGCGTGCCCGACCTGATGCTGCTGGATATCGAGATGCCGCGCATGGACGGCTACGAGCTGGCCACCCATATGAAGAACGATTCGCGCCTCAAGGACGTGCCGATCATCATGATCACCTCGCGTACCGGCGAAAAGCATCGCCAGCGTGCGCTGGACATCGGGGTGGATCGCTACGTCGGCAAGCCGTACCAGGAAGCCGATCTGGTCGAGCAGATCAATCAGTTGCTGGGAGGCGGCGATGGCTGAAACCATGGCAGGCCCGGGCGTGGCGTTGCTGTTTGCCGATGCCGACCTGGGCGCTCATCTGCGTGAAGCGCTGGTCGCTTTGGGCGCGCGCATCGTCTATGAGGGGGCGGCGGCGCAGGCGCAGCCGGAAACCCTGGCGAAAAGCGGCGCCGATGTGGTCGTGGTCAATCTGGAGCCGGCCGAGGACGAGCATTTCGATCGATTGCACGCTCTGCTGGAACAGGGGTCGCAACGCGTCGTGTTCAACGATGCCGAGGCCTCGCGCAACCTGTCCGGCTGGGACAAGGCGCGCTGGGCGCGGCATCTGGCGGTCAAGCTGATCGGCAGCGGCGATGTCGATCCACCACGCCCGACCGACGCACGGCAGGTGGAAACGCGAGCACAAGGTGGAGCGACGCCGCATCAGGCCACTCGACTGGACATACCCGATGTTGCCCCGGTGGCATCAGCGCCAAAGTCTGCTCCGGCATCGGACGATCCCGCTGTTCTCGAACAGGAAAACACGGAGTCGGAGTTGCTCTCCGCCGAACTGGAAGCACTGCTCACCGACGAAGGCGACACGAGCGCGACGGACGTCGAATTCACGGGAAACATTCCCGCGCCGCCGGCCACGCCCGACGTACATGTCGAACAACGTCAGACGATTTCCACGCCGGCGCCAGTTACCGACTGGAGTCTGGACGATATGGATATCGCGCCGCCCGCGCCCGCGGAATCGGAGAACGCCGGTCGCGAGGACGCCAGCCAGTTCGGCATCGAAAAGATGCAGGCGGCGGATTACCTCAAGCCCGAGGATGGCGATGACGGCATGTCCATCGAGCCGGGGCTGAAACTCGAGCTGGTTTCCCTGGAGGAATCCGTGTCGCCGACCATGGTCGACAAGACCGTCAGCGAAATGGTGCTCGATGCCGGCCTTGCCAGCATCCGTCACATCGTGCTGGTCGGGGCAGGACAGGATGCCGCGCTCGAACTCGGCGAGTTTCTCGCCGGATTGCCCGAAGCCCTGCCTGCCCTCGTGCTGATCGTGCAGCACCAGCAGGATCAGCATGTCGACGTCATGGCCGCCGCATTGGATACATCCACGCGCCTGCCGGTTCGAGTGGCCGGAGACGGCACGACAACGCGTCATTGCGAAGCCTGGCTGGTGCCTGCGGGGCACTGTTGTCACGTGGGGCGCGACGGCCGCATGTCGTTGACCCCGGCCGACGCGGATGCCCAGGGTGATCCATCGATCGATCAATGCCTGGCTGCGCTGTCCGGCACATTCGGCGCGGACATGACCGCCGTCGTGCTTGCCGGCGATGGTGACGACGGATTGGCTGGCGCGCGCACCGTGACCGAACATGGCGGACGGGTGTGGGTACTTGATCCAGCCAGCAGCAGCGATGCCGGCATGGCCACGCGGATTCATGAGGAAGGACTGGCCACTTTCAGCGGTTCGCCGACGGATCTGGCCAGGCGCCTCGTGGAGGACTATGCATGAACGACAAGCAACCGCTGCCGCGTGACATTCGTGGCGTGTTGATTCCCATCAGTGGCGGCCGCCTGTTGCTGCCCAATGCCACCGTGTCCGAAGTGATCACCCTGTCCTCGCCGGATCGCGTCGAAGGCACGCCGAACTGGCTTCTGGGGCGGATCGGCTGGCGAGGCTGGCGTTTGCCCCTGGTGGCGTTTTCGACACTTGCCGGATTGCCCGAGCCGCAGGGCGTGCTCAACTCGCGCGTCACCGTGCTCAAGGTGTTCGGTGGCAATCCGCGCATGCCGTTCCTGGCCCTGGTGACGCAGGGCTTCCCGCGCCTGACCACCATCAGCGACGACATCCTGGTGCCCGCGGGCGACGGTGGCGACTTGCCGCCGGGCGTGCAAATGCAGGTACTGGTGCGCGACGAAGAAGCGATCATCCCCGATCTCGCCTTCATCGAAAACGAAGTCACCCGCGCACTGGAAGCCGCCGAGGCCGCCTGACGGAATCACTTTTCCGGGTTCTGTCGCCGCTTCACGGCCCATCTGCTCGAAGTATGAATGGGATCAAATGTCGCCGTGACAGGCCTGAATCGCGGCCAGCGCGGCCAGCCCGGCGGTTTCGGTGCGCAGGATGCGCGGGCCAAGGGTCAGTCCTGAGAAACTGGCCGAAGTCAGCGCGGCGACGTCGCGCTCGCCCAGCCCGCCTTCGGGGCCGATGACCAGGATGGCACCGTCATCCGGCATGACCAGATCACGTATGCGTCTTTCTGCGCCGGGCATGAGGGCCAGACGCAGCGCCGAACCTGATCCGGAGTGCTTCAGCCACTGTGCGAGGGATTGCGGAGCCTCGATGACGGGAAGCCGCGCGCGCCCGCATTGCTCGCAGGCGGACGCGGCGATGGCCTGCCAATGCTTGAGACGTTTGTCGGCGCGGGCGGCGTCAAGGCGCACCTCGCTACGTTCGCTGAGCACGGGGACGATACGTGCAACCCCCAGCTCAGTCGCCTTTTGCACGACCAGATCCATCTTGTCGCCCTTGGCAAGGCACTGCACCAGCGTCAAGGGCCACGACGATTCGTTGGCCAGTTCGCGCCGTTCGTGCAGGCGCACCCTTACGGCATTGCCTTCGACGCCATCAATGCGGCCGGCGTAGTCGCAACCATCGCCATTGAAAAGCGTCACCCCCTGATTGACCGCCAGCCGCAATACCCGGACGGCATGCCGTGCGACGGCTGCCGGCAGGTTCAGTTCACTGACGCCGGCAAGCGGCATGTCGACATACAGACGGATCTGGCGCATGGCGGGACGCTGTCAGGATGAGGATGAATTCGGTGGGCTGGGCGGGTGGTGCAGATGACCGAACAGGAGCGGCAGCAATGCCAGCAGGGCCAGACCACCCAACGAGATCAGGATATAGGGATTGAACAGCATCGCCATCAGGTCGAAGTGGTGCTGACCACGCGCCAGACCTTCACGGATGCCGGCGCCAATGGTCGATTCGATGATCGACATCACCAGCGCACCCAAGGCCGTGGCGCCCGAAAACAGTTTCAGCGGGCAACGCAGCCAGGCCAGCGCGACGGTAACGCCGCCCCATGGCAATCCCGGCGCGAGGCGCAGAAACAGCGTGTAATTGCCGGGGTGATGCGCATAGCCGTGGCGCAGACGTTCGACCAGCGCGGGAGCCTTGTGGCGTTCCTTGCCAAGGGCCATGCGCGTGGCGAAAAACAACAACCAGGAACCCAGCAACACGCCCACCGTGGACAGCGCGGTGGCCTGAAGGATGCCGAAAAGCAGGCCTGCGGCCACGGTGATGACCACGCTGGCCGGGATGCCCGTGGCCACCACGAGGGCCAGCAGGCCGACGTAGGCCAAACGTGAGAACCACGGATAATGCGCAATGAATTCCTGCAACTGGCTGTGACTGTTGGCCAGTTGTTCCGGGCTGAG
>DASSTF010000120.1:0-4117 GCA_035708045.1 Rhodanobacteraceae bacterium | reverse complement strand
GCCTTCCGATCCATGGGCCCCGGCCGCCGCCGGCAGCGCCCCGGCCAATGCCGGTAGTGCCCCGGCCCTGGCGAGCAGCGCACCAGCGCCCGCCAGCACGTCAGACTGACGGCACGCCCGGCACACGACACAAAACCCCCGCCCGGAAAGGCGGGGGTTTTTTCTATCCGAAAGCTGGAATCAATAATCTCCAGGGTTGCGAAATCCATTTCTCCTCAACGTCATTCCGGCGAAAGCCGGAATCCATTTTTTGCACTTGTCAAATCGTTGAATTTGAAAACTTTCCGCTCCAATCGCAATAGATTCCGGCTTTCGCCGGAATGACACAGGGTTTTGAGATTTTCCTGCAGGAACCTGCCTGCGGGCGATCAGATCACAATTTCGCGCGCAGGCGCGCTCTTGCATCAAGATGGATCAGAACCGGCTACGGACACCGCGCCATGCGTTACAGTGCCCGAGCCGGATAATTGCAACCGAAGGCGTCTGACCGTGCCGGACACGAGCCATGATTGAAACCGAACAGCTCACCCGCCGTTACGGCTCGCTCACGGCCGTGGATAACCTGACGTTGCGCGCCGAGCCGGGGCAGGTGCTGGGCCTGCTCGGCCCCAATGGCGCCGGCAAATCCACGGCCATGCGCATGATTTCGGGCTTTCTGGCGCCCACTTCGGGCCGGGCGCGGGTGTGCGGTTTCGACGTGCGCCGTCAGCCGCTGGAGGCGCGACGCGCATTGGGTTATCTGCCCGAGGGCGCTCCCAGTTACGGCGAAATGACAGTGCGGGAGTTCCTGCGCTTCATCGCGCGCGCGCGCGGACTCAAGGGCGAAACCCTGTGGACGCGGTTCGACGACGTGATCGAGCGCCTGCAACTGGAGGCCGTGCTCGGGCAGACCATCGACACGCTTTCCAAGGGTTTCCGACGCCGCGTGGGGCTGGCCCAGGCGATCATCCACGATCCGCCGGCACTGATGCTCGACGAGCCGACCGACGGCCTCGATCCCAACCAGAAACACCAGGTGCGAACCCTGATCGACGCCATGGCCCGCGATCGCACCATCCTCATTTCGACGCATCTGCTTGAAGAAGTGCACGCCCTGTGCAGCCGCGTGGTCATCATCGCCGAAGGCCGTCTTCTGGCCGATGCCACGCCGGCGGAACTGGAAACACGTTCCCGCTATCACGGCGCCGTGTCGTTCAGTGCGCCCGGCGCGGGGGTGGCGAGGCGCATGCTGGAACGTCTTGGCGAAGTGTCGGCGGTGGAGGTCGACCCGATGGATGGCCGCATCACCGTGTTTCCACGCCCCGGATGCCAGGTGCTGGAGCCGGTGCAATCCCTGCTGCGCGAGCAGGGCCTGGAACTGGCCGAACTGCAGCTCGAGCGCGGACGTCTCGACGAGGTGTTCCGGCACATCACCACGCATGCGGAGCCACGCCCATGAGCGCCGTCATCAGCGTCATGCGGCGCGAGTTGCGCAGTTATTTCGTGACGCCGCTGGCCTGGGTGTTCAGCGTGATCTTCCTGATCCTGGCCGGTGCGCTGACGTTCTATCTGGGTGATTTCTACGAGCGCGGCCAGGCCGACCTGCAACCGTTCTTCAATTTTCATCCCTGGCTCTACCTGTTCCTTGTGCCAGCCTTGTCCATGCAACTGTGGGCCGAGGAGCGCAAGAGCGGCACTTTGGAATTGCTGCTCACACTGCCCATCACCTCGACCCAGGCCATGCTCGGCAAGTTCTTCGCCGCATGGATTTTCGTGGCGCTGGTGCTGGCGCTGACCTTTCCCATCTGGTTGACGGTCAATTACCTGGGGCGGCCCGACAACGGCGTCATCCTGGCCGGATATCTCGGCAGTCTGCTGATGGCCGGCGCCTATCTGGCCGTGGGCTGCTGCCTGTCCACGCTGACGCGCAGCCAGGTCGTGGCCTTCGTGCTCACGGCGGCGGTGTGTTTCGTGCTGCTCCTGGCCGGGCAGCCGCTGGTGCTCGATGCCGCCGGCGGCATACTGCCGCCGCCGCTGGTGAGTGCGGTTGCCGACATGAGTTTCCTGTATCACTTTTCGGCGATCGCGCGCGGCGTGCTGGATGTGCGCGACGTGATCTATTTCGTGCTCAGCATCCTTTTCTGGCTGGCCGCCGGTGTGCTGATACTCAACCTGCGCAGGGCCAACTGACATGCCGCGCACAGGAATACGCCGATCCTTCCTTGCCGTGCTGGGCCTGTGCGGCCTGATCGTGGTATTCACGGCAGCCGTGATCGCCAGCAGCCAATGGCCGCGTGCTCCGCGCGTCGACCTGACCGAAGACGGCCTCTACACGCTGTCGAAAGGCACGCTCAAGATCATCGACAAACTGCGCCAGCCGATCCACCTGACCCTGTATTTTTCCAGCCACGCCACCCGCGACCTGCCCAAGCTGCGCAGCTACGAGCAGCGCGTGCGCGACATGTTGCAGGAAATGGCCGCACGCTCGCACGGACGCATCCGTCTCAAGGTGGTCGACCCGGTGCCATATTCCGACGACGAGGACCGGGCCTTTGGCGCGGGCCTGACCGCCATGCCCGGCGGCAACAATGGCGAGCGAGTGTTCTTCGGCCTGTCCGGCCGCAATGTCCGCGGCACGCAACTGGCCATTCCGTTTTTCGACCCCAACGAAGAAGCCTTCCTCGAATACAACATCGCCAAGCTGCTGTACGAGCTCAACATGCAGCACAAGCCGCGCGTGGACATCATCAGCAGTCTGCCCATCGAGGGCGATCCGGTCACCGACTCGCCGCCGTGGGCCATCATGCGCCAGCTGCACCAACTGTTCGATATCCACATGCTGGATGCGTCCAAGGTCAACCGCATCGCCGGCGATGTCGAAACGCTGCTGGTCATCCATCCGAAAAACCTGCCGGACGATGCGCTGCATGCCATCGACCAATACGTGTTGCACGGCGGGCATCTGGTGGTGTTCGTCGATCCAGACGCGGAAATGGACGCCCTGCCGGTGGGCGCCGTGGCCGGCAGCATCGCCGGCAGCCATTCCGATCTGCCGAAACTGTTCAAGGCCTGGGGGGTGGAGTTCGATCCCGACGAAGTGGTGCTGGACCGCTCGCGCGCGCTGTCCATCGCCCTGGCCGGCACCACCGAGCCGGTTCGCCACCCGGCCATGCTGGGCCTGACTTCGAGCAACATCAACCACCACGACGTCATCACCGCCAGCCTGCGCAACATCGACGTTTCCAGCAGCGGCTACTTCGAACTCGCGCCGCACACCAGCTCGCGCCTGGAACCGCTGGTGCAGACCAGCGGCGACGCCATGGTGGTGCCGGCGCGCCGCGTGCGCCTGACGGTGGATCCGACCACGCTGTTCGAGCACTACCAGCCCAGCGGCGAACACTACGTCATTGCCGCGCGTCTGCGCGGGATGTTTCACACGGCATTCCCTGGACATCTAGGCAAGGGCGACCTCACGCAGGCCAAAAAGCCGAACGAAATCATCCTGGTCGCCGACTCCGACATCCTGTCCAACCGCATGTGGGTGCAGCCCACGCCGTTCCTCGGCGAGACGCTGCTGAGCGCCTTCGCCGGCAACGGCGATTTCGTCACCAACATCATCGACTACCTGAGCGGCTCGTCGGCCCTCATATCCATCCGCGGACGCGCCACCTCGCAGCGTCCGTTCACGCGGGTGGAAGCCATGCGCCGCGCCGCGGACGAAAAATTCCGCATCAAGGAACACGAGCTGGAACAGGAACTGATCGCCACCGAAAAGCGTCTGGCCAAACTGCAACCGGGTAAGACCAACGCCGCCCCCGGCAACAGCGAACAACGCAAGGAACTGGATCGGAACCTCAAACGCAAACTCGCCATCCGCAAGCAGTTGCGCGACGTCCAGCACCAGCTCAACGCCGAAATCGATTCGCTCGGCGTGCGCCTCAAGCTCATCAACATCCTCCTGATCCCGCTGCTGCTGGCACTCGTCGGCATCGGCTACGGCATCTGGCGCAGCCGCCGGGGTCGTCGCCACCGAAAAGTCCGCTATTGAAAGGGCAGCCGCATCGTTCAACGAAACCCGTTCGCCCTGAGGTACCGAAGGGCAGTCTCCAAGTCCCCCGCGCCGTTCATGGTTCGATAC
>DASSTF010000119.1:0-16092 GCA_035708045.1 Rhodanobacteraceae bacterium | reverse complement strand
GCTTCAAGCGCACCTGCGAAAAGGCCGGCATCCTGGCCGAAACCCGCAAACGCGAGTTCTACGAAAAGCCGACTCAGGAACGCAAGCGCAAGCGCGCCGCCGCCGTGAAGCGTCACATGCGCCGCATGTCGCGCGACACCGCGCGCCGCACGCGCCTGTACTGATCGCACTGCCGGCGCGGTTTTCCGCGTCGCATGGCTGGATCACACCGGCCGGCTCGCCTCGCGCGATGCCGGCTTTTTGTGTTGTTTGTTAAGGAGAATACCGTGAGCCTCAAAACCCGCCTCACCGATGACATGAAAACGGCCATGCGCGCCGGCGACAAGTCGCGCCTCGGCGTGATCCGGCTGATCAACGCCGCCATCAAGCAGCGCGAAGTGGACGAGCGCATCGAGCTGGACGACGCCCAGGTGCTGGCGGTGCTGGAAAAAATGCTCAAGCAGCGCAAGGACTCGGTCAAACAGTACGACAACGCCGGACGCCAGGATCTGGCCGACGTCGAGCGTGCCGAGATGACCGTCATCGAAACCTACCTGCCGGCCCAGCTCAGCGAGGCCGAAGTCGACGCCCTGCTGGAAGCCGCTGTCAGCGAAACCGGCGCCAGCTCCATGCGCGACATGGGCAAGGTCATGGCCCTGCTCAAGGAGCGCGCCGCCGGACGCGCCGACATGGCCGTGCTGTCGCAGAAGCTCAAGGCGCGCCTGGGCTGAGCGCAATATCCCGCATGAACGCGTAGGGCGGGCACTGCCCGCCATGCCATGCTTCGCAAGTATGGTGTTCCTCGGCGGGCGGTGCCCGCCCTACCCGAGTTGGGTCGTCCACACAGGTTGGATGGTTCACGCGATTTGGGACATACCATGACGGGTCGCCGCGTGGCATCCTATCGAAACTCATGCCCGGCCTGATTCCCGACAGTTTCATTGACGACCTGCTCACCCGCGTCGACATCGTCGACGTGGTCGAGCGGCGCGTGCCCATGAAAAAGGCCGGGCGCGAGTGGACGGCCTGTTGCCCGTTCCACAACGAACGCACGCCTTCGTTCTACGTCAGCCCGCAGAAGCAGTTCTACCACTGCTTTGGCTGCGGCGCGCACGGCAGCGCGATCCGCTTCCTGATGGAATACGAGCACCTGGATTTCCCCGACGCGGTCGAGGAACTGGCGCAGACGGTCGGCGTGACCGTGCCGCGCGAAGGCGGCCACAACGACCGCCCGCGCGAGGATCGCAGCGGGCTTTACCAGCTGCTGGACAACGCCGCCGGCTGGTATCAGCAACAATTGGCGCAAAGCCCGGAAGCGCTCGCCTATTGCGAACGGCGCGGCATCGACGCGGCCACCGCCGAAGCTTTTCGCATCGGCTGGGCGCCGGAGCGCTGGGACGGCGTGCTCGGCGCGCTCGGCAGCAGCGCCGAACGCACGCAATGGCTGGAACAGGCCGGCATGTTGTCGATGGGCCAGGGCGGCAAGAAATACGATCGTTTCCGCGGACGGCTGATGTTCCCGATCATGGATCGCCGCGGCCGCGTCATCGCTTTCGGTGGGCGCGTCCTCGATGGCGACGGCCCCAAATACCTCAACTCGCCGGAAACGCCCCTGTTCCACAAGGGTCGCGAACTGTTCGCGCTGTGGCAGGTGAAGCAGGCCAACAGCAAGCTCGAACGCCTGCTGGTGGTGGAAGGCTACATGGATGCCATCGCCCTGCATCAGGCCGGCCTGCCCATTGCCGTGGCCACCCTCGGCACCGCTACCACGCCCGAGCACGCCGAGCGCCTGTTCCGCAGTGCGCCCGAGGTGATCTTCTGTTTCGACGGCGATCGCGCGGGCCGCGCCGCCGCATGGAAGGCGCTGGAAGCGGCGTTGCCCTGCCTGCGCGATGGCCGCCAGGCGGGCTTCCTGTTCCTGCCCGAAGGCGAGGATCCCGACTCGCTGGTGCGCGCCGAAGGCAAGGACGGTTTCAGTCAGCGCATGTCTCAAGCCATGCCGCTTTCGGACTACCTGTTCGACACCCTGGGCAAGGACATCAACACCACCAGCCTCGATGGCCGCGCGCGCCTGGCCGAACAGGCGCGACCGCTGATCGCGCGCCTGCCCGACGGCGTCTTCCGCGACCTGATGGGGCAGGAACTGGAAAAGCGCACCGGCGCGCAGGCCAGCCCCGCCCATGCGCCCGCGCGACGCGCTACGTCCCGCGCAAACCCGGCCAAGTTGAGCCTGGTCCGCCAGGCCGTCACCCTGCTGCTCGCCGAGCCGTCGCTGGCCGACAACCTGACTGCGCCCTACCCCTTCGCCGCGCTGGACAAGCCCGGCATCGACCTACTGACCTTGCTGGTCGACACCATCCACGAACACCCCGGCATCCACACGGCGGGCCTGCTGGAACACTTCCGTGACCGCCCCGAATACGACGTGCTGCAAAAACTTGCCGCCACGCCGCTGATCGACAACGTCGATCTTGGCCACGAGTTTCAAGGCGCGCTGACGCAGATGCAGCGCCAGATCGGCGAACAGCGCATCGCCGACCTGCTCGCCCAACAGTCCGCCGGTGGGTTGAGCGACGCCGAAAAATCCGAACTGCGCGAACTGCTCAAGGCCAAAGCCACGCGCTGAACCGCCCTACGTTTTGCGCGTTGGGTGGGTTCCGGCGCGGTACCATGGGCGGCAATATCACTGCCGGAGTACCCATGGACGCCATCATCGCCGCCACTGCCCGAACCCAGGCCACGGTTGTCGAATGCGTGGACGCCGCGAGCCTGGCCGGTAGCCGGCGTCGATTGAACGCGCGACTCAGGCGCTGGCTCGACGCCAGCGGCTTTCAGCCGCTGCCGGGTCGGGTGGCGCTGCTGCCCGATGAAAAGGGCAGTCTGGAAAAGGTTCTGGTGGGCGTGCATCGGCATGATCCTTTGTGGACATTGGCGGCGTTGCCCTGGCAGCTTCCCGCCGGCCGCTACCGGCTGGCCGACGAGGGCGCCAGCCTGGATGCCGAACTCGCGGCACTGGGCTGGGCTTTGGGCGCCTACCGCTTTGCCCGTTACCGCAAGACCGGGCGCGACCCGGCACAGCTGATCGTTTCCCGCTCCGTCAAGACCGCGCTGGCGCCCATGATCGATGCCGTCGCGCGGGTGCGCGATCTGGTCAACACGCCCACCAACGACATGGGCCCGGAGCAGCTGGCCGCGGCCATCAAGGATCTCGGCAAGACGCACAAGGCGCGCGTGCGCGAATGGGTGGGCGACGCCCTGCTGAAGAACAACTTCCCCACCATCCACATGGTCGGCCGCGCCAGCCATCGACCGCCGCGCCTGGTCGAACTCAACTGGGGCAAGACCACCGATCCCAAACTGGTGCTGGTCGGCAAGGGCGTGTGCTTCGACTCCGGCGGCCTGAACATCAAGCCCACCTCGGGCATGCGCTGGATGAAAAAGGACATGGGCGGCGCCGCGCACGCCATCGCCCTGGCCGGATTGGTCATGCAGGCCAGATTGCCGGTGCGCCTGACCCTGCTGGTGCCGACGGTGGAAAACTCCATCGCCGGCAACGCCATGCGCCCCGGCGAGGTAGTGCGTACACGCGCCGGACACACGGTCGAGGTGGACAACACCGACGCCGAAGGCCGCCTCATCCTGTGCGACGCGCTGGCCTACGCGGGCGAACAGAATCCCGATCTCATCATGGATTTCGCCACCCTGACCGGCGCCGCGCGCGTGGCTCTCGGCCCGGATCTGCCTGCCGTGTTCAGTAATCGCGACCCCTTGGCCGCCGCCCTGCTCGAAGCCGCCGGACGCGTGCACGATCCGATCTGGCGGCTGCCGCTGTGGCAGCCGTACATGCACATGCTGGAATCGCACGTGGCCGATTTCGCCAACTCGGGCCCTTCGCGGCACGCCGGCGCCATCACCGCGGCGCTGTACCTGGAGCGCTTCGTACCGAACGACGTGGCCTGGATCCACACCGACGTCTACGCCTGGAACGACAGCGAGCGCCCCGGCCGCCCGCGTGGCGGCGAGGCGCAAAGCCTGCGCGCCATGTTCGATTTCCTGCGCCAACGCTACAAGTAAGGCGGGTACTGCCTACCTTGCAAGCATGACTTCCGACGCTCTCCACGGCGCGGGAATGGTGGCAAAGTGGGTTTTTCACCTCGGGCCACCCCCATGCCTCGTCTCCGTTTGCTGACCGCCGCGCTGACTCTTGGCCTGGCCGCCAGCGCCATCGCCGCCACTCCCGCCACCACGCATCAGCCGACGCTGACCCAGCTGACCCGCAACTCCGGTGGCGTCATGCCGGCCGCGCAAAAGCGCGTGCATTTCGATCACGTCGCCTTGCACATCACCGTGCATCCCGGGACGAAAAGCATCGACGGCTTCGCGCGCCTCACCTTCACCGCCAAGCAAGCCACCGGCGATCTGCTGCTGGATCTGGACCGCAACCTGCCCATCAGCGCCATCACGATCGACGACAAGCCTCTGGCCCGGTCGGCCTGGAGCAACCCGCAAGGCCGCATTCACATCCAGCTGTCCAAGACACTGGCCGCGGGCAGCAAGATAACCGTAGGCGTGCGCTACAGCGGCCATCCGCACGTGGCCGAGAATCCGCCCTGGGGTCTCGGCGGCTTCGTCTGGAGCCACACCAAGGACGGCAAGCCGTGGATCGCCAGCGCCGTGGAAGGCAGCGGTTGCGACCTGTTCTGGCCCTGCATCGACAATCCGGAAGGTGAGCCGGACTGGGTCGACCTCTACGTCACCGTGCCCAAACCGCTGGTGGCGCCCGGCAACGGCGTGCTCATCGGCATCACCGACAAGGGCAACGAGCGCACTTTCCACTGGCGCGCCCGGCAGCCGGACACCTACGCCGTGGCCATCAACGTCGCTCCCTACAAGCACCTGCACGGCGAATATCACAGCCGTTACGGCAACACCATTCCGATGGATTTCTGGTATCTGCCGGGAGAGAAGAAGCAGGCCGAAAAACTGTTCGCCACCTTCCCCAGCATTCTCGATTTCTTCGAGCAGGAAATCGGCCCGTATCCCTGGGGCGACGAGAAGATGGGCGTGGTGGAAACGCCGTACCTGGGCATGGAACACCAGACCATCAATGCCTACGGCAACCATTTCCGACCCGATCCGACCGGCTTCGACCGCCTGCTGCAGCACGAATTCGCGCACGAGTGGTTCGGCAACCAGCTGACCAACGCCGACTGGGACGACATGTGGCTGCACGAAGGTTTCGGCACCTACATGCAGCCGCTTTACGCGCAATACCTGCATGGCGACATGGGCTACTTCGCCTGGCTGCACGACCTGCGCCTGAAAATCGAGAATCGGCGTCCGATCGTTTCGGGCAAGCCGATGACCGAGGAAGGGGTCTACGACGAAAAGACCGGCCCCGGCCAGGACATCTACAACAAGGGCGCGCTGATGCTGCATTCGCTGCGCGGCCTGATCGGCGACCAGGCCTTCTTCAAGTCCATCCGCCTGCTGGTCTACGGGCGCGACGATCCCAAGCCCGGCAACTTCAAGCCACGCTATGCCACCACGCGCGACTACATCGCCATCGTCGACAAGGTCACCGGACGCAAGCTGGACTGGTTCTTCAACGTCTACCTGTACCAGGCCAGGCTGCCGAAGCTGGACGTCACGCGCCACGACGGCACCTTGTCGCTGCGCTGGGAGACGCCTCACGACCTGCCCTTCCCGATGCCGGTGGAGGTCAAAGTGGGCGACACGCTGCACACCCTGCCGATGACCGACAAGCGCGGCCAACTAACGGTCAAGCCGGGCGAAACAGTCATCGTCGACCCGCATTCCAAGTTGCTGCGGCAACATGCCTACATCAAGACCTGGCAGGATTGGGTGCGCGAGCAGCGCGCCAAGCGTCGCCACTCGTCGTGAGTGAGGTTGGCTCTCGCAGACAAGCCCCTCACTCGCGCTCTTGTTCTTTTCTTGTGTAGGAGCGAGCCTGCTCGCGACCGACCAGCCTCAAGGCCCAATCATGCGCCGAGGCTGATCGCCTGCAGGCAGGCTCCTACATGCGCGCGGTAACCTGAGCTGCTGTTGTAGGAGCGAGCCTGCTCGCGATCGGCATGCCTGATACACCCGGCAGATCTGATCGCGAGCAGGCTCGCTCCCACGATGGATGGTTCGCGGGCGACGTTCCGGGTCAGTGGCTCGTGGCCGCCCCACCCGCATCGCTGGCCACCTTGAGCGCCGGCAAACCGAAACCGGGCGTCTGCTTGCCGCCGTAGGGCAACACTTCAGAAGCCAGCTTGGGCTTGGCGTGGATCAGATCCACCTCGTCGGCCACGATGTGGGCGGTTTCGTCCAGCATCACGTCGTGGGCGTTCTCGGCTTCCTTCTCGTCCTTGATCTGGTTTTTCAGGCTGCGCTCGTCCGGCTGCAGGCCGTCATCCAGTTGCACCTGGATGCTGTCGGTGCTGCCGTCGATGGCCTTGTGGCGGGCGTTGAACGATTTCTGCAGCGCCTCGAAATGCTTGCGCTGGGCCTCGCGCTTGTCGGCGTTGAGCGACACTTCGGTGCGCGCGCGGTTCTTGCGATAGACCGCCAGTTCGTCGAGCAGCAATTTCCAGGCCGGCGACTTGGCCACGCGCTGCTGGTGCTTCTTTTCCAGCACGGGAACCAGCGACTCCAGGTCGGCCACCTTCCGGTACTTGGCCGGCGCGATGTGCGTCCACGGCAGGGCGTTGTCGTAGGTATCCTCGCCGAAATCCTTGTCATCGCCGTTCTTGGGGAAGTCGATGTCCGGCTTGACGCCACGCAGCTGGGTCGAGCCGCCGTTGATGCGGAAGAACTTGGCGATGGTCATCTTCAGCTCGCCATAGGTCGGCTTCTTGCCGGGATGGCTGCCGAAGCGGTCTAAGTTGACCAGGTTCTGCACCGTGCCCTTGCCGAAGGTGGGCTCGCCGATGACGATGCCGCGTCCGTAGTCCTTGAGGGCGGAGGTGAAGATTTCCGAGGCCGACGCCGTGCCGCGGTTGACCATCACCGCCAACGGACCGGCCCAGACCATGCCCGGATCGGTGTCCGCGTCCACTTCCACGCTGCCGTCGCTCTGGCGCACTTGCACGACCGGCCCCTTGTCGATGAACAGGCCGGTCAGGTTGACCGCCTCACTCAGCGAGCCGCCGCCGTTGTTGCGCAGATCCACGATGATGCCGTCCACGCCCTTCTGCTTGAGCTCCTTGAGCAGCTTGGCCACGTCGCGCGTCGCACTCTTGTAATCGGGATCGCCGGCGCTGCGGGCGGCAAAGTCCTCGTAGAAGGAAGGCAGGTCGATCACGCCGATGAGATGCGTCTTGCCGCCCTCGGTGACCTTGATGATCTTCTTCTTGGCGGCTTGCTCCTTGATGGTGACCTTCTCGCGGGTCAGCGTCACCACCGTATGCTTGCCGTCCAGGCCGGCCTTGGCCGGGATGATTTCCAGGCGCACCACGGTGCCTTTCTTGCCGCGGATCTTGTCGACGACGTCGTCCAGACGCCAGCCGATGACGTCCATCATGCAACCGTCCTTGCCCTGGGCCACGCCGACGATGCGGTCGCCCACGTGGATCTGGCCGGAATCGGAGGCCGGGCCGCCCGGCACCAGTTCGCGGATTTGGGTGTAGTCGTTGTCTTCCTGCAGCACCGCGCCGATGCCTTCCAACGACAGGCGCATGGCGATGGCGAAGTTCTCCGCCCGGCGCGGACCGAAATAATCGGTGTGCGGATCGGTGGTGCGCGCCACGGTGTCCATGAAGAGCTGGAAGGCGTCCTGGCCGTCCAGTTGATGGATGCGGTCGATGTAGCCCTTGTAGCGGCGGTCGAGCACCTTGCGAATGTCCGCCGGCTTCTTGCCGGTCAGTTTCAGGCGCAGCCAGTCGTTCATGACGCGCTTTTTCCACAGCGCATCGAGTGCCTGGGCATCCTTGGGCCACGGCGCGTTCTTGCGATCCAGATCGAAGGTGGCGTCGGTCGTAAAATCGAAATGCTGCTTGAGCAGGTCGCGCGCATATTCGAACCGGTCGAGCGCGCGCTTGACGTACAGGTTGAACATGGCGAACGGACCGGACAGGTCGCGGTTCCAGATCGCATCGTCCAGCTTGGTCTTGAGCGGCGCGAACTTGTCGACGTCCGCCTGCGTGAAGAACAGCTTGCTGCCGTCGAGCGCCTTCAGGTAATCATTGAAGATCTTCTGCGACATGGCGTCGTCGAGCGGCTTGGCGTCGTAGTGGAAGCGCGTCAGGAAGCGTGCGGAAAGCTGCGCCGCCTCGGTTTCGACATCCGTCGGCTGAACCGGCTTGAAGACCGCTGATGCCTTCTTGTCGATGCTGGACGCCGCCGCCGGAGCCGCACAGGTGGATGGGGCCGACGACGAGGATGCTGCCGTCGCTGGCAGGGTGGCGGGCCCGGCCTGGACGCCGGGGGCCAGCAAGGTCAGCAACAGGGCACAACAGAAACGCAATTTCATTCAGGCAACCTCGACGTCGCAGGCCTTTGAACCTGCGCGTCTGCATGTTGGGGCAAGCGCATCGGCGAACCGTGGTTCGGGTGGCGATGCGACGTGAACTGCAGATGGTTCATGGTGCAGAAAGATCGGCAACCGCAGGGGCTGCCTGGGTAACGGGAACAACGGGATCGGCCATCCGTGCCTCAAGACCGAACTGGCGGCAAAACTCGCCCACCAGCACGTCTTCGACATCGGGCAACCGCGAAGGACCGCCCAAGTCTATCACCTGGGTGACCGCCAAACCCTTGTAACCGCAAGGATTGATACGCAAAAACGGCTCCAGGTCCATGGCCACGTTGAAGGCCAGTCCATGAAAGGTGCAACCGCGGCGCACGCGCAAACCCAGGGCCGCGATCTTGGCATCGGCCACGTACACGCCGGGAGCGCCCTCGACGCGTGCGGCTTCGATGCTCCAGTGTGCCAGAGTATCAATGATGGCCTGCTCGATGCGATGCACCAGCTCGCGAACGCCCACACCCAGACGGCGCAGGTTCAGGAGCGGATAGGCCACGATCTGCCCCGGTCCGTGATAGGTCACCTGGCCGCCGCGATCCACATGCACCACCGGGATGTCACCGGGCGCAAGCACGTGCTCGGGCCGACCGGCCTGGCCCAGGGTGAACACCGGGTCGTGCTCCAGCAGCCACAACTCGTCCATGGTGTCGGCGTCGCGCGCGTCGGTGAAGGCCTGCATCGCCTGCCACACGGGTTGATAGGGCTGGCGACCGAGGCGCCGGACATTCAGGACAGGCATGACGGCCCCATCAGGAAAAAGAGACAATGACGGACATGGCGGCGCGCGACATCACTACAAGGCATCGTTACAGGGTGTACTTGATCGCCTCGTCCGCACGCAACACGGTATGCGCCGCCTCGTAGGCTTCGCGTGAAGGGCAATCGAAATCGACCGTGACCGAGATGTAGTTGCCTTCCCGCGAGTGCCGGTGCCGCACGGTTTCGTGCAACACCTTGATGCCGACGCTTTCCAGCAATTCGGGAACGCGCGCCTTGAGATCGCCGGCGGTGTCGCCCACCGCCGTGATGGTGAAGCGTCCGGGAAAGACGAAGCCGCGCTGCCCGCCCTTGTCGGCGCCATTGCCGGAGGTCTTGCCGGTCACGCCGCCACCTGCGGCTTGACCGTGGTCTGCTTGGCGCCGCCGCCATGGAACCACAGCAGGATGGTGTCCCACAGACGCGAGAAGAAGCCGCCTTCGGGGGCGTCGGCCAGGGCCACGACCGGGCGCGTCAGCAAGGTCTTGCCATCCAACGAAATGGTCAGCGTGCCGACCTGCTGGCCTTTCTTGAACGGCGCGATCAAGGTCGCCGGCAGATTGATGCTGGCCTTGAGCTGCTCGTATGCGCCGCGCTTCACGGTCAGCGCCAGATCCGAGGTCAGGCCGATCGGCAGCTGGTCCTTGTCGCCCTTCCACAGGCGCGGGCTGGCCAGCACCTGGCCGGCCTTGTAGAGCTGGTGCGACTCGAAGAAGCGGAACCCGTAGTTGAGCAGCGCCTCGGCGTCATCGACGCGCGCCTTGGAGCTGGGCGTGCCCATGACCACCGCGATCAGACGCTGGCCTTCGCGCTGGGCCGAGGCCGCCAGACAATAACCGGCTTCCTTGGTGTGGCCAGTCTTGATGCCGTCCACGCTGGGGTCGCGCCACAGCAGGCTGTTGCGGTTGTACTGGGTGATGCCGTTGATGGTGACCTTCTTCATCGACGAGATCTTGTAGTCCGCCGGGAAGTCGTGGATCAGCGCACGCGAGAGGATCGCCGTGTCGCGCGCGGTGCTGTAGTGGTTGGGCACCGGATAGCCGGACACGTTGGAGTAATGCGTGTTCTTCATGCCCAGGCGCTTGGCGTAGGCGTTCATCAGCGACACAAAACCCTGCTCGCTGCCGGCCACGTGCTCGGCCAGGGCGATAGCCGCATCGTTGCCGGACTGCACGATCAGGCCCTCCATCAGGACTTTCAGCGGCACCTTGGAATGCACCTTGAGAAAGCTGGTGGAGCCGTCGGTACCGGCGCCGCCGTTCTTCCAGGCGTTTTCACTGATGAAGACCTGATCGTCCATGTGCACCTTGCCGGCCGTCACCATGGCCGAAACCACATAGTCCGTCATGATCTTGGTGATCGAGGCCGGCTCCACGCGCTGATCCGGATCCTTGCTGGCCAGCACGCGTCCGGTGGCGTAGTCCATCAGCACCCAGCTGGAGGACTTGAACTCCGGCGGCGGCGGCACGGGCACGCTCGGCACCGCCGGCTGCGGTACCTGCGGCTGCGGCGTCGACTGCGGTGCCGGGCCGGCAAACGCGCCGAGCATGAAGATGCTGGCCACGAGGGCCGCGAAAGTCACAAGTGCCTGACGGCGGCGAAATAACATATCAAAACATTCCAAAAACAGATCAAAAACCGGCACACCTCATTGTCCCGTCACGACCATCCCGCCACTACCGGTGCCTCCCGTAGCCGCGATTGCCGCCCCTGACATTCTCCTTAGTCTACCGCGACTTGCGGTGCGGGCAGGCCCAGACGTTGAATCGCCGCGCTGATCCTGTCGGCAGCGGCGGCGTCAGGCAGGGGTCCCAGGCGCACGCGCGTGAGGTGGCGACCCTGCGACGTCACCTGCGATACCTGCACCGGCGCAAGGTCGGCCCGGCGCAGGCGATTGGCCACCCGTCGGGCATTGGCCTCGTCCGCGAACGCGCCCACCTGCAGCCAGATCCCGTGCCGGACACCGTCGTCTCGGACAATCGGCGGCGTCGACAGTTCCCCGGGATGCGCCGGATCGATGGCCTGCACCTCCACCATGCCCGTACCCTTGGGCCAGATGCCGATGCGCACGGCGGCGGCGTAGGACAGGTCGATGATGCGGTTGGGCACGAACGGCCCACGATCGTTGACGCGCACGATCACGCTTTTGCCGTTGGCGAGATTGGTCACCCGCGCGTAGGTCGGCAGCGGCAACACCTTGCTGGCCGCCGAAAACTTGTACATGTCGTAGCGCTCCATGCTCGACGTGAGATAACCGTTGAACTTGTTGCCATACCACGAAGCAATGCCTCGCTCGTCGTAGCCCTTGGCGCTGGACAGCACGTGATAGGTTTTCCCGTTGACCTTGTAGGACGACATGTTGCCGTAGCGCGAGCGCGGCTCGACCTTGGGCACCGGTTCCGGCAAGGCGCTGATGTCCACTTCCGCATGATCCGGGCCGCCGTCGTGCTGCAGCCGGTAACGTTCGTCCTGGCTCAAATGAATGTTGTCGCTGATCGACGCATCACCCGCCGACGCCGCGGACGTTGCCGCGTTCGCCCCCCGCGCGGACGGGCGAACCTTGTGCGAAGCACAGGCCGACAGCACGACCGCGACTGCCAGCACGACCGCGACTCGCCACGCCATGCTCATCGAGCGGCGCGCGCCATGCGATCGTTTTTCACGCCCGCCGCGATGGCATCGGCCAGCTGATGCACCACCATCGCGTACATCGGGCTGCGGTTGTAGCGGGTGATCACGTAGAAGTTCTGGAAGGTCAGCCAGTCCAGCGAGCCGTCGCTGCCGTCCAGGCTGAGCAAGGTGGACTGCTCGCCCGGACTGACTTTGGCCAGTGGCGCATAACCCCAGGCCTCGAACTGCTCCACCGGATACAGCGGCTTGCTGTGGTCGACCTTGACGGCATGCGCCATGTCATCGACCTGCGTGCGCACGACCACCGGCCCACCCTTGACCCAGCCATGGGCATGGAAATAGTTGGCCACGCTGGCAAGGATGTCCGGCAGCGAATCCATCAAATCGATGCGCCCGTCATGATCGGCATCGACGGCATAGGCCTTGATGCTGGAAGGCATGAACTGCCCCCAGCCCTGCGCGCCGGCGTAGGAGCCTTGCAGCGAATCCAGCGGCCCGGCCAGCTTGTCGGACGGCAACTCCAGCAGCGTCTTCAGTTCCTTGCGGAAAAAGTCCGCGCGCGGCGGGTAATAGAAAGCCAGCGTCACCAGCGCATCCAGCACCCTGTAACTGCCTGTCACCCGCCCGTAATTGGTCTCCACGCCCAGGATGGCCACCAGATACGACGCCGGCACCCCATACTCGGCGCTGACACGATCCAGCAGAGCCTGATGCTCGCGATAAAACGCGATGCCGTCGTCGATGCGCGTCGGCGTCATGAAAATCTTGCGGTAATCCGACCACGCCATCGACTCGGCCGGCCGATTCATCGCATCGATGATGCTCTGCTGCTTCTGCGCCCCGCCCAGCAACGCCTTCAACCGCGCCGGACTCTTGCCGGTAGCCGTCGCCACCTCACGTATCAGCGTGGCCTCGCCGGGATGGGTTTCGGCATGAAGAGTGCTGCAGGCGCTCAGGCACAACAGCAGCGGCAACAACAGCAACAAACGAAAGGGTCGGGACATCGGCAAATTCATCGGTTTGAGGTCGAGACCGGAAGCGGCGACATGGAGATCAGGAACTAGCTTAGGTGCAAGGCGCGTCAAATAACAGGGCTGCGGCAGGCTTCTACACCAGCATCTTCCGATGCGCATGGATGGACATCAGCACACCGAAGCCGATCAGCAAGGTGACGGCGGAGGTGCCGCCGTAGCTGACCAGCGGCAGGGGTACGCCGACGGCAGGGAATGGCGGCTGCGGAGTATCAGACTTTCTGCAAGTTCCAGTCGAAATTCCTTACAACTCAAGTTCCGACTGTCGAGATTCCTTACACATCGGTGATGTTGCCGGGAACCTGTGACAAGCAACTTATTGAATAAAAAGGACTTGATATTTCGGCATGGTAATTGCTTGAATCTGGCGCGTTCACATGGAACGCACATTCATGAGGTGCTGCAATGAAATTGCGCAATAGTCGTATCGGTGTTTTGTTGACCTTGGTTCTGGGGATGCTGGCATGCGGCGTCGCCAGTGCCACACCGGTCATGATGAACTTCGACGGACTGGTGCCCGGCTCGAAAGTACACAACTACTATGATGGCGGGTGTACCACCTGGAACATTTTCTTCCAGCGTTCGTGTGGCGGTCCTGACTACGGAGTGAGATGGCAGGGAGCGCACGTCCGCTCAGTCTTTGACGAGCCAAGCGCTCCAAACTGGGCAGGCCCCGGTTTGTTCAGTGACGGCACGATGACCATGAACGTCGCAGACGGGTTCGACACCGGACTCTATTTCTACTACACCACCTTTCTCGACGCCTTTTCCGGCACGATGACGGTGTACAGCGGCCAAGATGGCCAGGGCACCGAGCTGGGCCATCTGGATCTGTCCGGTACAGATTTTTATTGCAACGGCGACATTCCGTGCTGGTTGCAAACGGGCCTGGACTTCACCGGCCATGCCAAATCAGTGACTTTCGATGGTTTCGGCGCGGCGTTCGGACTTGACGACGTGACCATCGGCGCCAGCATGGTGGCGGTTCCCGAGCCCGCGGCATTGGGCATCTTTGGTCTTGGCTTGCTGCTTGTCGGCGCGTTTGTCGGCCTGCGTCGACGCACCAGTTGATATCGGAAACAGAAAGCAGGGGCCAGAATAAACTGGCCCCTTTGTTGCCATCACGCAAGTTTTGGACTTGATGCTCGTTACACATCGGTATAGCACGCATCGCCACGGAAGGACCGCAGCGATGCGAGCTTGTGGTTTATTAAGTGCCAGGAATTGAACCTGGAACCGTTTTCGGACGCATGCCACGCGAGAGGTTCCCATCGATAGCCACGGCTCGAAAGCTAGCATCATCCACGGATGGACGTTCCGGATGATGCAGGTGACGGGGGCGGCATTTCAGAGTCGAGCAATCCAGAAAAGGATGCGAATCCCACCCCCGTCACCGCAACCAGCCTACCACTGCAAAGCCTACCTCGTGCCTGCAGAATACAAAGGTAGACCCCAATCTGCTTCGCGAGAACGGCACCCGGCGCGTGCCGATCACGAACGCTGCCGCTGCTGGCCCGCACGCTTGGCACCAGCATCGAAGACTTGATCGGTGAGCCAGCGCCACGCGGCCCAACCAAGCGCGGGTCCGCACCGAAGATCCAGCAACAGTTGGAACAGCTCAGCCAGCTACCCCGTGCACGTCAGCGCATGGTCAGAAGTGCTGGATTCGTTGCTCGCCGCGCAGCGGTAGCCGCGTAACCATCACGGCGCATACGGCAAGGCCCGCAGTGATGCGGGCCTTGCGCTTTACGGATATCAGAAAGTAAATATGAAACCGTTTTTAGAGTCGTCATTTATTTTCTTGATTTTTCAGAGAATAAGCCACATCTACCTGCTGTCAAAACATACTTCGGACCCATTGGAATGACAGTTTGAAACGATAAAAGGCCTAGGCTCTTGGAATACATAAACTTTGTCACAATACCATCATCTGTCATACATATAACGCGGTATTTTTGCCCGCCTGCATTAGGTGCCGAACTGCACTCATTTTTATCATCTCCCCAAGTTAAACCACTAAGCTTTTTGGGAACTAAAATATTAAACCTTCCACCCACGCAATAGTAATGATCCGTATCGCAGTTAATGTATTGAGCTCCAATATCGGATGAGGATTTAACCATGTCGCTAATTTTCATCCCCTTGCTTACTAACTTATACGTCTTATATTTACTATCGACGAGAATCGCAGAAACTCCAGACTGGGCAGCGTAAGCATAATATCTTTTAGTCACGCATGACTGAGAGGCATGACATAACGCTGGCATACTAGCCACCATTGCAGATACAAAAGTAGCGAACAGCGCACGTGTCGGAATATTTGACATGAAAGTCCCTCAACGTTAAAAACTGTCCAAAGGAAGATATGGGTTGACCAAGTAATTGCCCGCACGATTATATTCAGCATTGTGGATAGAATTAAATATGTTCGGGCTAAAAACACTCATAGCGGAGTCGTTAGGAGTTTCATGTATGCCCTCATGGCCAAATGTTAGCTTAAGGTCATCATCGACGTCGCCGGACAGATAATGTCCCGCTCTATCTTTAACAAGGGCGTTGTGAAAGATTGTAGTAATGGCTCTGCCGCGGCGATACGAAAGCCACGTCTGCTGACCAGGCTTGCTGTCCGGTGAATAACCACCTTCAGTCTGCCCTCGTGCATTCGGGTTTCCCCGTCCAGTTTTTACTGTCGCTTTTATCAAGGCATGTGCAACTTGACCCGCGGATACGCGAAATTTAACGCCTCGAACCGTCACCACCACAGATCGAAATGGATGTTTCGACAACTGATTCACTGCTTTCGTATATGCGCTATTGATCCGTTTAATCTCACTCTTGTTGAAATTCCCTGTATTATCATCAACTTTGCACTTGTACCCAGTTTCAGTCGACACGCATGTGGTTCCCGTCGGATCCATAAACCGCACGGGGTTGTTGTTCGCATAAGCGTAGCGATTGAAGTTGTAGATGTTGCCTGGTGTGGGTCTGATCGGATCCGGGCTGATAAAGCGGCCACCGGGATCATAGTATCGCTGGCTTCTGTGACCCGTCGAGCACTTCCGGCGCCGACGGTGCGACGCCTTGATGCGACGCGGCTTTCCGCCGCTCGCGGCCCTTGATGCCCCTTCTGCCATCCGTAAAAAGCCCTTGAAGCGGTTTTCCGGC